>JAJZLP010000058.1 GCA_021803325.1 Actinomycetes bacterium
TCCAGCGATCGCAGCGGACCGCGAGACGGCATTCGAAGCGGACCGCGCCCCGACGGGCATCGCACCGAGAGCCGGGCCGGGCGCCGGGCCGGCGGCGGTGCCGACCAGGTCGGCGACGACCTGCGCCAGCGCCTGCGGGTCGAGCAGGTCGCCGAGCACGGGCTGCATGCCTACGGCGGCCACCGCGTCGGCCGCTGCCGCGTCCCGGTGGTCGAGCACGAAGGTGCCCACCAGGCCCGGATAGGTGCGGGCGTAGTACGCGGCGATCCCGGCAGGATCGTCGTGGTCCCCCGACGCGGCCAGGACGGCACGCCGGGCCCGGCTGTGATGCTCCACCCCTGCACGTGGGGCATCACCGCCGCACACGACGGGCGATACGGCGATGCGCACCGGGACGGCGGCAATGGCCGAACGGACGCCGTCGAGTGCGAGGACCGGGCCGATGCTGGTCACCGGGTTGCTCGGCCCGAGGACCACGGCCTGCGCCGCCGCCAACGCCGCTACGACCCCGGGCGCGGCGGGACCCCCACCGGCCACGATGGCGTGGACCGGGGGAACACCCTGTTGGCGCACGTACCAGTCCTGGAAGTCGACGGTCCTGCCGTCGTCGAGCACCAGGCGCGTCGGGCTCGGGTGGTCAGCGGCCGGAACGACCGCCACCGGGCCGGCGCCCAGGACCGTGGCAAGCTCGCGGGTGACCTCGGTGAGGGTCAACCCCGACGCCAGCAGCTCCGATCGCCGCAGGTGCGTCGCCATGTCCCGGTCGCCGATCCCGAACCACGGAGCCGCCCCCAGGTCCCCCAGCGCGGCCACGGTGGTGAAGCTGTCCCCGGCGATGCCCCATCCTCGCTCGCCGTCGAACACACCGGCGAGCGCGTACAGCACCGTGTCGATGTCCGGGCAGACGCGCAGCCCGAACCAGTCGAAGTCGTCGCCGACGTTCACCACGGCGGTCAGCGCGTCGTACCCGATCACCCGAACCAGGGCCGGAACCAGCCCGGCGCCACCCAGGCCGCCCGTCACCACCACGGTACGCGTCACTGTCACGGCTGTACGTGTGGCCCGGGTGGCACTCCACACAGGGCAAGGTTGAGTTGCACCATTGACATCTATTCAATAGGTTGAGTAGAACAAGAGCAACAGCAACGGTTGTCCAGCGGCGGTCCGAGCCGCAGGGCGAGCTGAGCCCCGGTCGTGCGCCCGCACGCACGCCGGGCGGATGGGGGAGGGGTTGCTATGTACGTGGAACTTCCGTCTGGCCTGGGGCCCGAGGAGCAGGCCCTGTGCTCGGAGGTCCATCGGTTCGGTGCCGACGTGCTGCGACCGGCCAGCCTGCGCTTGGACACCATGTCTGCCGAGGCGGTCGCCGCACCTGGATCACCGCTGTGGGACGTCTTGCACGCCTGGTACGGCTTGGGCAATCACGCTGCTGTGCTGCCCGAGGTGCACGGGGGTCTCGACCTCGGCGCCGCCACCCAGCATGCCGTGTACGGGGAGATGGGGTGGGCCGCCTCCGACCTGGCTGTCAGCCTCGGGGTGACCTCCATGCCCTTCCTGCTCACCTCGATCGTGGCCCAGCTGCTCGGCAACGAGACCGTGGTGGACGAGATCGTCCGTCCGTTCGCCGAGGACCGCGACGCCCGGATGATCGGGTGCTGGGCCATCACCGAGCCTGGGCACGGGTCGGACACGCTCGGCGTCGGCCGACCGGAGTTCGCCGACCCGGCCATCACCGGGGGCTGCCGGGCGCGCCGGGTGGGTGACGACATCGTCATCACCGGCCAGAAGTCGGCGTGGGTGTCCAACGGCACCATCGCCACCCACGCCCTGCTCTTCTGCACCATGGAGGAGGACCGGGGCATGAGCGGTGGTGCCGTCGTGATCGTGCCCCTCGACCTCCCGGGGGTGAAGCGCGGTGCCGCGCTGGAGAAGCACGGCCAGCGGGCGCTGAACCAGGGGGAGATCTTCTTCGACGAGGTCCGCGTCCCCGGTTGGTGCCTGCTGGCCCAACCCGACATGTACCCGCTCGCGCTCGAGATGACCCTGTCCTATGCCAATGCGGGGATGGGAGCGATCTTCACGGGCCTGGCCCGCGCCGCGTTCGAGGAGGCGCTCGCCTACGCTCGGGAGCGGGTCCAGGGAGGCAAGCGAATCTGCGAGCACCAGCTGGTGCAGTCCAAGCTCTTCTCCATGTTCTCCCGGTACCAGCAGGCGGTCGCCGTGTCCCGAGCTGTCATGACCGGTGCGGAAAAGCTCGACGGCGTCGGCGTCCTCGCCCATGCGGTGAACGCCAAGGTCACGTGCACCGAGGCCGCGTTCTCGGTGGCGAACGACGCCGTGCAGGTGCACGGCGGGGTCGGGCTGGCGCGGGGGATGCTGGTGGAGAAGCTCCTGCGCGACGCTCGGGCGGCGCTCATCGAGGACGGGGTCAACGAGTTCCTCGGCCTCGTCGCCGCACGGCAGATCGTCGACGGCCACCGTGCCTGACGGCCCGGCAGCCCGCGCGTCTCGAACGCCGAGACCCGCCGGCACACCGTCGGGCTGCGGGTGGCGCAGGGAAAGTTCTCCACGATGACGCGCGCGCAGTCCGTGATTGAGATGATCATCCGCGAGCGGGCCCGGGCGCACCCCGACGCGCCATGGCTGGCATGGAAGGACGAGACCGTCGCCTGGAGCGAGGTGCTCAGCCACGCGCGCCGTGCGGCGAACGGCTGGCTCGAGCTCGGCATCAAGCCGGGCGACCGGGTGGCGCTGCTTCTGGGCAATTGCCCCGAGTTCATCTGGGCCTACTTGGGGCTGCTGTTCATCGGGGCCGGGCCGGTCCCCGTCAACACCGCGCAGCGGGGCGTCACCTTGCATCACATCCTGGCCGACTCCGGGGTCCGCGGCGCGGTCGTGTCCGCAGACCTGCGCGAGGCGTTCGGCGAAGCCCGCGCCGGGTGCCCGGACCTGGCCCGCGCCGTCGTCGTCGGGGGCCCGACCGGACAGGAGTTCGACTGGGACGCCGACCGGCTGCTGGCCGCACCGGACGTCGACCCCGACGCGCAGGTCGAGGAGGCCTCGGCGGGGCCGGCCATGCTCTACACCTCTGGCACGACGGGACCGCCCAAGGGGGTGGTGACGACCCAGTACGACGCCGGCGCCATCGCCATGCTGCTGGGCGCTTCGGGCGTGCAGCCCGGCGAGACGATGTACACCCCGCTGCCGCTGTTCCACGGCAATGCCCTGTACGTCTCCATGATCGGGTCGATGGTGCTCGACGCTCGCTTCGCTTTGGGGGAGCGGTTCAGCGCGTCGCGCTTCTTCGACGAGTGCCGGCGCTACGACGCGGTGGAGTTCAACGCCCTCGGCGGCATGATCTCGATCCTGCTGGCCCAACCCCAGCGGGCCAACGACGCTGACAACCCGGTCCGCGTGGTGCTGTCCGCCGGCTGCCCGCCGGATCGGTGGGAGGAATTCCAGGATCGTTTCGGTGTCCGGCTCGTCGAATGGTTCGGCATGGTCGACGCCCCGGGGATCCTCGTCAACACCGAAGGCCGCGTCGGTTCCATGGGCAAGCCCGTGGCCGGGGTCGAATTCGCCGTGGTCGACGACGCGGGGAAGCCCGTGCCGCCGGACCAGGTCGGTGAGCTCGTCTTCCGCCACCCGAGTGGACAGCTCAGCCACTATCACGGCATGCCGGAAGCCACGGCAACCGCGTACCGCGACGGGTGGTTCCACACCGGCGACCTGGCCAGCGTGGATGCCGACGGCTTCTACTACTACCGGGGCCGGAAGAAGGAGTCCATCCGGCGCCTGGGGGAGAACATCTCCGCCTGGGAGATCGAGACCGTCGTCGGCAACCACCCGCATGTGCAGGAGTGCGCTGCGCACGCCGTGGCGTCGGCGCTCGGTGAGGACGAGGTGAAACTGGTGGTGGTGCCCGCACCCGGTGCGCACATCACGCCCGAGGAGATCGTGGGCTACTGCGAGGGGAAGATGGCGCGCCACGCGGTGCCCCGGTACGTCGAGATCGTCAGCGAGATCCCGAAGACCGGCACGCATCGGGTGCGCTACGAGGAGCTGAAGCAGCGGGGCGTCACACCCGGAACCTGGGACCGCCAGGCTGCGATGGATCGAGGCTGACCGGTGGCCGGACCAGCCCAGGAGGGAGCGTCATGAACGAGGTCGTCGTCATCGGGACGGGGATGACCCGATTCGGCAAGTTCTTCGATCGCAGCGTCAGGTCGCTGGCGGAGGAGGCGGTGACAGAGGCGCTCGGTGACGCTGGGATCGGCCCCGAAGCGGTCGAGTTCACCGCGTTCGCCAACGCAGCGGGCGGGATCCTGCAATGCCAGGAGATGATCCGCGGCCAATCCGCGCTCCACCACACCGGGCTCCTGGGATCGCCCATCGTCAACGTCGAGAACGCGTGCGCGTCGGCATCGAGCGCCGTCCACCTGGCGTGGCAGTCCATCGCCTCGGGATCAGCCGAGATCGCCCTCGCCGTCGGCGCCGAGAAGCTGACCCACGCCGACAAGATGCGCTCGTTCGCCGCCATCGGGACGGCCATCGACTTGGAGGATCTCTCCGGCATCCGGGACATGCTGTCGACGGTGCTCCTCGGCTGGCCGCCGCCTGCCGCCCCGGCCGGCGGCACGCCAGACGCAGCGGCCTCAGCCGGGTCGGCCGCGTCGGGCGGCTCGGGAGGGAAACTGCAGAGCTCTCCCTTCATGCAGGTGTACGCCCAGATGACCCAGCTCTACCTGTCCCGCAGCGGCGGGACCAAGGAGGATCTGGCGGCAGTGTCGGTCAAGAACCATCGGCACGCCTCGGAGAACCCGAAGGCCCAGTACCGGGACCTCGTCACGATCGACGAGGTGCTGGCCAGCCGGATCGTGGCGGACCCGCTGACGGTGCTCATGTGCTCACCCATCGCCGATGGGGCTGCCGCCTTGGTGCTGGCGACGCCCGAGGCAGCCGCCCGGCTGGGGGTGCCCGCGGTCAAGGTCCTGGCATCGGTCCTGGCGTCGGGTCGAGACCGCAGCCTGGACGAGCCGAGCGTGGCGGAGCGGGCGTCGCTGCGGGCCTACGAACAGGCCGGTATCGGGCCCGAGGACCTGAACGTCCTGGAGGTGCACGACGCCGCGGCGACCGCCGAGCTGCAGCTCTACGAGGAGCTCGGTCTCTGCCCGGCCGGCGAAGGCCCCAAGCTCCTGGCGTCGGGCGCCACCACCATCGGTGGAAGGGTCCCCGTCAACCCGAGCGGCGGACTGCTGTCACGAGGCCACCCGATCGGCGCGACGGGCTGCGGCCAGCTCGTGGAGCTCGCCGATCAGCTCCGAGGACGCTGCGGGGCGCGACAGGTCGAGGGAGCGCGGTTCGCACTGGCAGAGAACGGCGGCGGTTTCATCGGTGCGGACGCAGCCGCCACCGTCATCACGATCCTGGGGAGCTGAGACCCCGGC
>JAJZLP010000189.1 GCA_021803325.1 Actinomycetes bacterium
GCAGCCGGCGACCGCGGGCGTGGAACACGGTGCCAACGCCGGCCTCGCCTGCCACCGCCGACGCCAGCACACCCGGGCGGGACGCGTCGGCGATCACCGTCCGCACCCCGGACCAGCTCGCGATGCGCGCCGCACCCAGCTTGGCCGCCATGCCGCCGCTGCCCACCGCGGAGCCGGCCCCACCGGCTGCCGCTTCGAGCGCATGGTCGATCTCGGCGACCTCTTCGATGAGCAACGCCTCGGCATCGACGCGGGGGTCGGCCGTGAACAGCCCCGGCGTGTCGGTCAGCAGCACCAGGAGGTCGGCAGACACCAGGTGGGCGACCAGCGCCGCCAGCCGGTCGTTGTCCCCAAACCGGATCTCGTCGTCGGACGTCGCGTCATTCTCGTTGACCACGGGAACGACGCCCAGGTCGAGCAACGTCGCCAGTGTTCGGCGAGCGTGGAGGTACTGCTGGCGGTGAGCGAAGTCGAGGGGAGCCAGCAACACCTGGCCGACCACCAGGCCGGCCCCGGCGAAGGCGTCGTCGTACACGCGCATCAGCCGGTGCTGGCCTACCGCCGCCGCCGCCTGCAGGACGACAGGATCGGTGGGCCGCGGCCCACCCCCCAGCGCCGCCCAGCCGGCCGCCACCGCTCCGGACGTGACGACCACCACCTGGTGGCCTCGCTGACGGACCCCGGCGACATCAGAGCACAGCTTGGCCACGGCACCGGCGTCCACGCCCCCGTCGGCAGTCACCGACGACGAGCCGATCTTGACCACCACCGTGCGGGGCGACGCCGATGCCGTCATCGGGAACTGCCCCTGGCCGACGGGTCGGCATCCCCGGCGCTCTCGTCGCTGGCCCCAGGATCCCCTTGCGCACCAGCATCCCGACCGGCCCCAGGATCCCCACCAGCACCACGATCCTCACCGGCCCCAGGATCCCGACGGGTCCCAGCATCCCGACGGGCACCAGCATCCCGACCAGACCCACGATCCTCACCGGCCCCGGGATCCCCACCAGCACCACGATCCTGACGGGCCCCGGGATCCCGACGGGCACCAGCATCCCGACCAGACCCACCATGGTCCGACGGTCGCTGTGCACCGCTCCGGCGCCGCGAGTCCTTGCGACGGTCAGCGGCGAGCCGACGCCCGGGCGCTTCGGAAACGAGGATCTCGTCGCGGTGGTAGACGAATTGCAGGGCCCCGATCTCGACCAAGTCACCTTCGGCCACACCGGCACGCACGAGCGTCCGCTCGACTCCCAGGCGGCGCAGCCGCCCTTGGACGACGTCGAGGGCTTCGTCGCCGGTCATGTCCGACAGGGAGACGGCGCGGGATGCAGCCCGCCCACCCACCACGAAGTGGTGCGGGGCCACCTCGGTCACCTCTACCCCTTCCGGGGCCGGGCGGTGCACGATCATCGGCGCGCGTGACGGCGCCGTCTCCGCCTGGCGTGCCTCGGTCACAAGCTGCGCCAGGCGTCCGGTCAGCGACGCCAGGCCCGTCCCGGTCACAGCCGAGATGCTCAGCTCGACGAGCCCCTCCTCGGTGACGACGTCCGGTGCGACGTCAGCTTTTGACCCGATCACCACCCGCGGGCGCTCCAACAGCTCGGCCCGGTACCGTCCGAGCTCGTCGAGCAGCACGCGCAGCTGGTCGCTCGGGCTGCGTCCGTCCGCCGGCGCCAGGTCGAGCAGCACCACGAGCGCTCGGGCCCGCTCGACGTGACGCAGGAACCGGTGACCGAGGCCCCGGCCCTCTGCGGCCCCCTCCACCAGACCGGGAATGTCTGCTACCACGAATTCGATCTGGTCGACCATGTCGCCGAGGCGGACAACCCCGAGGTGCGGCTCGAGCGTGGTGAACGGGTAGTCGGCGATCTTCGGCTTGGCCGCCGAGATGCGCGAGATGAGCGTGGACTTGCCGGCATTCGGGAACCCGACCAGTGCCACGTCGGCCACCAGGCGCAGCTCCAGGTTGAACCAGCGCTCCTCGCCGACCTCCCCCTGCTCTGCAAAGTCCGGTGCGCGGCGGCGGTTGCTGGCGAACCGGGCGTTCCCGTGCCCACCGCGCCCGCCCTCAGCGGCAAGCCACCGGTCACCGGCGACGGCGAGGTCTGCCACCAGGTCGCCGTCGAGCGCCCGCACCGTGGTCCCAACCGGGACAGAGACGTCCAGGTCGGCGCCGCGAGCCCCGTGACGCTGCTTGCCCTGGCCGTGCCGGCCGTCGACAGCTCGCCGGTGCGGATGGTCACTGAAGGCCAGAAGTGACGCCTGGTTGGTGCTGGCCACGAGCCAGACGTCACCACCCCCGCCACCGTCACCACCGTCGGGGCCACCCATCGAGACATGGGCCTCGCGGCGGAAGGACACCGCGCCGGCACCGCCGTTGCCGGCCTTCACGTGCAGCTGCGCTTCATCGACGAACCCGGCCATCCCATCGATCCTAAGAGGCCCAGCGGACAGCCATGGCGGTCCAGGGAGCCAGGCACCCAGGCGAGCAGCGACACACGAAGGAGGAAGTGCAGGCTGGACCGCCTGCACGACGCCGAGAGCACCGCGATGCGACACCTGCAGGTCGAGGATCCCGGCGACGCGGTTCGCTGGGCCGCAACGGCGCGCCAGGCGATCCTGCGGCCGGTCGATCCTCGACCGGGCCGGGCTACCTTCCCACCGCCGCCGCCAGCCGCGCCGCCCGGGCCTGCACCTGGCGTGCTGCCTCGACGGTGTCGACCGAGGTGCACACCCCTGCCGCCACCACCTGCCGGCCACCGACCCAGACGTCGGCGACCAGATGGCTGGCCGACGACCAGACGAGGTGCGCCATCAGGTCGGCGTCGGCCAGCACGGGGACGAACCGTGGGTCGTCGGTCCGCACGTGGACCACGTCGGCGAGCCGGCCCGGCGCCAAGACCCCGGCGTCGATGCCGAGCGCTGCTGCTCCACCGCGAGTGGCGAGGCCGAATGCGCTGACGGCGTCGATGACGGAGGCGTCTGCGGCACGAGCCCGAGCCAACAGCGGCGCCAGGCGGAGCTCCTCCCACAGGTCGAGGTCGTTGTTGGATGCGGGGCCGTCGGTGCCGAGACCGACGGTGACGCCTGCCTGCAGGAGGTCGACCAGCCGGGCGATGCCGCTGCCGAGCTTGGCGTTGCTCTGCGGGCAGTGGGCCACGGCCACCCGCCGCTCGGCGAGGAGCGCGATGTCCGCGTCGGTGAGCCATACGGCGTGCGCCGCCAGCACCCGGGCATCGAGCACGCCGATCTCGTCCAGGAGCGCCGGGACGGTCATGGAGTGCTCGGCCTGCAGCTGGTGGTCCTCCGACGCGGTCTCTGCCAGATGGATGGTCAGGATGGTGTCGAGCTCGCGGGCCAGGCGGCCCGCCGCTGTGAGCGCCTCCACCGGCAAGGTGTACGCGGCGTGGGGACCCAGGCCGACGCTGACCAGGCCGGCACGGCCGTCGGCCTCGGCATGCAGCTCCCCCGCGGCGTCGAGCATCGCTCGCCAGCCTCGCCCGGGTCCCGTACCGGGGATGTCGAGGATCCCCGGCGTCACCAGGCACCGCATACCGGCCTCCACCACCGCGTCGACCACTGCAGTGTCGTGGAAGTAGGTCTCGCACGAGGTCGTCACCCCGCAGCGGAGCATCTCGCCACAGCCGAGTGTCATGCCCCAAAAGACATCCTCGGGCGTCAGGTGCGCCTCCCGGGGCCAGATCGCATGCCGAAGCCAGCGGTCGAGCGGGAGCCCCTCGCCCACACCGCGAAGCAGCGTCATCGGTGAGTGGCCATGGGTGTTGACCAGTCCCGGCATCACCAGCCCCGGGCACGCCACGGTCCGACCGTGATGCTCGGGAGCGCTGCTCGAAGGCCCGACGTGGACGATGCGGCCACCGTCGATGTCGACGACGCCCGGACGCCAGATGCTCCCCGCAGCGTCGCCGGTGACGACAGCACCGGCGGCCAGCCGCGTCCTCCCGGTCGGGCATCCTTCGTCACCAGCGGGCACGCGGGCATGGTAGCCACGCGGACGACAACGCGTGCTTGGCAGGTTCCGCCCACACCGCCAGCACCGCCAGCACCGCCAGCACCGAGAGCCGGCCGCCACCGCAGCACGTCACCACGTTCAAGCCACTGGTCCAGTCCCACCTGGAGGATTGCTTGCCAGCAACCCCGGGCACGGTCTACCGGCAGCTGCCGCAGCTCCGGCATCGACACCCGGCACGCCGCTACCGTGGTGCCGTGCCTGTGCCGGACCTGCCCGCCTCCGCTTCGGCCCCGGCCTCGTCCCGGATCGGCTCCGGCCTCCGGCCACAGCACGAGATCTCGTCAACGGGAACAACGGCACTACCGGTGACAGGGACAACGGCCCCAACGGTGACGGGAACGGCGGCACTGCAGGTGGCCGAGGCGGCGGCTCGGGTGCTGGTGGACCGCCTGGGTGCCCGCCCGGATGCAGCCGTCGTCCTCGGCACCGGCCTTGGCGCTGCTGCCGACGGTCTGGGAGACGTGGTCGCCGAGCTCGATCTGTCGGAGTTGCCCGGTTTTGTGCCCTACGGCGCGCCGGGTCACCGCTGCGCCTGCCGGATCGTGGCGCTCGGCCCCATCACGGTCCTGGTCCTGCTGGGCCGGGCCCACCTGTACGAAGGCCGGACGCCAGCCGAGGTGGCGCACGCCGTGCGGGTCGCCGTTCTGGCCGGCTCGCAGACCGTCGTCTTCACCAATGCCGCCGGCGCTGTTCACCCCCAGCTCGCCGTCGGCGACATCGTCCTCATCGCCGACCACCTCGACCTCACCGGTGGACCCGGCGCCCTCGCCGGTCTGGTCGGAAGCGTGCCGGCACCGTTCGTGGAGATGACCGGCGCCTGGTCATCACGTCTCCGCCGCGCGGCCAGGACGACCAGGCACACCACGCCCGAGGGGGTCTACGCCCAGATGCGGGGCCCGCAGTTCGAGACGCCGGCCGAGATCCGCATGCTCCGCACGCTCGGTGCCGATCTGGTCGGCATGTCGACCGTGGTGGAGGCGGTGGCGGCACGCCACCTCGGGGCCGAGCTCGCCGGCCTGTCGGTGGTGACGAACCTCGCTGCCGGGCTGGCGAACACACCGGTGCCGGTGGAGGAGATCACCGACGTGGCAGCCGGCACCGCACCCGACGTAAGGAGCCTGATCCAGGCTGTCCTCACACCGGAGCTACCGGCACCGCACCCGACGTAAGGAGCCTGATCCAGGCTGTCCTCACACCGGAGCTACCGGCACCGCACCCGACGCAAGGAGCCTGATCCAGGCTGTCCTCACACCGGAGCTACCGGCACCGCCGGCGAACCCACCGTCCTGATCGGAGACAGCCTGATGCGCGTCCGCCGCCGGGCTGGCATGCTGGACGGGCTGTACGCCTGTCCATGTGGGGTGGGCAGGGGAGCTCAAGGGGGAACCATGACCGACGTGCG
>JAJZLP010000335.1 GCA_021803325.1 Actinomycetes bacterium
GGTCGGCGGGGTGGGTGGCGGACGGATTGCCGGCGTGGCCGACGGACGGATTGCCGACGCTGTCGGCGGGTGGATCGCTCATGCCTGCCGTTCTATCCGACGCCGACGCTCGGGTCCGGGCAGGCGGGTGGCGAAGGCCGCTGCCACTGTCGCCCGGTTCGAGGCTCGTGACGGGTTCGAGGCAGGTGGCCTGTTCGGGGAGCGTGGCCTGTCCGAGGCAGGTGACCTGTTCGGGGAGCGTGGCCTGTCCGAGGCACGTGACCTGTCCGAGGAGCGTGGCCTGTCCTAGCCACGGGACCTGTCCGAGGAGCGTGGCCTGTCCGAGGCAGGTGGCCTGTCCGGAGAGCGTGGCAATCCGTGGGCTGGCGGGACCGTCTCGGGTCGTAGGCTGCCCCGGTGCGCGCGCAGCATCACGCAGGTGGGATCGTCACGTGGCGGTTCGCGGTGGACGGTCCCGACGTGACCGCCGTGTTCACCACGCGCCACGGCGGGTGCAGCAGCGGCCCCTACGCGGGGCTCAATCTGGCGTACCACGTGGGGGACGACCCGGCGTGCGTGGCCGCCAACCGGTCGCTGGTGTGCGAGGCGCTGGGTGTCGACCGCCTCACCGTGGCCGACCAGCAGCACGGCTGTGCCGTGGCGGTCGTCGACGCTGCGCTGGCCGGCGCCGGGCACGGTTCCGAAGAGGACTCCCGGGCCCGGCTTGCAGGCGTCGACGCGCTGGTGACCGACCGGCCCGGTGCGGCCCTGGCGGTGCTGGTCGCAGACTGCGCTCCGGTGGTCCTCGTCGACCCGGTGCACCGGGCGCTGGGGGTGGTGCACGCCGGGCGGGCCGGCGTCTGCGTGGACGTGGTCGGTGCCACGGTCCGCGCGATGGAAGAGCGGTTCGGGAGCTGTCCGCCCGATCTGCGGGCCGGCGTGGGGCCCTGTATCGGTGCGGCCAACTACGAGATCGCCGATGGTGCGCTCGACGCGGTGCGCGACGCCTTCGGCGACGACCTGCTGCAGCCGACGAGCGAGGGACGGGCCCGTTTCGATCTGTCCGCTGCGGTGCGGCGCCGGCTGGCCGACGCCGGCGTCGACGGCGACGCGGTCGACGTCATGGGGGTCGATACCGCTGCGGCCGGCGCAGACCTGTTCTCGGACCGGGTGGCGCGGCCGTGCGGGCGGTCGATGCTGATCGCCGCGTTGCGCCCCTGATGCCCGGGGACGAGCCGGTCAGCGGTGGGCCAACCCGCGACGAACGGGCGGGGGACGAGCCCACAAACCGCGGGCCAACCAGCGGCGAAGGGGCTGGGGGCGGGCCAACCAGCGGCGAAGGGGCCGGGGACGGGCCAACCCGCGGCGAACGGGCTGGGGACGAGCCCACGAACGGGGAGCTGGCCCGCGGCGGGCTCCACCGCCGGGCGATGCGGCTCGAATGGGGCACCAACGCCTGGAACGGCCTGGAGGTGTTCGTGGCCGTGGGGCTGGGCGTGGCGGCCCGGTCGCTGGCCCTCGTCGCCTTCGGCCTCGACTCGCTGGTGGAGGTGTTCGCCACTCTGGTGGTCATCCGCCACCTCGGGGACACACGTGAGGACCGTGGAGACGTGCGCACCCATCGAGCCCTGCGCCGCATCGCAGCGGCGTTCTGGCTGCTCGCGGCGTACCTGCTGGTGTCGGGCGGCCGGGGCCTGGCCGCCCACGATGTGGCACGGCACTCACCTGCCGGCATCGCCTACCTGGCGGTGACTGCGGTGGTCATGTTCGGCCTCGCCCGCCAGAAGAAGAAGGTCGCTGCGGCCATGGGCAGCGAGCCGCTGGCCCGCGAGGCGGCCATGACCTTTTTGGACGGCTGCCTGAGCGTCGGGATCATGGCCGCCCTGGCCGCCAACATGGGGCTCGGCTGGTGGTGGGCCGATGCTGCGGCAGCCGTCGCCGTGGCCGGGCTCGCCATCCGTGAAGGGACCGAGAGCTGGCGGCAGGGTGCCCCGCACGCGGAGGGCGACGCGGCGAGGTGACCGCCGCCCGCCAGCGACGAGGCGGTGAAGCCGCGACGCCGGCCGGTCAGAAGAGGCTGACGCTTCCCCCGGTGTCGGTCACGGTGAAGTTGTCGTAGAAGGCGTCGCCGTTGGCGCTGTTCGCGTCCTGGTTGGCCGCCACCTGCACGTTGAACTGCGTCCCTTGGAACTGCGGGTACTGGGCGAGGTCGATGGTCGTCGACCCGCCGGTGAACGGCACCCACACCCCGTTGTCCATGGCGCACTGCTGCTCCTGCAGGCGGGTCATGCCAGGATCGGTGGCGGTCAGGCACGCGAACGACGTGCCGGGCACGACGCCGGTGGACGCGCTCTGGGTCTGGACCGTCAAGGTGCTCCCGTCGGTGCTCAGGGCCACCTGCCCGAGCTCCTGGATGTTGCCGGTGGCGTTCCCCGGGTAGAGCGCGCACCACCCGCTGGTCTGCCCGTCCGTCACCGCCGCACAGGTGCCCGCCGAGGCTGGTGCCGCGGTGAGCAGCGCCAGGCCGAGCGTACCGGCCGCAGCCGTCCCCAGGGCCACGCCGAGGCGGAGCGGTGCGGTGCGGCCTACGCGGTGCGACCGAGCGGACTTCGGGATCCCGAGCATGCTGTCCTCCAGCGTTGCGCCGATCGTGCATCGACGTGCGTGGGTCCATCGGCAGCGTGCCGCCTCTGGAACACCCCGGTTGGGGGATGTAGTGCTCCGGTTGACCAGCGTGGTGTAGCCGTTGACCCGATGCCTGGGCCGGTCCCGGTCCCGGCCCAGGAACGCGGTGGTCCTCCCAGGCGTCCTCGGTGTGGGAGGTTGCGCAGGTGCACCACGGCGATCCGCAGCGGGTGGCGACGGTGTGGCGGGGACGACGGCTCGTGCCGCTGCTCGCCGCGGCGGCCGCCGCGGTCGTGCTCGTGGGCTGCGGCGGGTCGCCCAGGGGGCGGGTTGGTGGCCATGGTCGCACCGGCGTCGGGGCTCGGGCAGCCGGTCCCACCGGTCCTCCGGCGATACCGGCGTCGGCGTCGCCGGTGCCGGGGGCATGGACGACGGACGCGCAGCTGCGCGGCGTCGCCTGTCCTGCGGTCGCGACGTGTGTGGCGGTGGGGCAGTCGGCCAGCGACCAGGGGGCGGTGCTGCGCTCGCTCGACGGCGGGGCGACGTGGACGACGGCTGCCGGACCGCCGGCTGCCGGCCAGCTGGCATCGGTGGCGTGCCCGACCATCTCGACGTGTGTGGCGGTCGGGGTGTCGACCACGTTCCACCTCGCGGTGTACGTGTCGGATGACGACGGAGTGCAATGGTCGGCGGCCGCCGTGCCGCCGGTCCTGGCGCCGTTGGCGGCGGTGGCATGCGCGTCCTCGGCCGTGTGCGTGGCGGTGGGCGGTGCCGTCGGGTCCCAGGCGTCGGCGCCCGTCGTCCTCCACAGCAGCAACGGGGGACGCGCATGGACGTCGGGGGTGCTGCCACCGGGCATCGACGAGCTCAGCGCCGCCGCCTGCCCGTCGGCGACCGACTGCGTCGCCGTGGGCCAGAGCGGGACGGCGGCAGGCACGATCGACCCGGCCGTGGTCCAGAGCAGCGACGGCGGTGCGACCTGGGTGGGGCGGCCGGTGCCCGTCGGCGGCTTCGTTCCGTTCCGAAATCTGTCTCATCTGTCACTTCCGACGAGGGCGGGCTTCGGAGCCACCTGTTGCCGGGCGGCGGTGACGGTCTTCTCCAGCTCGGAGCTGGTGCCGTCTTCGCAGTTCGTCGAGGAGCACCTGGGCGAGCCCATGAACCTCTCCTCTCCCTGCGCGTTCGCACGGCTGCCCCTGCGGAGCAGTGTGCCGGTTCCCGCCCCACTGGCGGTACCGATGCTTGTGACGGACTCCACGAGAAAGGCCAGGTTGGTCGCGGCGTTGAGGTCGCGGTCGATGACCAGACCACAGCGCTCGCAGCGGTAGGTGCGCTCAGACAACGACAGCTTGGCTTTCACTGTCTTGCACCGAGAGCAGGTCTTGGAGGAGGGATACCACCGGTCGGCTACGACGAGACGGGAGCCGTACCAGGCGGCCTTGTAGGCGAGCTGGCGGCGCAACTCACCGGGGGCGGTGTCGAGGACCGCCCGGTTGAGCCCGGCCTTTCCCCTCCAGTGGCCAGATCCCCTGGCGCTGGCGGTCATGCCGGCGACGTTCAGGTTCTCGACCACGACCGTCTCATGGGTCTTGACCAGGCGGGTGGTGAGCTTGTGCAGCCCGTCGGTGCGGGCCGAGGCCACCTTCGCATGGGCACGGCCGAGGCGAGCTGACGAGCGAACCCAGCGCTTGGAGGGTGCCTGGCCCCTGGCCGGTCCCGCTCGTCGGGCACACTGCGCCTGGAGCCGGGCCATGCGCCGCTGGTATGTGGAGAGGTGCTTGGGATTGGGGACCACCTCGCCGGTGGAGAGCACGGCCAGGGACTTGACGCCCACGTCCACCCCCACGACACGTCCAGGCGCTGCCCGATACTCGGGCCGGGTGACTTCGACCCCAAACGCCACGTACCAGCGCCCCGCGCTCTGCGACACGGTCGCCGAGAGCACCCGGCCAGCCCCGGCGTCGAGGAGTCCGGCCAGCTTGGCCGTCGGCTCCTTGGTGCGGATGACGCCGATGCGCGCCAGGCGCACATGACGGCTGTCTGTCACCTCGAACACCCCGGTGGTCACCTTGAAGCTGCGGCGTGCCCCGTTCTTCGTCTTGAACCGGGGGAACCCGACCCTGGGTCCCTTGCGTGCACCGCGGCGGGACTTGGACCAGGCGTCCAGGCCCCGGGCCAGAGCGTCAAGCCCGGAGTTGTACGCCTCTTTGGAGTTCTCCGCCCACCACGGCGCCACGGCGACCTTCGCCTGGTTCCAGGCTCGCCGCAGCGCCGGCAGGGTCCAAGGCAAGGGGCCGAGTAGGCCATCGGCCCAACACTCGGCATCTTCCCGACCGGCCCCCTGCCAGATGGCCAGCACCACCAGGGCCCGGCGGGCCGCCAGGTGGTCGCTCACCAGGGACACACCCCAGTTGTAGGCAAACCGGGCGGCGCCGGCGTGGCTGGCCAGCTTCGAACGGCACTTGTCGTTCGGGTCCAGCTCAAATCGGTACGCCTGGGTGACAAGCATCTACGCCGCTGTCCCCGCCGCCTCGACCGCCGCACTGGCACGGCGCTTGGCCGAGCGCTGTCCGTACAGTCGGGCGCAGAAGCCGGTGGGCACCTCCACCATGTCTCTGACCAGATCGTCGGCCACCTCGGCGTCCTCGACCACAACCACACGCCGCCCCTGGGCGGCTCTGGCCGCCTCAAGGTACTCGACCCCGAAGCGCGCCAGGCGATCCCGGTGCTCCACCACGATCGTCGTCACCTCCGGGTCCTTCAGCAGACTGAGCAGCTTTGTGCGGTGGCCGTTCAGGCCGGAGCCGACCTCGGCCACGACCTTCGTCG
>JAJZLP010000205.1 GCA_021803325.1 Actinomycetes bacterium
CGTGCCGCGCGCCGCCAGTGCCGATTGGCTTGTCGAGGCCGCCGTCATTTGGTTCGGTTCGCTGGTCGGCACCCGTGCTGGTGGGCGCCGTACCGCCCGGGCCAGCTCGTGTTTGCGCCGTGCCCCCGAACGAGCCCGAGTCGGCGCCGTGCCCCCGGACCAGCTCGTGGCGGTGCCGTACCGCCCGGACCAGCTCGTGGCGGTGCCGTACCGCCCGGATCAGCCCTTGTTGGCGCCGTGCGCCCGGACGAAGTCGTTGACGGCGTAGTAGGCGTCGATCGACTCGCCGGCGTCACCCCAGAACCCCTCGAGCACGTCGAATTCCATGCTGCCCCGCTCGACGTACCAGTTGTTGACGTCGGTGATCTCGAGCTCGCCGCGACCCGACGGTTCGAGCGTGCCGATCACCTCAAAGACGTCCGGGGCGTAGCAGTAGATACCGGTGACGGCAAAGGCGCTGGGCGGCTCGTCCGGCTTTTCCACGATCCGCTCGATGCGGCCATCCGCGGCGAACGCTGGTACCCCCAGGTGTCGGAGGTGCGTGGGGTCCTTCTCCTCCGACAACAGGATCCGCGCCCCGCTCCCCTGGGTCTCGAACCGGCGCACCGTCCCGGCAAAGCCATGCTCGACGATGTTGTCGGCCAGCATCACCAGAATGCCTTCGCCCGCCGCGAACCGCTCGGCCAGGCCGAGTGCCTCGGCGATGCCACCCGGCCGGTCCTGGTACGCGTAGGCGAGCCGCTCGATGCCGTACTCGTGCCCATTGCCCAGCAGGCGAAGGAACTCCCCCGCATGGGTCCCTCCGGTCACCAGCATGATGTCGGTGATCCCCGCTTGCACCAGGGCTTCGATGGCATAGCTGATCATCGGCCGGTCGTAGATCGGCAGCAGGTGCTTGTTGGTGATGCGGGTCAGCGGGTGGAGCCTCGTACCGCTTCCCCCTGCGAGGACGACGCCTTTCACAGGGCCGATCCTACGCAGTCGAGGCGCAGCGCGTTGAGAACGGCGTCAGACCACGGCGGCCACGCCGTGAGCGCCCACGGGCCGAACACCCGGCCGGTCAGGGCGGCTGCGGCTGCGCCCGCCTGGGGATCGACCCACAGGAACCCGCCCGAACGCCCGAAATGGCCGAAGGTGGCGGGCGAACCCTCGCTGGCCGTCCAGTGCGGGACCTTCCCGTCGCGCAGCTCCACGCCCAATCCCCAGTCGCAGGGATCGAACCGGCCCACACCGGGCACCACGCCGCTGAGACCCGGGAACGCCACCGCCGTGGCCTCCGCCATCGTCGAGGGTGCCACCAGCCGAGGCACGAGCAGCTCGGCGGCCACCAGGAGCAGGTCGTCGAGCGAGCCGACCATGCCGGCAGCAGGCGACGCGCCGGGCGGCAGCATCGTGGCGGTCAGGCCCAGCGGGTCGGTCACGGCGTCGCGCAGGTACTGCTCGAAGGGCATGCCCGACCGCTCAGCCAGCACCTCGGCCAGCACCTCGAACCCCGCGTTCGAGTAGATCCGGCGACGCCCGGGCTGGCTCAGCACGGCGCCGCCGGCAGGCGCGAGCCCCGAGGCGTGTGCCAACAGGTGTCTGACGGTGCTGCCCGGCGGCCCCGCCGGTTCGTCGAGGTCGAGCGTCCCCTCCTCCACTGCGACCAGCACGGCGAGCGCCACGACAGGTTTGGACAGCGACGCCAACGGCTGGACCAGGGTGTGCTCGCCGTGGCGGGCGGCCACGGTCGCCCGTCCGGCGCGGTCGACGGCCACGACACCGGCGGCGACGTGCGGCGCCGGCCATGCCGCGGCTGCCCGCACGGCGGCATCAAGGGATCCGGCGAGCTGGCCACCCATGGTCACAGCCGCGGCACCTGCGTTTGCGCCCGGGCACGCCGCACCTCGGGCTTCACGACTCCAGGAACCGCCGGATCCCGATCGCCGACCCCGCCGCGCCGATCACCACGCCGATCATGCCGACCAGGATGGCCGTGGTGGCAACGTCACCGGCCGGCGTGCGCATCCGGTAGAGCAGCGACGAGGCGTTGTGCCCGGCGAAGTGGTCGAGCACCACGTGCAGGGCCACCGTCACCAGCACGGCCACCAGAGCGCCGGCCAAGCCCTGGACGATCCCCTCGAACATGAACGGGATGCGGATGAACCAGTTGGTGGCACCGACGAGCCGCATCACCGACACCTCGCGCCGCCGGGCGAAGATCGCCAGGCGGATCGTGTTGAGGATGAGCACCGCGGCGGACAGCAGCAGGATCACGGCGAGGACCAGGAAGACGGCATCGAGCACGTGCACGACGGTCTCCATCGTCCGGATCTGCTTCTGCGGGTACTGCACCTCCTGCACCCCGGGGAAACCGTTGAACTGGCGGGCGATGGCCTGCGCTTCGGACGGCTGGCTCAGCACGCACCGCCACGACGCCGGTGTCGAGGCCACGTTCAACACCGATGCCGCGCTCGGGTCGAGCAGGCGTTGCGCCTCACCCAGGTCGTAGGCCTGGTCCCGGTACAGACAGCTCTTCACGTAGGGCAGCTGCACCAGCTGCTGGTAGATGGTGTGCTGCTGCGCTGTCGGCGCCGCCGGCGCCGCCGGCACCGCGTCCAGGAAGACCAGGACGTTGACGCCGTTCTGCCACTGGGTCGTAGCCTGGGCGACCCCTTGGCGCAGCAGCAGCGATACGCCCACCAGCGACAGCGACACCGCCACCGTGAGCACGGCAGCGACGGTCATGAGCCGATTGCGCCACAGGTTCGTGGCGGTCTCGCGGGTGACGTACTCGACGGAAACTGCCATGATTCAGCGATCCTCGTGGTCTCGTCGGGTACTGGTCTCGTCAGGTTGGAGCGCTCCCGATGCCGGCGGGGGCAATGCGCTCGATCAGGTGCCGTAGCCGTACACGCCACGTTCCTGGTCCCGGACCAGCTCGCCGCGGTGCAGCTCGACGACGCGCCGGCGCATCTGGTCGACGATGCCGGCGTCGTGCGTGGCGATCACCACCGTGGTACCCGTCCGGTTGATCCGGTCCAACAGGCGCATGATGCCCTGGCTGGTGGCCGGGTCGAGATTACCCGTCGGCTCGTCCGCGATGAGCAGCAGCGGCCGGTTGACGAACGCCCGGGCTACGGCCACCCGCTGCTGCTCCCCGCCGGACAGCTCGCCGGGCAGGCTGTCGCGCTTGCCGGCCAAGCCCACGAGGTCGAGCACCTGCGGGACCTGGCCCTCGATCACATGCCGGGGCCGGCCGATGACCTCGAGGGCGAAGGCGACGTTCTCAAAGACGGTCCTGTTCGGCAGCAGCCGGAAGTCCTGGAACACACAGCCGATGTTGCGCCGGAGGTACGGGATCCTCCACGGGCTCAGGTGCGCGATCTCGCGGCCGGCGACCCAGATCCGGCCCTGGTCGGGCGTCTCCTCGCGGAGCAGCAAACGGATGAACGTCGTCTTCCCCGAACCCGAGGGCCCGACCAGGAACACGAACTCACCCTTGTCGATGTCGATCGACACGTCCTGGAGTGCGACGGTGCCGGCCTTGTAGGTCTTGGTGACGTTCTCGAAGCGGATCATGGTGGTATCGGCTCGGAACGGCGCTCTGCCGGAACGGTCGCCCGGCGCGTTGCACACGGCCGACGACGACCATAGCAGGCGGGCCGGCTCACGTCACCGACCCCCCGGCCGAACCAACCCGACAGAGCCAGCCCTTGCGGCCACGGGCGGGCTCAGTGGCCTTGCCATCACCGCCATGTCGCTCGACGTCGCCGACGCAGAGGACGCCATCCGGTCGACGATCACGCGGTCGCACCGCGTCGGCGGCGCAGCTCGGCTTCGATGAACCGGTCGATGTCCCCGTCCAAGACCGCGTCCACGTTCCCCGTTTCGACATCGGTGCGCAGATCCTTGACCAGCTGGTACGGCGCCAGCACGTAGTTGCGGGTCTGGTTTCCCCAGGCGACGTCGACCTTGGGACCCGACAGGGACTCGAGCTCGGCCCGACGCTCCGCCTCGCGCATCGCGGCCAGCTTGGACAGCAGGATCTGCATGGCCCGGGCCTTGTTCTGGTGCTGGCTCCGCTCGTTCTGGCAGGCGACCACCGTCCCGGTGGGCAGGTGGGTGATGCGCACGGCCGAGTCCGTCTTGTTGACGTGCTGGCCGCCGGCCCCCGACGAACGGTAGGTGTCGATCCGCAGGTCCTTGTCGTCGACGTCGACGTCGCCCCCGGCATCCTCCACCAGCGGGATCACGTCCAGCGAGGCGAAGCTCGTCTGCCGCCGATGCTGCGCGTCGAACGGCGAGATCCGCACCAGACGGTGCACCCCCCGCTCCGCGGTGAGCAGGCCGTAGGCGAAGCGGCCCTTCACGATGCACGTGGCGGACATGAGCCCCGCCTCCTGCCCGGCGGTGGCCTCGTCGACCTCGATGTCGAACCCGCGTCGCTCCGCCCACCGCGTGTACATGCGGAGGAGGATCTCGCACCAGTCCTGCGCGTCGGTACCGCCGGCACCGGCATGCAGCTCGACGATGGCATCGCTGTCGTCGTACTCGCCTGTGAACAGCGAGCGCAGCTCGAGCTCGTCGAGCGTGGCGCTGATGGTGTCCAACGTCGCGACCAGCTCGCCGACGAGCGCCGGGTCCTCCTCCTCGGCCAGCAGCTCCTGCAGCACCCCGGCGTCGGCCAGCGAGGACTGCAGCCGATCGACGCTCTCCACGTCGGCGGACACCCGGCCGAGCTCCGAGGTCACACCCCGGGCCCGCTCCGGGTCGTCCCACAGGTCGGGACGCGACGCTTCGTCCTGGAGCTCGTCACGTCGGGACAGCAGCCGGTCGTAGCCGAGGTACTGGCGAGCTTCCTCCAACCGTCGCTCGAGCGCCGCCAGCTCGCTGGCGACGTCGCGGCCCTCGCTCCCGTCCGCCGCCGCCACCTGGCTCACGAGCAGCCGGGCGTGCGCGTGCCCGCACACCGGCCCAGCACCGCATGCCGCGCACACCGGCCCTGCACCGCAGACCGGCCCTGCACCTCAGACCGCGCCATGGCACACCTTGTACTTCTTGCCGCTCCCGCACCAGCACGGGTCGTTGCGGCCCACTTTCGGGCCGGACCGGACGGTCGACGGCGCCGCGCCAGGCAGGCCCGCTCGACCCGCTACCGCCCGGGTGGCAGCCGCCGGGTCCTGGTGCCCGGCCCCGGCCCCGGCTCCAGCATCGGCGCCTGCGGCCAGGTCACCCCGGGAGGAAGGCGTGCCCGGCGCACCAGCACGTGGCACCGGTCCCTGCAGAGGATCGCCTGCCGCCAACGCCATCTCAGCCGGGTCCGACAGCAGGGAGGCGCCGAGCGCCTGGAGCACCCCGTCACCGCCGACGGGGTCCTCGGCTGCCTGGAAGTTCGCCAGGGAGAAGTCGGGCTGGACGAGAGGCTCGGCCATGACCTGC
>JAJZLP010000321.1 GCA_021803325.1 Actinomycetes bacterium
GCACGACCTTGAGCCAGCGGCTGGGACGGAAGCTGCGGTGGGTGAGCAGCCGATGGAAACCGACTGTCACCCCCAACCCGGTCACGAGGTACATGACCGAGGCGAGGATCAGGTCCAACCAGCCGATCCCGTGTGACCACAGGCGCACCACGGCGAACCCGCCGGCGAGCACGGGCACCGCGGCCAGAAGGGCCACGATCGTCCGCTGACCTGCGCCGGCACGCGGGGCATCACCGTAGGCGCCGCGGGTTGCGCCACCTACTGCGTCGTGCTCGGTGCCGTTGAGGCAGTGCCCCGATCCGTCCGCACCCACCAGGGGGGCCGTGACCGCCGACACGGCGGACACGCTACGCTCACCGGCCGGCGTAGGGGCAATGCTCATGATGGCTCCGATCGTCGGCGCCACCGCTCGAGCACCGCGGCTGAGTCTACGACGTCGCGGGCCGAGCCGGGCCTCGGCTGGTGGTCACGCAACACCCGGCTGGCGCGCCCCCCGGATCACGACCGGAAAGCGGCAGCCCGCCAGCGGGAAGGGGTCGGGCCCGAGCCGCTCGTGCCTGGCCTCCACCCGATCACTCGCCGGCCTCCACCCGATCACCCAGCGGCATGACCCCGATCACTCGCCGGCCTCCACCCGATCACCCAGCGGCATGACCCCGATCACTCGCCGGCCTCCACCCGATCACCCAGCGGCATGACCCCGATCACTCGCCGGCCTCCACCCGATCACTCGGCGGCATGGCCCCGATCACTCGCCGGCCTCCACCCGATCACTCGCCGGCGTCGCCCCGATCGCCCGCACGGAGCTCCTGGAGTGACGCCGCCGGGTAGGCGCCACGCCCGGGTCGCCAGCCGATACGCAGCTTCTGCTCCCCGACCCCGCCCTCCGCCCAGATGTGGCAGGTGTCGCGCAACCACGCAGCCCCGTCACCGGAGCCCCTATCAGCTTCGCCGCGAAGGAGGTTCCGCTTGCGGGCGCGGGTCGACGCCACGGCCTGCACGACGACGGGGCCGACAGACCGGGCCAGGTGCTCGAGGTGTGAACAGCCCGACACCCCGCCGAACCGGCGCTGCACCTCACGCGTGTAGCCACGGGCGATCGACAGGCCGATCAGCCCGGTGAACACCGGCTCGATGGCTGGGCACTCCGCATGCGGGAACCGGTGCATCACTGCCACTGCGTCGCTGATCACCAGGTCGGCCGTCCGGACCACGACCCGGAGCTCCATGTCGTGGAGCACTTCGGGCGACGTCGTCCCGTCAGCCCAGGGCCGCCGGTCCTGCAGTCGCGCCACCACCTCGATCCCGCCGTCACGTTCGAAGGCATCGAGCTCGATGGACCGGCGGTGCACGGGCACCTCACCCGAGCTGGTCACAGCAACCCCCGAGCCTGCCGGGCCTTCGCCGCCACCCCAGGCGGGCCGTCACGCGCGACGCATCGTGGCTGCAGGCGACCCCTGGAGCGCTCGCACGGTGACATGACCATGCACCCGAGGGTAGGCGTGCGACCCGAACCGGTGCCACCACACGCTGGGGCCCGGCAGCCGACATGCCCCGCTGCGGGCTGCGCGCCCCGTGCGGCCAGGGTCCTCACGTGAGCCGGACATGCCCGGGCGCCGACGGGCTCTCAACGGTCGGCCTGTCGCCAGCCGCCCGGTAGGGTTCACGGTGGCCGGAGTGGCCGGGCACCGACCCGTGAGCACCCGAACCCCCGACCGGGCCGAGCGAAGGAGCGCACCAGCAGTGGCAGTGGTGGCCGACACAGGCCCAAGCGCCGGGACGGACGCGGCGGTGCTGGCCGAGGCCGGGCGCCGCCGGACCTTCGCCATCATCAGCCACCCCGACGCCGGCAAGACGACCTTGACCGAGAAGTTCCTGCTCTTCGCCGGGGCGGTGACCGAAGCCGGCGCTGTCAAGGCGCGGGCCGGCCAGCGCCGGGTCCGCTCGGACTGGATGGCGCTCGAACAGCAGCGGGGCATCTCCATCACGTCGACCGTGCTGCAATTCACCTATCGCGACCACGTGGTGAACCTGCTGGACACTCCCGGCCACCGCGACTTCTCGGAGGACACCTACCGGGTCCTCACCGCGGTGGACGCAGCGGTCATGGTCCTTGACGCCGCCAAGGGCATCGAGGCGCAGACCCGCAAGCTCTTCGAGGTGTGCCGGGCGCAGCGATTGCCGGTGCTGACGTTCCTCAACAAGTACGACCGGCCCGGCCGCGACCCGCTCGAGCTCATGGACGAGATCGAGTCGCAGATCGGCCTGCGGCCGACACCGGTCACCTGGCCGGTCGGCGAGCCAGGGGACTTCCGGGGCGTTGTCGACCGCCGGACCGGCGAGCTGGTGCGCTTCCCCCGTACCGCCCACGGCGCCACCGTGTCAGCCGAGGAACGTGTGGCGCCCGATCGCGCTGCCGTCGAGGAAGGCACCGCCTGGGCGCAAGCCCTGGAGGGCTGCGCCCTGCTCGACGAGGTCGGCGCCACCTACGACGAGCCCTCGTTCCTCGCCGGCGAGTCGAGCCCGCTGTTCGTAGGCTCGGCCCTCACCAATTTCGGGGTCGGCCACCTCCTCGACGCCGTGGTCGACCTGGCGCCGTCGGCAGCGCCCCGACCCGACTCGAGCGGCGCTCCTCGACCGCTGGACGGCGGCTTCTCCGGGTTCGTGTTCAAGATCCAAGCGAACATGAACCCCGCGCACCGGGACCATGTCGCGTTCGTCCGGATCTGCTCCGGTCGCTTCGAACGGGGCTCGTCCCCGGTCCACGCCGCCACCGGCCGCCCGTTCGCCACCAAGTACGCCAGCGCCATGTTCGGCGCCGAACGCGCCACCATCGACGTCGCCTACCCCGGCGACGTCGTGGGCCTCGTCAACGCCAGCGAGCTGCGCATCGGCGACACCTTGTACCTCGACGACGCGGTGCAGTACCCGCCGCTCGTCACCTTCGCGCCCGAGCTCTTCGCACGGATGCGCAACCGCGACTCGTCGCGTGCCAAGCAATTCCGGCGCGGACTGGAACGACTCGAGCAAGAAGGGACGGTGCAGGTCCTGAGCGACCCGGACGGCGACCCGACCCCCGTGCTCGGCGCCGTGGGCGCCATGCAGTTCGAGGTGGCCGCCCACCGGATGACCCACGAGTTCGGGGCCGCCGTCGACATCGAGCCCACGAGCTACACCACAGCCCGAAAGACGAACGCCGAGACGGCGCGGATGCTGCGCAGCGTGCCGGGCACGCGCATCCTGGCACGAGCGGACGGCACTCTGCTCGCGCTGTTCGAAAGCCCCTTCCGACTGGCCCGCCTGGCCGGCGACAACCCGAGCTGGGTGCTGGACCCGCTCGTGGGTGACGTGGCCGACGCCGGCTGAGCGGCCGCCGGGCGCCACCCGTTCGAACCCGGTCCCGGGGCCCGTCCTCGCCACCCCACGGTCCGTCGATCCGCCATCACCACGGGCTGCCGACCGGTGCACAGACCGCACTGGCACAGACCGCACTGGCGCCGACCGCACTGCCGCCAGCAGCCCGCCACGCAGCCGGCCGGGAACCCAGCGCCAAGCACGCAGCCGACCCGGCTCGGCCGCTCGCTGCGGGCCCCGCCATCGACCATCGCGGCACCCCTTGCTTAGAGATGTTACCGCCAGTAACATATACAGGAGCAGGGCACCGGCCCTGCTCCCGACCTTCGGCTGCGCCAGGCCCACGAGCCGGCAGCCCGGTTGCCTGCGGAGGATGCCCATGACCTCGCTCCCCACCGCCGTCGACGCCGCCGCCACGCCCGAGGAAGGGACCCGTGCCGCCGTCGAGGACGACACCACCTACCGCGCGCTGGTTGCCCGGCTCAGCCGGCAGTCGGTCGACAAGCACTTCGACGCCTATGCAGACGTCGACTGGGACGCACCGGACCATCGGATCGACCCCACCGACCCTCGGTGGGTCCACGCCCTCGGCGACCCCCTGGTCGACACCGACTGGTTTGCCGCGCTCCCGGCGGCGGACCAGGCCCGCCTGGGACTGAACCTGGTGGTGGTGCGCATGAAGCTCGGCCTGCAATTCGAGAACGTCCTGCAACGCGGCTTGCTCGACTACGCCATCGACCTCGCCAACAACGACCCCGAGTTCCGCTACGCCTACCACGAGATCATCGAGGAGGGGCACCACACCCTCATGTTCCAGGAATTCATCAACCGGTCGGAGATCGACACGCGGGGACTGGGCCGCGCCGAGCTCACCGCGGCCCGGGCGGTGGTCCTCGCAGCCAGGTGCTTCCCCGAGCTCTTCTTCTTCTTCGTCCTCGGCGGCGAGGATCCCATCGACTACGTGCAGCGCCGCTCCCTGCGGGGACAGGCAGAGCTCCCGCCGCTGCTGGAGCGGATCATGCGCATCCACGTCACCGAGGAGGCCCGTCACCTGTCGTTCGCCCGCCACCACCTGAAGCGGGCCGTCCCCGCGCTGGGGCCGGTGCGGCGAACGGCGCTGTCGGTCGCCCTGCCAGGGGTCCTGGGAGTCATGTCCTGGATGATGCTCGGCGTCCCATCCGAGGTGGTGCGAGCCTTCCACGTCCCGCGCACCGCGCTGCTCCAGGCTCGCCGCGCCAACCCACAGGCCCGGGCCGACGCCGTTCGCAAGGTGCGGGAGCTCGCCGACGAGCTCGGCCTCGTCGGGCCGATCCCTCGGGTCCTGTGGCAGGTCGCCGGGCTTGTGTAGCCCCGCCGTCACCACAACGCGGGCGTCGCTGCACGCGGTGCCGGCCCGTGAGATGCTGTCATGACGGACCGGAGCCCAGCATCTGATCGACGACCGGGGGGACCGGAGAGCCAAGCCTCTACCGGTGAGCTGCCGGGTACCGGTCGTGCAGCGCCGGTCGCCGCCACGCCCGCAGTCTGGGAGCCGGGGCCGCCGTCGCTGCGAGCGATGGGACCCGGAGCGGTGGTCGCCGGTCTCCTGCCCTTCGGCGTGTACCAGCTGGTTCGTCCCGTGCTGGGCGCGGAAGTCCCGGCGCTGCTTGTCGCCGCCTGCGTCCCCGCACTGTGGGTTGCCGGGCTGTGGGTCGCCCGCCGCCGGGTCGACCCCATCGGTCTGATCGTGTTCGCCGGGTTGGCGTTCGGCCTGCTGTTCGCGGCGATCGGCGGTGGTGCGATGGCCGTCAAGGCGCGCGACGGCGCCTTCGCCGCCACGGCCGGCATCGCCTGCCTGGTCTCGCTGGCCGGCCGGCGCCCGCTCATGTTCTACGTCGGGCGAGCACTGTCGGCGGGCAACGACCCGGACCGCGTGGCTGCCTTCGACGCGCTGTGGACGATCCCCACCGGCCCGCGGACGTTCGGGGTGATCACCGTGCTGTGGGGCGTCGGCCTGCTCGTCGACGCCGCCGCCCAGGGAGCCATGGCCGCCACGCTGCCGACACG
>JAJZLP010000095.1 GCA_021803325.1 Actinomycetes bacterium
GGATGACGCAGCCCAGTTTCGTCCCGATCGTGGAGTCCGACCAGGTGCGGCCGGCCTACCGGCTGCACACCCCCGAGGCGTGGGCGCCGTCGCGCCCGTCCGAGCTGCGTGGGACGACGCCCCCGACCGGGCGGGCCTTCGGCCGGCCGGGTCCCGACCAGGGGTACGCGCTGAAGTTGGTCCGGTCGTTCGAGGGTCGGCTGGCGGTGGTGGCGGGCGAGAGTGAGGACGACGCCCTGGCCGGGTGCGCGGCGGTGGCCATGCGCCGTGCCGCCATCTTCGGCCGGGCACCCGTCGTCTTCGACGTCGACTTCGCCGCCATCCTCTACGGGTTCGTCGGCGATGCCCCGGACGAGCTCGTCGCCGACCGGGTGCCCCGCTTCCGGTCCGCTGCCCACCACCAGCAGGTGCGCCAGGCGCTCGCCGACCATGTGGCGCCGGCCACCTACCGGCTCATGCCCGACGAGGTCGCTGAGCGGATCGCTGCGGGCGCATGGCGCGACCTGTTCGCCGGCGACCCGGAGCGGGCCGCCGGCTAACGGCATCGCCCGCCGTCAGCGGCGGGTGCCGGTCTGGGTCGACTGGGACCGGGCCCGCTCCGCCGCGGCGCCGTTGAGCGCCTGCTGGAACAGGTCGGGGATCTTCGGTCCCCCCTTGGTGGAGCGCTGGGAGTGGTCCCACCGCCCATGGTCGGGGCGGTCGCCGACCGCCTGTTCGTTCCCTGCTGCACCCACGTCACCGTCCGCCTGCGCCTTGGCGCGGGCAGCCGGGTGCAGCTCGGGCGGGTACCACTTGCCGTCGCTGGCGATCCACCAGCCCGGGCCCTGGGTCACGTCGCTCATCTGAACTCCTCACTGCATGATCACGGCAATCGATGGAAGGACGGTGATCACGTCCCTCAGAGGTTGTTTCGTCGCGTTCTGCCATGTTCTGAAACGCGCCATGGTCGCTTGCCTCGTGGGCTGGGCTTTCTCACGCACAGTGCCGACAATGCCGGTGCGCTGCGTGGCAGTCGAGGGGGGCGGTGGCGCCCCACCCGCTGTGTCGGGAGGAACCCCACCCCTACCGGCGGGTAACTTGGTGCCGTGGACCAGCCGACCTTCACCCTGACCGATACCCACCGCCAGTTCCGCGCCGCCGTGCGCCAGATGGCCGAGGACCGCATCGCCCCCCATGCGGCGTCCGTCGATCGCGACGAGGCGTTCCCGTGGGAGAGCTACAAGGCGCTCACGGAGATGGAGCTGCCCGCCCTCGCCTTCGCCCCCGAGTACGGCGGTGCCGGAGCCGACATGGTCACCCAGGCCATCGCGGCGGAGGAGCTGGCCCGGGTGTGCGCGTCGACGTCGGTCACGTTCCTCGTGACCAAGCTGGGCATGCTGCCGGTGATGAACTTCGCCAGCGAGGAGCTGAAGCGGGAGTACCTGCCGAAGGTGGCCTCTGGCCAGTCGCAGGCCAGCTACTGCCTGTCGGAGGCGGACGCCGGCAGCGACGTCGCATCCATGCGGTGCCGCGCCGTGCGCGACGGCGACTCCTACATCCTGAACGGCACCAAGTACTGGATCACCAACGCGGGGGTGTCCGACACGTACACCGTCTTCGCGAAGACGGACCCCGACGCCGGCCACCGGGGCATCAGCTGCTTCCTGGTCGAGAAGGACTGGGGGGTGAAGGTGGCCAAGCTCGAGCACAAGCTCGGGCTGCGGGGCAGCCCCACCGGCGAGGTGGTCTTCGAGGACGTGCGGGTGCCGGCCAGCCACCGCATCGGGGAGGAGGGCGAGGGCTTCCGCATCGCCATGCACACCCTGGACCGGAGCCGCCCGACCATCGGAGCCCAGGCAGTGGGGATCGCCCAGGGGGCGATTGACTTTGCGGCCGGTTACATGCAGGAGCGCAAGGCGTTCGGCAAGCCCATCGCCGACCTGCAGGGGCTGCGCTTCATGGTGGCCGACATGGCGATGAAGACGGAGGCGGCCCGCGGCCTCGTCTACCAGGCGTGCTCACTCATCGACGCCGGCGACCCCGAGGGCGAGCTGACCATGGTCGGCGCCATGGCCAAGTGCTTCGCCTCCGACACGGCCATGGCCGTCACCACCGACGCCGTCCAGCTCCTCGGTGGCTACGGGTACACCACCGAGTTCCCCGTCGAGCGCTTCATGCGCGACGCCAAGATCACCCAGATCTACGAGGGCACCAACCAGATCCAGCGGGTGGTGATCTCGAAGGCGGTGCTCGGGTAGGGTTTTCGGCCGGCGGACCGGCGGTTTCTCGGGGATCATCCCGACGTCGTCCCTACGGCCGGTGGGGTAGGGCGGTGGCGACGATCCGTGAGCGCACGCCAGGCGTGTCGGAGTCCGGGCCGTTCCCGGCCGCGACGAACGGGGCCGGCCCATCCTGGTCGGCAGGACCGTCCGGGGCGGCCGACGTAGCGCCAACAAGGTGGCGGCCGGGATCGCGCTCATGTCTGCATCGGCGTCGGCATCTGCCGAGGCCGCCGGCCAGCTCCTGGACCTGTGGACAGACGTGCGGCACCGTCCTGGACTCCGTCGACCGAACAGAACCAGCGCAGCCGCGTCCGGCTGGTGAAGGCCGGTCCCATTGCCACGATCCCGCTGGTGCGCCTGACTGCGGTCGATGTCGACCGCTGGCACGCCCGCCACGCCGGTGGAATCCCGGTGCCAGGCCGGGCGACCACCTTAGCCAAGCATCACACCGGGATTGAGCGTCCCCCGCGGGTCGAGCGCTGCCTTGATCCGGCGCATGACGTCGATCTCCTCAGGTGGGCGAGCGAGGCCGAGCCAGCGGACCTTGTCGACACCGATACCGCGCTCGGCGCCCACCGACCCGTCGAGCTCCGCGACCAGCCGGAGCACCGCGCCGGTTACGTGCTCGGCATCGTCCATCGACCCGACGGCCACGTTGATGCGCAAACCACCATTGCCTGCGTGACCGAACAGCACCAGGGACGCGCCGGGCGCGGGAGCGCTCGTCGGTGGCGACGGCAGCCTCGGCCCCCGGTGCCAGCAGGTCGATGGCCTCCCCCAACCGGTCGATGAGCTCGTCGGTCCCCGCCTCCCGGCTGGCTGTGTCCACGAGCAGCTGGATGTTGGCCGGTTCCCGGAGGGCACCGGCGATGCCCAACTCGGACCGCACCAGCTCGACGCCGTCGGCCTAGACGACTTCGGCGGTTTCGGGCTCGTCGAGAGCGTGGCGGAGCCCCGCCACCGTGGCGAGCGCCGCGTCCAGCTCCGGCAGGCCGATCAGAGCCGTCACCCGCGAGGTGGCAGAGGGAACGAGCTGGAGGATGACCTCGGTCACGATGGCGATGGTCCCTTCGCTCCCCGAGAGGAGCGAGGGGAGGTGGTACCCGGCGGTGTCCTTCGCCAGCCCGGCCATGCGTGACATGAGGGTGGTATCGGCCAGGACCGCTTCGATGTCGCGCACGTGCGTGCGCATCGAAGCGTGGCGGACTAGACGCAGGCCGCTGGCGTCGGTCGCCACCATCCCGCCGATGGTGGCCGATCCCCGCGATGCGAGGTCGATGGGGACGTCGAAGCCGGCGGCGGCGACCTCGGCCACCGCCTGCAGCGTTGCACCGGCGCCGGTCTGGATCTGGCCCGCGATCGGTCTACCGGCCCGATGGATGCCATCCGCCGGGTCGAGACCACCACCTCGCCTCCTCGGGGCACGTCCCCACCCACCAGGCCCGTGTTGCCGCCTTGGGGAACGACGACGGCACCGACCTGACGTCACGCCATCGACGATGGCCCCCGGGGGCGACACCATGTTCACGACCTGATGGCCACCGAACGCGTCGCCTCCGTGGTCATCAAACGCGGCGGGCGACACCGGGATGCTGCTTGCATGGCCGCCCCAGGCGGGTTCGGCGAACCGAGAGCGGTTCAGGGTTGGTCCGCCGATGCCTCTCGCCGGACATCCTGGAGGATCCTGGTGAGCTCGCGCCTGGCCTGCTCCGGGTCCGCATCGGTCTTCTCCCGCGAGCGCAGGACATCGCGCAGGTGCTCGAGAACGCGGATCTTGTGCTCCAGGCCCGACATCTTGTCGTGCACGACGTCGATGGCACGGTGGCGTTCCGTTTCGGTCATGGGGCGTTCAAGTGCAAACTGGCCGATGAGCTTGATCTCGTCGAGCGAGAAGCCGAGCTCCTTCAACGCCAATGCACCCTCGACGTAGAACCGGTGGTCATGGGTGTACTTGCGTGTGCCGCCGGGGGAGCGCTCCGGCTCCGGCAGTATGCCCAGATCCTCGTAGTACCGGATCGTACGGCTGCTCACCCGGGTGATCTCCGCCATCTGGCCGATGCTCAGCTTCCGCTGGTCATCACCGGCCGGCGTGGCATCCTGATGTTCCGGACTGCGTTCCGGGCGCTGTTGCGCCGGCCCACCGTTCATGGTGCCCAACCCCTCAATGCGTGATCTGCCGATCCCGGACTCTGCTCGCCGGAACCGGTGCCACGTCCGGGCGCGTCGTCACCGATGGAAGCACTCGCGACGGCTCCTTCCGTCGGGGCCGATGGCGACCGGCCCGTTGGAATTCGCCGACGTCCCGATAGACCCGACACGTCCCCCCTCCCCATGCTGCGCTGTTACCCAACCATGTTAACGTACAACGGAAGATTGTAAACAGATCGTGACGACGTCGCAGCCGGAAGTTCCGGTCGGCGCTGACTCGAGGGGAGACCCGTGGACACTTCCGACTTCAGCGAACTGCAGCGTGTACGGGTCAGGCAGGTGGGCCGACGCGTCGAGATCACGCTGGCGCGACCCGAACAGCGCAATGCACTCGACTTCGCCATGTGGGACGAGCTCGACATGGTGCTGCGGGCCGTGGCCGAAGAGGACGACGAGATCAGGGTCGTGACCCTCACCGGGGAGGGGAGCGCCTTCTGTGCCGGGGTGGACTTCCAGGCGATCGGCGAGTCGCTCGCCATCGAGCGCCGCCGCTATCCGAGCTTTATCCGACGATGGGCGGGCGTGGCCGATCGCTTCGAGCGTGTGCCACAGACGACCATCGCCGCCATCAACGGTGCGGCGGTGGGCGCGGGCCTCGAGATCGCGCTGGCGTGTGACATCCGGATTGCGAGCGACCGGTCGTCGTTCTGCCTGCCGCAGATGCAGATGGGCATCGTGCCCGACGCCGGGGGCACCAGCCGGCTGGCGAAGCTGGTCGGCCCGAGCCTGGCCAAGGACATGGTGCTTTCGTGCCGGGTCGTCTCGCCCGAGGAAGCGCTGCGCTCCGGTCTGGTATCTCGGGTGGTCGACCATGACGACCTGTCAGCGGAGCTGGATGGTCTGGCAACCCACATCGAGGCGCTGCCGTGGCCGGCCGCGTACTTCGCGACGGTGGCCATCGACGTCGGGCCGCAACTCGACCCGCGGCGCGCTGCGGACATCGAGGGCATCGCGGACCAGGTGATGCTCCGGCAAGATGAGGTCAACGGCCGGGTTGAGTCGTTCCAGCGGACGAAGGGGCTGAAAGGGCTGCAGGCGCCGCCGTCGTGAGCGAGACGAGCCGCGAGCAGCGTCCTCCGGCGGGGAACCCTGCCTCGAGCTCGGACGGGGCGCCAACGGGGAACGGCCGACCCGGGGCGGTTCCCGGCCCGGTCGAGCACCGTTCCTTCTGTCGGCTGTGCATCTCGCTGTGCGGCATCCTCGTCACCACCGAACAGGAGCGTGTGTTGTCGGTCCGGGGCGACCCCGGCCACCCGCTGACCCGCGGCTATACGTGCGCCAAGGGCCGGTCGCTCGGGGACGCGCACCACGACCCGGCCCGGCTCGATGGTCCCCTGATCGATCGCGGCGACGGCCTGGAACCGGTGTCGTGGTCCACGTGCCTCGGCGATCTCGCTGAACGCCTCAACGCGATCGTCGCGGAATCGGGTCCGGACTCGGTTGGGATGTACCTGGCCACGGCGTCGGCGTTCGACGCCGCCGGGCGACGCACGGCCGAGCAGCTGCTCCGGGCCATCGGGTCAGCGAGCAGGTACACCTCCACCACGGTCGACACTCCGTGCAAGCCGCTGGTGTCGGAGTTGATGGCCGGGCACCCGGGACTGGTGCCCGCGCTCGATGCTGACCGGGCCACGTTGGTCCTCCTCCTCGGCCTCAACCCGGTGGTGTCGCACGGGCACCTGAACGCCTTCCCGGACCCGGTGCGCCGGCTGCGGGCGTTGGCCCGCAGGGGTGAGGTCGTCGTCTGTGACCCCCGCAGGACCGAGACGGCGCGGCTGGCAACCACCCATCTGGCGCTGAGGCCGGGCAGCGACTATGCACTGGTCGCTCACCTGGTCCGTGAGCTGCTCCGCCAGGGTGCTGACCGGGAGCACCTCGGACGCCATGCCACCGGCGTGCCGGAGTTCGCCGCCGCGGTCGAGCCGTTCGACATCGAACGCACGGCCAGCGTGACAGGCCTGGATCGGACCGACATCGCCGAACTGGTTGCGTCGGTCCGCCGGCACGGGACCGTTGCCGCCCAGACGGGGACCGGGGTGACCATGTCGGCGTCGGCCAACGTCACCGAATGGCTTGTGTGGGCGCTCCACGTGGTGACGGGTTCCTATGATCGCCCAGGCGGTATGTGGTTCAACCCGGGGTTCCTCAAGTCGTCCGACAGGCGGGACTTCCGTACTTCGTCAGGCGAGCCCGGGCCGGGGCCCCGGTCCCGGCCGGAACTGCCGCGCCGGTGGAACGAGTATCCCTGTGCCGCCATCGCCGACGAGATCGAGTCCGGGAACCTGCGTGCCCTGATCGTCGTGGGTGGCAATCCGCTCACGTCGCTTCCCGAGGCAGGGCGCCTCCGAGGAGCGCTGGCGAAGCTGGACGTCTTGGCGGTGGCCGACATCCGTCACACGGACACGACCGCCCTGGCGACCCACGTCCTGGCCTGTGCCGGCCAGCTGGAGCGGGCCGACGTTCCGCATTTCGTCGACCAGTTCCAGGCGGCAGTGGTGTCGCAGTACACGTCGGCCGTGGTCCCGATCGGTGCGGACCGCCGCCCGATGTGGTGGTGCTTCACCGACCTCGGCCGCCGCATGGGCCATCATGTCCTCCCGGGTGGGGCCGATCCGGATCGCACCTGCGATGACGATGTCATCGCGCCCCTGGTCGGCCGGGCCCGGCTGAGCTTCGACCAGCTCCGGGCGTCACCGACCGCGGTGGTGGCCGACGAGGCGGTCTTCGGGTGGGTGACGGAGCGGGCGTTACCCGGCGGCAGGTGGCGGCTGGCACCCCGGGCGCTGGTGGAGCAGTTGGCGAACCTGGCCCCGCCCGCATCGTTCGTGGTGGTGCCCCGCCGCCAGGCTCGCCACCTCAATTCGCAGCTCCGAGACCCCCTCGGGACCGAGCGGACCCTCGACGAGCCCGAACTCCTCGTGCACCCGGACGACGCGGCGGAGCTCGGCCTCCACCAGGGGGCACCCGCTCGGGTGCGGAGCTCCTCAGGCCAGGTCACCGGCATCGTGCGCGTCGACCCGGGCCTACGGCGAGGAGTGGTCTCGATCCCCCACGGGTTCGAAACGGTCAACGCGGCCGAGCTCACCAGCGGGACCGTCGGTGTCGACCCGCTCACCGGGATGGTGTTGCAGTCGGGAATCCCGGTCACCTTGGAGGCTACCGACGGGGCCATTGCCCCGGCACCGGGCGTAGACTAGAGTATGACGTATTACGTCATAGGTTCGGTCTGTCCCCCGATGATGTGACGATGTAGGTGTGCTCGGCGCTTGCCCCGCCGAACAGCCTAGCGACGGCCGCGCGGCCGACGCGACAACGATGCTCGGCACGTCCGCCGGCAGGGTAGAGGGCGCCGGGTCCATCGGGACCCCAGTGGGCATGAGGAGCGACTATGGCCGGTGAGGTGTTCCTGGCGTCATTGCAGCGCCGGGCCGGACGGGTACCGTACGTCCCGATCCTGGGAGAGTTGGCGGCGGAGCTCGGTCAGGTGCCGTTCGAGGTCTACGCCAGCGATGCGCAGGCCCAGGCGGTGGCGCTGGCACAGACGGTACAGGCGCTCTACACGGACGCAGCCACTGTCGGCGTCGGGACCGACCCCGCCGTGGGGTGTGACGTGCTGCCACGCCTACGGCCGCTGCTCGCCGACCAGGCGTTGGCGGCAGTGGTGCCGGGCGCGGATGTCGCCGCCACCCGGGCCTACTGCGAGGCCGGCGCCCAGGTGCTGTTCGTGGTGACCACCGACGCCGGTGCCCGCCTGAAGACGCTGGCCAACGCCGCCCGTTTCTACGACGTGCCCACCATCCTGGTCGACCTCGAGGATGACGACGCCGCCGCTGCCGCTGCCGCCCACGGGATGTCTGGGGCGATCGTCGCCGCCCCGACCGGCGACGAGGACGGGGTCGTCGGCGGTGGCCTCACCCTCGAGCACGTGGCCAACCCGGGTTCGGTACCAACGGTGCCCCGAGCGGACGGGTTCTTCTGGTCCTTCTTCGGCGAGTTGCCGGCGGGGCTGCGCCCGGAGGACCTGGCCGTGCTCGGCGCCACACTGACGGCGTGATCCGGATCTGACCGGATCCGACCGCGGTCCACGGACAGACCGGGGCCGGCCGGTCGGACGCCGGCCCGACCGGCCGGCGGACTACCTGCGTTGCTCCCACGCGGTGGCCCGCCTCGTACACGCGAGGCGTTCGCCGAGGTGTACGGCCGGTAGACGCCCGGCTTGTCGCCGAACTGCGGCGCTCAGCCCTCTTCGTAGGCCTTGCGCACGTACTGGGTCTTGAGCGAGGTCCGTGGCAGCTCCCCCTCGCCGACCAGCCGGATCTGCGGGTTGAAGTGGAGACGCTGGCGGATGCTGGCGACCAGGTCGTCGGCGAGCTGGGCGTGCTGGTCCGCAGGAACGTCGGCAGCCACTTCGACCTCGACCGGCAGTGGGGGATCGACCAGGGGACCGGGCCGTTCCAGCACCAGGCGCACGTGCCCGGTGGTGCGTGGGGCGAAGGACGCCACCACGTCGCGAACCGCAGACGGGAAGACGTTGATGCCCCGGACCAGCAGCATGTCGTCGGTGCGGCCGAGCGGGACAACCCTCGGTGCGGTGCGTCCCGAGGGGACCGGGTCCATGTACACGACGACGTGGTCGTGGCTGCGGAAGCGGAGGAGCGGCGTCGCTGCGCGCACGGCCGAGGTATAGACGAGCTCGCCGGTGGCGCCGTCCTCCCAGGCCTTCGGCTCGTGGGTGTCGGGGTCGATCAGTTCCAGGTGGATCTCGGGGGAGCCGCAGAAGTGCAGGCTGGCAGCGTCCTCCGACTCACCAAAGCATGCGCCGGCGAACTCCCCGATGCCCATCAGGTCGCGTACCGGGCAGCCCCACGTCTCGACAATCTGTTCCCGCAAGGCGGGAATCTGCCCACCTGGCTCGCCGCCGACCATCAGGTACTTGAGGCCGAGGGAACGTGCGTCCTCCCCGGTCGCCTTCTTGACGACCTCGGCGAGATGGACGGCGAAGCTCGGCGTGGCACCCATGATGTTGACGCCGAGCAGTTTCACGAGCTCCAGGGTCCGCTCCGTCCCCGCGGTGGCGCCGATGGGAACGCCCAACGCGCCGATGGCGGAAGCGGCGGTCACCGCAGGGATCCCGCCGGAGAACATCGACAGGTTGCCGAGCACCGCGTAGCGGTCACCGGGCCGCATGCCGGTCGTGTAGAAGGTCCGGCCCATGATGACATCCCACGTGCGCAGGTCTTCTGCGGTGAAGGCGAAGAACGTCGGGTTCCCGGTGGTCCCTGACGAGGCGTGTACGCGGATCACGTCCTGTTCCGGGACGCACAGGTGGCCGCCGAAGGGCGGCACCTCCTCCTGGCTGGTCCGTTCGTCCTCCTTGTCCATGAACGGAACCCGGGCAAGATCGTCGGGGTGCGTGATGTCCTCGGGACGCACCCCGGCCTCGTCAAAGCGCCGCCGGTACCACGGCGACAGCGCGTACACGCGCTCGATCTGCTGGCGCGTGCGTTCGAAGGTGATCGCCTGCACCTTCTCCCAGGGCATCGTCTCGAGCTCGCGGTCGTAGTAGGCACCATCAGGCAACCCTTTACCTCCTTGTCATGTCCGGGTCGGCGGTTGCCGTACCCGGTGCGCGTCCATGGCGGCCGGCGAGGATCCCCTCGACGGCGAGCCTTGCTCCCTCGGCCGAAGCACCCGTACCCGGCCAACCTGGCGGCTTCACCGAGTCCCCCACCAGCGCCAGGCCGGGTACCGGGAACCGATCTGCGGGATCCGTGCCCGGCCATGACCGGTAGACGGGCCACTCGCCCCGGTAGGTTGCGCTCTGCAGGAGGCGACCGCGCGACCGCCAGTCCCCGAGCAGGTCGTCGAGGTCGGCCATGTGCTCCGTCAGTTCGCTCTTTGGGTCCGAGTCGTCGGCCGACGAGGCGAAGGTGCTGATCGACTCGGTGATGTGCCAGCCAGGCGGGGCCAGCTCCGGGGCGACCAGTGTGGGCGTCGTCACCAGGCACACCCGGCGGGTCCCGGTCACGACGACGACCGGGTGGTCGAAGAACGGCTCCTTCGACGCCACGAAGCAGGTGATCCCGGGAGCGGCGCTGACCGTTGCACCCATGTCCCGGAGGGAAGCGGCAGCGCCGGCGTCGGATCGCTCGAGGAGCTTGGCCGTGGTGCCGAACCCGACGTCCGACACGACCACATCTGCGGGGAGCTGGGCGCCGCCGTCCAGGTCGACGCCGACGACGCGTCCGCCCTCGACGACGAGGCCCTTGGCCGCAGAGCCCAGGCGGACCTCACCGCCGTGGGAGTTCACGAAGCCGGCGAGGTTCTCGGCCAGCGAGCGCGAGCCCGCCGGCGGGATGCCGTGGCGCCCTCGGCCCGCGGTGGCCCGCAGGTAGTCGAGGAACGCGGTGGCGGTGACCTCGGACGCGTTCAGCCCCATGAACGCCTGGACGAGGGCGTGGACGGCGGCCACGACGGCTGGTCCGGCACCGGCCGAAGCCAACCAATCTGGCAGGGGGACGTCGCCGTCAGGGGGAGGGGAGGCCAGCGCGTCCCGCAGGCGGGCCAGGACCGCGTCGGCGTCGGAGCCGTCGAGCTCGGAAGCACTGCCGACGAGTGCCCGCAGCCCACCGCGCTGGCCGGTGCCGACCAGGCGGCCCTGCACCGAGTAGACCGTGCGCTCGTCGATGGCACGGACGGGGAATTCCACGCCGAGCTCGTCGAACGTCTCCGCCAGTGGGTCGTCCATGGCGATCAGGAAGGCGCCGGTCGGCAGCCGGAACCCGTCGATGTCCCGGCTGCTCCACCGGCCACCGACATGGCGCAGGCGCTCGAGCAGCACCACTTCGCTCCCCGCGGCGGCCAGGCGTGCCGCCGCGCACAGGCCGCCGACGCCGGCACCGATCACGACGGCGCGGCCCGGGGCACCCCCCACGGGCCCGCTCACCGCTGGCCGCCCGTCACCGGGATACCCATGCGTGCGGCGATCAGGTTCCGCTGGATCTGGGTGGACCCGCCAGCGACCTCGTAGAGCTTGGCCTCGCGGTAGAAGCGCTCGATCTCGAACTCCTTGCTGTACCCGTACCCGCCGTGGACCTGCATGGCCCGGGTGGCGGTCCGCGTTGCCAGCTCGGTGGCGTAGGCCTTGGCCATCGACGCCTCCTTGGTGACGGGGAGTCCCTGGTCGACGCTCCAGGCGGCGAAGCGAGTGAGCCACCGGGAGGCGGCTGTCTCCGTCTCCATCTCGGCCAGCATGTGCGAGATGGCCTGGAACGCGGCGACGGGCTGACCGAACTGCTGCCGCCCGATGCCGTAGTCCAGTGCCAGGTCCGTGCATTTCTGGGACAGGCCCGTACAGATGGCGGCCACGCAGATGCGCTCGGCGTCGAGCGCCCGGACCAGCGCCTTCCACCCGCGCCCGACCTCCCCGATCACCTGGTCGGCCGGGACCACACAGTCGGTCAGGTGGATCTCGCAGCTGCGCACGGCCAGATGGCCGAGCTTGGGGATGTGGCGTATCTCGACGCCGGGGCTGTTCGCATCGACCATGAAGACGCTGATCCCAGTGTGGCGCTCGTCCAGTGTTCCGGTCCGTGCGGACAGCACGAGGTAGTCGGCCGCGAGCGCTCCTGACGACCAGATCTTCGATCCGTTCAGCACGTAGCCGTCCCCGTCGGGCACTGCCCGAGTCCGAATGGCGGCCGCGTCGGACCCCGCCTCCGGCTCGGTGAGGGCGAAGGCCGTGCGCAGCTCGCCAGCGCAAAGCCGAGGGATGAAACGGGCCTGCATGGCGGGGTCGGCCCCGCCGAGCAACGTCTGGTTGCCGAACACGGCGGTGGGCATGTACGTCATGTTCACCGATCCGCCGAACCGACCGAGCTCCTCGCATACGATGGCCAGCTCGACCATGCCGCCACCCGATCCCCCGAGCTCCTCGGGGACTCCGAGGCCGAGCAGCCCCAGCTCGGCGAAGAGGGCGAACAGGTCGGCCGGGTACTCTTCCCTCGACTCCAGGTCGTCCAGCCACTCCTTGGTGCAGAACGACTCAAGCGCGCTGCGCACCGTCCGGCGGAGCAGCTCCTGCTCATCTGTCAGTGCAAAGTCCACGAGACAGATTGGATCGCACTGAACGTCAAACGTCAAGTTGGTTCTGCGGCATGCAAGGCAGGCGGTCGGAGGGCCCCGGAGGCGTCCGCCGACCCTGTCGGAGGGCGGCAACGCCGGTGGCCGGAGGCGTCCGCCGACCCTGTCGGAGGGCGGCAACGCCGGTGGCCGGAGGCGTCCGCCGACCCCTGACCGGACGCCTACGCCGCCCGATCCCACCCGGTTTCGCTCAGTTCCACCGCCTGGGTGTGACCGCTTGAAAAGGTCCCGCAGCGACCACAGAGTTGGCCCTGTCGCCCCCGCCGTCGCCCCCGACGTGCCTTCTGACAAGGCCGTTGATGTGGTGACCGGCCGCACTGACCACCGGGCCCAGGGCGGCCCACCGGCGCCGAAGAGCCCCTTGACCACTCGACTTGACGACGTTTACGTTGAACGTAATCATGGCAGACATACACCAGCGGCCTTCGGGAAGGGGGCAAGGTTGACCGCGACGATCAACATCGACACGGGCGGCACGTTCACTGATGGGTACTTCACGCGAGACGGCAGCGCCGAACGCGTCAAGGTGGACACCACGCCACATGACTTGACCGAGTGCCTCGCCAACTGCGTGGCTGAGGGAGCCCGCCGCCTGGGCTACCCGAATGTGCAGGCACTCCTGCTCGACACCGAGGTCTTCCGGTTCTCGTCGACCATCGGCACCAACTCGATCATCCAGCGGACCGGTCCCCGCATCGGCCTGCTGGTCAGCCCCGGTGCCGCCGAGCGGCTCTACGGCGAGGGCGATTCGCCGCTGTACGAGTTCCTGATGCGCCGGGAGCTGGTGGCCGAGGTCGCCGATCCGTTCGACGCCGGCGAGGTCCGCACCGTGGTGCGGAACCTCCTGGTGGGCGGGGCCCGCATCCTGGTGGTCAGCTTCGACGGGTCCGAGGACGACCCGCAGTCCGAGGAAGCCGTCAAGAAGATCGTGCAGACGGAGTACCCCCGCCACTACCTCGGGGCCGTCCCCTGTCTGCTGGCATCGGAGATCACGCCGCGCCACGGCGCCGAGCGGCGCACGGCGACCGCGGTCATCAACGCCTACCTCCACCCTGACATGGTCCGCTTCCTCTACAAGGCAGACGAGGACCTCCGCAGCGAAGGCCATCCCCACCCGCTGCTCATCGTGCATTCGTCGGGCGGTGTCGCCCGGGTGGCGAAGACCCGGGCAATCGAGACGTACAACTCGGGTCCCGTCGGCGGCGTCTACGGCGCCGCCGCGGTGAGTGCCCGCCTCGGTCTCGAACACCTGGTGACGATGGACGTCGGTGGCACGTCGACCGACGTGGCCGTGATCTCCGGCGCGCACGTCCCGTTCGAGGCCGACCCGCGTGTCGCCGGGGTCGCGGTGCACGTGCCCATGGTCCGGGTCGATGCCGTCGGCGGTGGCGGCGGTTCTCTCGCTGGCCACGCAGATGGGACCTACACCGTAGGCCCCGAGTCGGCAGGAGCCTCGCCAGGCCCCGCCTGCTACGGACTCGGTGGCCAACGTGCCACGGCCAGCGACGCGGAGGTCGTGCTCGGCCACCTCGATCCCGAGTACTTCCTCGGAGGCCGGCGGCGGCTCGACCCGGCCCGTGCCCGCACGGCGCTCGAGCGGGTTGCCGGAAGCGATCCGGTCGAAGAGGCGGCTTGGCATGTCCATCGGGCGCTTGTGAAGGTGGCCGCCGACAAGGTGGCGGACATGATCGCCGAGAGCGGGACGTCACCGTCCGAGTTCACCCTGCTGGCCTTCGGCGGCGGCGGCGGGCTCTACGGGGCTGAAGTGGCCGAGGCCTGTGGCGTGCCTCGGGTGCTCTCACTGCCGCAGTCCTCGGTGTTCTCCGCGTTCGGCATCTCAGGGATGGACCTCGCTCACGTCTACGAGCTGCGTCCCGGTATCGAGCTCGCCGAGCAATTGGCCGCCGCCACCAAGCGGGCCCAGCTCGACGCCGCCGGTGAGGGGAGCGAGCCGTCCGCCCTGTCGTACCGGCTCGAGATCGACCGGGACGGCGGCTCGGTGGTGGAGCCCTTCGACGGCACCAACGTTCCCGCCGCCGCCACTGGTTCCGACGTCCGGGCACTGCGGATGCGGGCCACCGTGCCCATCCCGCAGACGGAGATGGCCACGTTCCCGGTGGAAGGAGAGGACGCGGGCGCCGCGCAGAAGGGCACCCGCACCGTCTGGCGGGACGGCGCCGCTGCTGACATCCCGGTGTACGACCGCGATCTGCTCCGCCCGGGCAACCGGGTGGACGGCCTCGCCATGGTCGACGCCACCGACACCACCATTCTGGTGCCGAAGGGCGCCACCCTCCGAGTGGACGAGCACCTCGCCATCCACATCGACCTGCCGGCCAGCTAAGGAGCCCGCGATGACGACTGTTCGAATCACCGAGTACCTGGACATCGACCTCGACAACGAGCGTTGGACGTGCCATGTCTGCGGCAAGGACCTTGCCTCCGCACGCGACAACTACAAGACGGGCCTCGTCGTCCACGAGCGCGACCCGAAGGAGATCTACCCGCCGATCTATCCGACCGGCGAATTCCGACTGACCACCGCGGATGGCTACGGGCTCTTCGTGGAGTTCTACTGCCCCGGCTGCGGGACGATGGTCGAGAACGAACTGCTGCCCGAGGGCTACCCGCCGACCTACGACATCGAGCTCGACCTCGACGCGCTCAAGGCCAAGTACATGGAGGACCATTCATGACCGTGACCGACACCGATGTCGAGCAGGCCTCCGGCAACGCCGGCGGGGACACCGACACCGAACTGCGCAATTCGATCAGCATCGACATTGGTGGCACGTTCACCGACTGCTTCGTCGTCTACGGTGACGAGACGGCGTCGGGCAAGGCCCCGACCACAAGGCACCGCCTTGCTGTGGGCTTCAACCAGGCCATCGCCGAGTGCGCCGAGAAGCTCGGCCTGAAGGGCGACGAACTGGTGGCCCGGACCGACATCGTCCGCTACGCGACGACACTGGCCATGAACGCGCTGCTCGAGCGCAAGGGACCGCGCCTCGCCCTCATCACGACGGCCGGGTTCGAGGACACGGTCTTCATCGGTCGCGGTGCCCTGTGGCACGACGGCCTGCCCGTCGAGTACAAGCGCATGACCGCCCGTGGTCAGCGGCCCGAGCCCGTCATCCCCAGGGAGATGGTGGTCGGCCTGCGTGAGCGGGTGGACGACGACGGAAAGGTCGTCATCCCGCTCGACCTCGACGACGTGCGCGACAACCTCCGCTACCTGGTCGACCACGGCGCCATGGGCTTCGTGGTGGCCCTGATGCAGGCCCACCGCAACCCGTCCCATGAGCAGATGGTGCGTGAGGTCATCGTGGAGGAGTTCCCCGAGGTCTACCTGGGGAGCCAGCCCGTGCTGCTGTCGTCCGAGGTGCTTCCGAAGCAGAACGAGTACCAGCGGGACATGACCACCATCCTGGCCGCCTACCTCCACCGGACGATGGCCGAGGAGCTGACCGAACTCGGCAATTCGCTCCACGAGCGCGGCTACCGCCGCCCGCTGTTCATCGTCAACAGTGGCGGTGGCGCCAACCCGCTGCAGCGGACGACTGCAGTGGAGACATTCAATGCCGGCCCGGTTGCCGCCGTGATCGGTGGTGCCCACATCGCCGACCTCTACGGCATCCCGAACGTCATCCTCACCGACATGGGAGGCACGTCGTTCGACATCGGGACCGTGGTGGAGGTCGGGGCTCGCGACGACGAGTTCCGTGGGCGCCACTTCTACTCGCACATCCCGATGATCGACCGGTTCCGGGTCGGGATCTCGATGATCGAGACGAAATCGATCGGAGCCGGCGGCGGTTCGATCGCCCGCTTCAACCCGCTCCTCGACATCGTCGAGGTCGGGCCGGAGTCGGCCGGGTCCAACCCCGGGCCCGTGGCCTTCGACCTGGGCGGGACCGAGCCGACGGTGACCGACGCCGACGTGGTCCTGGGCTATATCGACCCCGACTACTTCCTCGGCGGCAACATGGCCCTCAACCGTGACGCAGCCCGCGAGGCGGTGCAGCGCCACCTGGCCGAGCCGCTCGGGACCACGCCCGAGGAGGCGGCGTTCATGGTGAAGACCCTGATCGATGCCAAGATGGGCAACGAGGTCTTCAAGGAGACGAACCTCAAGGGCTACGACCCACGCGAGTTCGTGCTCTTCGCGTTCGGCGGCGCCGGCGGCGCCCACGCCTGCGGCTACGGCGGGTACGTCCAGACACCGAAGATCATGTCGTTCCCCTTCGCCTCGGTGTTCAGCGCATTCGGCATCGCCAACACCGACTTCGTCCGCTCCTACGAGCGGGGCGACTCAGTGATGCTCTACCGGGCGCCGAGCGACGAGTGGCTGGAGGACTACGAGGCCTTCAACTCGGTGGTGGCCGGCGCCCAGCGCGACGCGCTGCGCGACGCCGAGGAACTGGGCGCACGGCACGTCACCTGGGGCCTCGAGCTGTACGTCCGCTACGGCATGCAGCCGCACCAGACACGCATCCGCTCGCCCCGGTTGCACCTGTCGTCGCCGGAGGACGTCCGAGAGGTGTACGCCGCCTTCGAGCGCGAGTACTCGCGCATCTACAGCCCCTCGGCGACGTTCCTCGCCGGCGGGGTCGAGATCACCGGATTCACGCTGTGGTCGGTGGTCCGGACCCGCAAGCTCGACCTGCCGGTGCTGCCGCTGGAGAAGCCAGATCCCTCCGCTGCCCGGAGAGGGAGCCGGCCCACCTTCTGGGGACCTGACGCCGGCTGGATCGACACCCCCATCTTCGGCTCGACGGAATTGAAGCCGGGCAACGTGGTGGAGGGGCCCGCGGTCGTAGAGGCACCTGATACCACCATCGTCGTGGACCCGAGCCGGCTGTTCCGCATCGACGAGCGGGGCAACGGCACTATCACCGTGAAGGAGTGATCCATGCCACGTGATCCCGAGGCATTGAGGCATTGGCGTCCGGAGCCCGCGACGCGCCGCGAGACGGAAGCGATGGTGGGCCTGGAGCGCGGTGATTTCGAGATCTACCGCAACAAGATGGAGCTCGTCTGCTGGGAGGCCTACCAGACCTTCTCGCGGATGGGGATCTCCCCGATGATCGAGGCGGGTGACGCTGCTGTCGGGATCTACACGCGCCAGGGCGACCTGGCAGTGGGGATCATGGGCACGCAGCTGCACCTGATCAACGCCTCGATCGGCATCAAGTGGATGATGCGCTGGTTCTACGAGGAACCGTCGGTCGGCATCCACGAGGGCGACATGTTCTACGCCAACGACCCCCTGTACGGCGGCATCCACGCCCCCGACCAGATCCTCTTCCTGCCGGTGTTCTGGGAGGGTGAGCTGGTGGCGTGGGCGGCGGCGGCCAGCCACGAGACGGAGACCGGCGCGTCGGAGCCCGGCGGCAACCCACCTTCGGCCAAGACCCGCTACGACGAGGGCATGCTGTTGTCGCCCATCAAGATCGCCGAGAACTACGAGCTCAAGGCCGACCTGATGGAGATGATGGAGAACCGGGTCCGTGACCCGCGGATGCAGACGCTCGACACCAAGGCACGCGCCGCGGCGGTGCACATCCTCGAGCGCCGCGTCCACGAGATCATCGACCGCAAGGGTGTCGACTTCCTGATCGGCGCCATGCGCCGGATGATCGACGAGGGGATCGCGGCGGCACGGGCCAAGCTGTCGACGATGAACGACGGGACGTACCGGACGTCGGTCTTCCTGGAGAACGCCGGCGAAGGGAAGTACGGCCTGATCTCCTGCCAGGTGGAGGTGGAGAAGCGGGGCGACGAGGCGTTCATCCGCTTCCGTGGCAGCCCCCGGGTGATCGGAGGGAACTTCAACATGTTCCCCCACATGATGATCGCCATGTTCGCCTGCTACCTCTTCCAGTTCTTCTTCTGGGAGCTGCCGGCCACGACCGGGTACTACGAGCCGTTCCACTTCGAGTTCCAGGACGGCAGCTTCTTCATGGCCGACCCGGAGGACGCGACGTCGCTCGGCGTGGCCACCCACGCCCAGGTCCTGACGGGCGTCCACGTGGCGATGGAGAAGATGAAGTTCGGTTCACCTTTCCACGACCACGTGGTGGGCTCATGGCCCGGCACGTCGAACTCCATGGCCACGGCCGGGATCGGCAAGGACGGCATGCCGTTCGCCGCGTGGGACCAGGGTGTACCCAACGGCATCGGCATGGGGGCACGGTGGGACTCCGACGGGATCGACGTCGGCGGGTTCATCTGGTGCGCCATCGGCGAGTTCCTCGACTCGGAGGCCATCGAGCACAGCTTCCCGCTGCTGCCGGTGTTCCGCTCGGTGTTCTGGAAGGACGCCGTCGGCTACGGCAAGTACCGCGGTGGCCGGTCGATGAATTCCATGTACCAGGTGCACGGCGTGCCCGGTGTGGCCGCGGTGTCCATGGGTGGGATCTCGGGCCGACCGCTCGCCCCCGGGCTGTTCGGTGGCTACCCGTCGCGGCCGTGCGCCACGGCGTTCATCCGCAACCACAACCTCGACGAGCTCGTGGCCGAGCACCGGACACCGAGCGACGTCCACGAGGCGGTCGAGCGGGTGACGGGCGATTGGGAGGTGCGCCACCAGAATTCCGGCATGGGCATGCTCGCCGAGGGCGACATGTACATCGGTGTGGCGCCGTCGGGCCCCGGCTACGGCGACGTGCTGGAACGTGACCCCGAACTGGTGATGAAGGACCTGCGTGAGCAGGCGATCTCGCACCGCACGGCGCGGGAGATCTTCCACGTGGTGTACCGCGAGGACAACCTGGTGGTCGACGCCGAGGCGACCGAGCTGGCCCGCAAGGAGGAGCGGGAGCGCCGTCTGGCCCGTGCCCTTCCCTACGACCAGTGGCTGTCCGGCTGGCTCGACCGGCGCCCGCCGGATCGGGTCATGGAGATGTACGGCGAGTGGCCGTACGGGATGTCGACGCCGTTGACCGACTGGGAGCCGTCGGCGGAGCTGCTCGATGAGCACGTCCGCGAAGGTGGTGCCCCCAGGTCTAAGCCGTCGCGCTACTGAGCGAGACCAGGCCACGTCGGCACCCGAGGCCTCATGGCCGTGCGGTCGGCCGCGGTCGAGAAGACGAATGCAACCAAGAAGGGGAGTGATCCGTGCCGCGTGATCCGGAGGCATTGAGGCATTGGCGTCCGGAGCCCGCGACGCACCGCGAGACGGAAGCGATGGTGGGCCTGGAGCGCGGTGATTTCGAGATCTACCGCAACAAGATGGAGCTCGTCTGCTGGGAGGCCTACCAGACCTTCTCGCGGATGGGGATCTCCCCGATGATCGAGGCGGGTGACGCTGCTGTCGGGATCTACACGCGCCAGGGCGACCTGGCAGTGGGGATCATGGGCACGCAGCTGCACCTGATCAACGCCTCGATCGGCATCAAGTGGATGATGCGCTGGTTCTACGAGGAACCGTCGGTCGGCATCCACGAGGGCGACATGTTCTACGCCAACGACCCCCTGTACGGCGGCATCCACGCCCCCGACCAGATCCTCTTCCTGCCGGTGTTCTGGGAGGGTGAGCTGGTGGCGTGGGCGGCGGCGGCCAGCCACGAGACGGAGACCGGCGCGTCGGAGCCCGGCGGCAACCCACCTTCGGCCAAGACCCGCTACGACGAGGGCATGCTGTTGTCGCCCATCAAGATCGCCGAGAACTACGAGCTCAAGGCCGACCTGATGGAGATGATGGAGAACCGGGTCCGTGACCCGCGGATGCAGACGCTCGACACCAAGGCACGCGCCGCGGCGGTGCACATCCTCGAGCGCCGCGTCCACGAGATCATCGACCGCAAGGGTGTCGACTTCCTGATCGGCGCCATGCGCCGGATGATCGACGAGGGGATCGCGGCGGCACGGGCCAAGCTGTCGACGATGAACGACGGGACGTACCGGACGTCGGTCTTCCTGGAGAACGCCGGCGAAGGGAAGTACGGCCTGATCTCCTGCCAGGTGGAGGTGGAGAAGCGGGGCGACGAGGCGTTCATCCGCTTCCGTGGCAGCCCCCGGGTGATCGGAGGGAACTTCAACATGTTCCCCCACATGATGATCGCCATGTTCGCCTGCTACCTCTTCCAGTTCTTCTTCTGGGAGCTGCCGGCCACGACCGGGTACTACGAGCCGTTCCACTTCGAGTTCCAGGACGGCAGCTTCTTCATGGCCGACCCGGAGGACGCGACGTCGCTCGGCGTGGCCACCCACGCCCAGGTCCTGACGGGCGTCCACGTGGCGATGGAGAAGATGAAGTTCGGTTCACCTTTCCACGACCACGTGGTGGGCTCATGGCCCGGCACGTCGAACTCCATGGCCACGGCCGGGATCGGCAAGGACGGCATGCCGTTCGCCGCGTGGGACCAGGGTGTACCCAACGGCATCGGCATGGGGGCACGGTGGGACTCCGACGGGATCGACGTCGGCGGGTTCATCTGGTGCGCCATCGGCGAGTTCCTCGACTCGGAGGCCATCGAGCACAGCTTCCCGCTGCTGCCGGTGTTCCGCTCGGTGTTCTGGAAGGACGCCGTCGGCTACGGCAAGTACCGCGGTGGCCGGTCGATGAATTCCATGTACCAGGTGCACGGCGTGCCCGGTGTGGCCGCGGTGTCCATGGGTGGGATCTCGGGCCGACCGCTCGCCCCCGGGCTGTTCGGTGGCTACCCGTCGCGGCCGTGCGCCACGGCGTTCATCCGCAACCACAACCTCGACGAGCTCGTGGCCGAGCACCGGACACCGAGCGACGTCCACGAGGCGGTCGAGCGGGTGACGGGCGATTGGGAGGTGCGCCACCAGAATTCCGGCATGGGCATGCTCGCCGAGGGCGACATGTACATCGGTGTGGCGCCGTCGGGCCCCGGCTACGGCGACGTGCTGGAACGTGACCCCGAACTGGTGATGAAGGACCTGCGTGAGCAGGCGATCTCGCACCGCACGGCGCGGGAGATCTTCCACGTGGTGTACCGCGAGGACAACCTGGTGGTCGACGCCGAGGCGACCGAGCTGGCCCGCAAGGAGGAGCGGGAGCGCCGTCTGGCCCGTGCCCTTCCCTACGACCAGTGGCTGTCCGGCTGGCTCGACCGGCGCCCGCCGGATCGGGTCATGGAGATGTACGGCGAGTGGCCGTACGGGATGTCGACGCCGTTGACCGACTGGGAGCCGTCGGCGGAGCTGCTCGATGAGCACGTCCGCGAAGGTGGCGAACCCCGACCCAAGCCGTCACGCTACTGAGGTTCCGCCGGTGCGTCTGGGGACGCCGGCGTGTCCGGGCCGACGGCCGTCCGGGCCGGCGTGGGGGCGATGTGCTCCTGCGGGCACGCCAGCAAGAAGCTGGTGCCGGATGCACGTTTCCCGATCGCATCGGGGGGCCGCATGCAAACCCAGGAGGAGTGCTCGTGGTTGATCTGACAGGCAGAACAGCGGTTGTGACCGGCGCCGCCCGTGGCCAGGGTGCGGCAGAGGCTGCGGCACTGGTGCGAGCCGGTGCCCATGTGCTGCTGGGCGACGTGCTCGACGACGAAGGCGCGGCCGTCGCCGAGGATCTCGGCCCACGTGCTCGGTACGTCCACCTGGACGTCACCCAGGAGCCGGACTGGGCGGCAGCGCTCGATGCCGCCGGCGACTGGCCGGCGGTCCAGGCGCTGGTGAACAACGCCGGCATCCACTGGAACCGTGACCTCCTCGACGAGCGTCAAGCCGACATGACCAAGATGCTCAGCGTCAACGTGGTGGGCGCGATGCTCGGTATGCAGGCTGTCGCACCGGCCATGTCTGCTGCCGGCAACGGGTCCATCATCAACGTGTGCTCCGTCCTCGGCCTGCTCGGAGGGCGCGGATCCGGCGCGTACACGGCGTCGAAGTGGGCGCTGCGCGGGCTCACCAAGAGTGCCGCCATCGAACTGGGGCCACGCGGGATCCGGGTGAACGCCATCCATCCCGGCTACATCGATACCCCGATGCTCGCCCAGGTGGCGGCAGGCCGCCCCGACGACTATTACGACTTCGTACCCCTGGGCCGAGCCGCGACCACCGACGAAGTGGCCGATCTCGTCTGCTACCTCGCCTCCGACGACAGCAGCTACCTATCCGGCGGGGACTTCGCCGTCGACGGAGGCCTCACTGCCGGTGGCGGGCCCAGGGGCAACGACTCCCGTACGTACCGTCAAGGCCGGTGACCGTTGCATCCGACCGGCCCTGACGTGCCACTGGCATAGGGCGGACCGGCGCCCTGAACTGGCTGTCGACAGCGGGGGCGGCCGTTGGCGGCAACTCTTCACGGTGGCGTAGACCTCGGTCCCGGCCACGCTTTTTGAGGACGCGATTGGACAGGACGGCTCCGTCGGTGAGCTCGGCGACGTCGCCCCGGTGCGGGCTTCGTGACACGTGTCGGGCCGCGGTTGGTGGCGGCCACCATCAACGGTGACGTCTCCGGCGGGGAGCGTCGCATCGTGCCCCGCGAAGAACACCGCCGATGGGGTCGGGCGGACAGGTCGATCTCCGGCATGTCGCTGACAGCGGGCTCCCCGTGCCGCCCGGTCTGGGCAACCTCGCCCTGCTGGCATAGCGGCTGAGCCGGGAACTGCTCGTGGTCGATGGGTGCCGCCGGTCCGACGCACTCTCCTCGGGGGGAGGCGACGTGAGGCCTGGCTCGGGATACGTGCACCGGCCCGATCCGCCTATCTCGAACGTTGAGCGCTTGACGTTCATAGTAAGATTATGTTGAGAACTTGAGGAGCTTGGGGGTCCCACATGCTGCTCCACGAGGCGGCAGCCCGCGCCCTCGCCGACCACGGCATCACGCACGTCTTCGGCGTCATCGGCGACGCCAACCTCTTCATGATGGACAGCTTCGAGCGGGTGGCTGGGGGGCACTTCGTGTCCGTGTCGAACGAGGCCGGGGGAGTGCTGGCTGCCAATGGCTTCGCCCGCACCTCAGGCCGCCTCGGTGTCGCAACGGTGACGCACGGCCCAGCCCTCACCAATACCGTCACCGCGCTGGTTGAGAGCGTCAAGGACCACACACCGGTGCTGCTCGTCGCCGGGGACACGGCAGCCGTCGACCGGGACAACCTCCAGAACATCGCCCAACGCGAAGTGATCCTGACCACTGGTGCCGGCTTCGAGCAGGTGCGCGCACCGCATACCGTCGTCGAGGACGTGTCCGTCGCCGTCCGCCGGGCCACGGTCGAGAAGCGCCCCATCGTCCTGAACGTCCCCGTCGAGTTCCAGTGGCACGAGGTCGAGTACACGCCCCTGCCCCGCGGGCACTTCCTCCCCAACGCCCCGGTCCCGACCCGAAGGTCCTCGATGACGTCGTCGGCCTGGTTACCTCGGCCCGGCGACCGCTGGTGTTGGCAGGGCGCGGCGCGACGAGCGCGCAGGCCCGTGACGCGCTCCTGCGGCTGGCTGGCCGGATCGGCGCGCCGATGGCCACCACGTTGCGGGCCAAGGACCTGTTCCGGGGGCATCCGCACAACCTGGGGATCTGCGGGACGTTGTCCCACCCGGCGGCGCTCGACGTCATCGGCAGCAGCGACTGCATCCTCGCCTTCGGTGCCAGTCTGAACATGTGGACGACGGCGGAAGGGTCGATCCTGACGAAGAAGCACGTCGTGCAGGTCGACGTCGACCTCGAAGCGATCAACCGGTTCTCGATCGCCGACCTGGCCGTCGTCGGCGATGCCAGTGTGGTTGCCGACACCATCGTGGAATGGCTGGACGCGGCAGGGAGCACGGCGACGGGGTTCGCCTCGGACGATATGGCCGAGCAATTGCGACGCTCCGTCGACACTGACGTCGTCGATCACAGCACTGACACCACGGTCGACCTGCGGACCGTCCTGTCCCGGCTCGAGCGTGCCTTCCCAGCTGAGCGCACGCTGGTGTTCGATGGCGGCCGATGGATCTTCGACAGCTTCACCATGCTGACGGTGCAGCACCCGAGCGCCTATGTGCACACGGTCAATTACGGCTCCATCGGCCTGGGCATGGGCAATGCGATCGGAGCCTGGTTCGGTGCACCGGATCGGCCGGTGCTGATGGTGACCGGTGACGGTGGGTTCATGATGGGCGGGATCGCCGAGTTCAACACCGCCGTCCGCCACGGTGTCGACCTCGTCGTCGTCGTGATGAACGACGGCGCGTACGGCGCAGAGCATGTCCAGTTCCGGGACAGGGGGATGGATCCTTCCATCTCCACCTTCGCCTGGCCCGATTTCGGGCCTGTCGCCACCGCCCTCGGTGGGGAGGGCTACACGGTGCGCAACCCGTCCGATCTCGACGAGGTGCTCGGCGCCCTCCCGGACCGCACCAGGCCCGTGCTGGTCGACGTCAAGATCGATCCTGACAAGGTGGTGACGGGTGGGCATTGACGCGGTTGGAGGGGTGCAGGCATGAGCGCCGGCCGACGGTGCGCGGTCCTCGGCCTGGGACCGATCGGGCTGTTGTTCTGCCACGTGCTGAAGCAACGCGGCGCTGCCCGGGTCACGGGTGTCGACCGCATCGGCCGGTCAGACGTGGCTGCGGACTTCGGCATCGATGACGAGCAGTGGGCGACGTCGGCCCAGTGGGCGGGCAAGCTCGGCGTGGAGCGGCCGGACGTCGTGATCGAAGCTGTGGGGCATCAGGTCTCTACGCCCCAGGATGCACCTGCCGCAGTGGCGCCGTCGGGGAAGATCTTCTCCTTCGGAGTGAAGGACAACGCCGTGTACCCATTCAAAAGGGCGCTGCTGCTTCGCAAGAACCTCACCCTGATGTCCGGGGTCACCCTGGCAAACCCGGATGCCGGCAGAGGCGGCGGACTACCTGGACGTCCGTCCCGAGCTCGTCGAGCACTCGGTCACCGATCGCTTCGACCGTACCGACGTCCAGCGCGCCTGCGTGACCGCCGCCAAGCCGGCACCGGGCCGGCTCAAGGTCGTCGCTATGGTGAGCGTACCGTGATGGGTGCTCGGTCGGCCGTCGCCGGGCCTGAGACCTGACAGCTGTGGCTGACCGGAGCGCGAACGCTAGGGACGGCCGGACCTGGTTGGCTGCGGCCGCCGCTGCCGCGGCCGCCCTGGCCATCTCGGTAGGGTTCGGCCGGTTCAGCTACGGGTTGGTCCTGCCGGCGATGGAGAAGAGCACGCTCGGGTCGTTCGGGCGGGCGAGTTGGCTCAGCAGCATCAATCTGGGCGGGTACCTCATCGGGGTGATCCTGGTCACGGCGCTCGCGGGCCGCGTACCGGCCACGGTACTGCTGCGGGCCGGACTGGCGGGCACGATCCTGGGCCTCGTCCTGCTGGCGATCAGCCCGTCGTTCGTCCCGCTGGCGTTGGCAATGGCCGTCGCCGGCATCTCGTCGGGAGGCGTGTGGGTCCCGGTGACCGGCGTCGTCGCCGAAGTGGCACCCCCCAACCGGCAGGGGGTCGCCCTCGGCATCACGGTGGCGGGTGTCGGTATCGGGCTCGTCGCCTCCGACGTCATTGTCACCCTCGTGGGCAGTCACTTCGGACCGCAGAGCTGGCGGGCCGATTGGGGACTCGAAGCGGTCGGCGGTGTGATGGCGTTGGCGGTGACGGTTACGGTGATCCCGGCCGTGCACGGCACCGCCCGTGCGGCAGAGCGGAGTTGGCGCTCACTGCGCCGTCTCATCGACCGCCGGGCCGTGCTGCTCGCCTACGGCGCCTACGGTCTCGGCTACGTCATCTACACGACCTTCCTGGTGGCGGGACTCGAGCGGAGCGGGCGGCTGGCGGCGAGCAGCGCCGGTGCCGTGTTCGCTCTGGTGGGTGTGACGAGCGCTCTGGGTGGCCCCGCGCTGGGCCGGCTCTCGGACCGCGTCGGCCGCCGCCCGATGCTGGTGGCAGGCCAACTGACACTGGCACTGTGCTCGATCGTGCTGCCGACGCCCTCTCTCGTCCTCGCCCTGGCATCGGCAGCCGTGTTCGGCGTCCTGATGTCCGGCGTGGGCGCGACGGTGGTGGCACACCTGAGCGACAACGTCGAGCCGCACCACGTCCCCGGTGCGTTCGGCGTGCTCACGTTGGCCCTCGGTGCCGGCCAGTTCGTCGGGCCCGCCTTCGGCGGCTACCTCGTCGACGCCACCGGAGGGTTCCGGGCGACGTTTGCGGTGGCGGCCGGCGCCTTCGTTGTCGGTGCGGCCGCCGCCACGCGTCTGCGTCGCTCCCTGCCCGCCACGGAGGCTCCGGTGGCGGGTAGGGCGACGGTGGACCCCGGCGAGGACTGAGCCGTCCCCCACGGGACACGAGGTGAGGCCCTGGTGGGTACGGGCAGGAGACGGGCTGCTCCGCCGGACCACCTCAGCGGTTGTCGAAGCCGCAGCCCTCGTCGACGCGGTAGCCCCGCACGCGGGCGAACGCTGGGCGCAGCAATTCCCGGACTGCCGGCTCTCCAAGGAAGTCCTCGGCCCACTCCTGCTGGTCGAAGTACAGCTCCAGGAACCCGATCTTGGTGCTCTTCTCCAGCACCCGCCCGACCGGTCGCTGGCCTGGCTCGTCGACGGGCTCGGTGGCCTGCTCTCGGGTCACCGTGTCCTGGACGAGCAGCCGTAGGCCGAAGTCGCGCTCGCGCGCGTGGGCCGCGAGTGCGTCGGCCAGAGCGTCGAAGCGGCGGCGGTCCAGGTCGACGCCGTCGGTGGGCCCGCTGACTCCGCTGCCACCGCCGTCACCCACCGGCGCACCGCTCGCCCGTTCGAGGTCGAACAGGTACTTGACCAGGGTGGTCTGGCCGCGCAGCTCGTCGATGACGACCCGCTCGTCCACGGTGAAGCTGCGAAGATCGCGCAGACAGTTCCGGTGGTCCTGGACCACCTGCTCCTGTTCGGCGGCCGACAGGCCGAGGCGCTGACCAGGGGCCAGGCGAAGGATCACCCAGCGCCAGGCGTCCGGGCGCTGGCCGAAGCCGCCGCGTACGTCGTAAGCGGCAGTGGCCCTGTCGATGTGATAGCTCACCATGTGGGGCCGGTCTCGAAGCAGGTGGCGGGCCCAGCGGGTGTGCACGTCTGAATAGTGGCGTTCACACTCGTCGATGCTGAGCGACCACAGCGGGTTGAAGCTCGACATGGTCTTGTCGAACGGTCCGGTCGGGACAGTGGTCCCCATCGGTCTCGCCATCGGGTCAGCGTCGGTCGACCCGCCTCCCTGGGGCCCAGCGCCGGACCCGACGGCCACGGCTACTTGCCTTCGAACGTGGGCGTGCGCTTCTCCAGGAACGCGCGGACGCCCTCGGGGAAGTCGTGGGTCTCCCACAGCTGGGAGACGAGCTCGCGCTCGAGGTCGAGCTGCTGGTCGAGGTCGTTGACCGTAGCCCGGTCGACGAGGGCGCGGGTCCGCAGGAGCGCCATCGGGGGGGTCCCGGCTACCGAATGGGCCAACTCGATGGCGCGCTCGGTCGCCTGTCCCTTCGGCACGACCTCCTCGGCCAGGCCTAGTGCCACCAGTTCGTCGGCGAACAGTGCCCGGTTGCGGAGGATGAGCGAGAGCGCGCGGGCCCCTCCGAGCGCCCGGGTCAGTGCGTAGGAGACCCCGCCGTCCGGCGAAGCGCCGATGGCGAGGTACCCGGGCACGAGCTGGGCCGATTCGCTGGCCACGCGTAGGTCGGCTGCAAGGGCCAGCCCCATCCCGGCACCGACGGCGGGCCCCTCCACCGCGGCCACGATGGGGAAGGGGAGGCGTCGGACGACTCGCAGCGTCTGGTGGAGGTTGTCCACCAGCGGCGCAAGCACCGCAGCCGGATCACCCTCCAGCGCCGAACGGACGAGAGCCAGGTCGGCGCCCGCGCAGAAGCACCGGCCCTCGCCGGTCAGGACAGCGGCGTGGGCACCCGCCTGCTCCAGATCGCCGAAAGCGGTACCGAGCTCCCGTACGAGGTCGACGCTCAGCGCGTTCATGGCGTCGGGGCGGTTGAGCGTCACGACGGCGACACCGCCGTCGAGGCGCTCCACGTTCACGTTGGTTGTAGAAGTCGGCATCTGGGAGCCTCCGATGGTTGCCCGCTCCTGGCCGGGGCTCAGGACAGGGCCTCGACGATTGTGGCGTTGGCCATCCCGCCGCCTTCGCACATCGTCTGCAGGCCGTAGCGGCCACCGGTGCGGCGGAGGTGGTGGATGAGCGTGGTCATGAGCCGGGCGCCCGTTGCGCCGAGCGGATGGCCGAGTGCGATGGCGCCGCCGAGGACGTTGGTTCGTTCGAGGCTCGCGCCCGTCTCCTTCGACCAGGCCAGCACCACGGGCGCGAACGCCTCGTTGATCTCGAAGAGGTCGATGTCGTCGATGGACATTCCTGCCTTTTCCAGGGCCGCCTGCGTGGCGGGGATGGGCCCGGTCAGCATGAAGACGGGGTCGGATCCGACCACCGTCATGGTGTGGACCCGGGCGAGCGGGTGCAACCCGTAGCGTTCGACGGCGTCGGCTGACGCCACTAGGAGGGCGGCGGCACCGTCGGAGATCTGGCTGGCTGCGGCAGCGGTGAGGCGTCCGCCGTCGACCAGGGTGGAGAGGCCCGCCATCTTCTCCAGGCTGGTGTCCTCACGGGGTCCCTCGTCGCGTCGCACATCGCCGTAGGGGGCGACCTCCTCCTCGAACAGGCCGTCGCGCCAGGCGGCGAGTGCCCGCTGGTGGCTGTCGTAGGCGAAGCGCTCCATGTCCTCCCGGGTGATGTCCCACTTCTCGGAGATCAGCTCCGCGCCGCGGAACTGCGAGATCTCCTGGTCGCCGTAGCGGGCGCGCCAGCCATCGCCGCCGAACGGCGTCCCCATGCCATTGGCCTCGCCCAGCAGGCCTGGGCTCGAGATGGGCACCATGCTCATGACCTCGACGCCACCGGCGACCACCAGGTCGTACACACCGGCCATGATTCCCTGGGCGGCGAAGTGGACCGCCTGCTGCGACGAGCCGCACTGACGGTCGATAGTCGTCCCTGGCACGTGCTCGGGGTAGCCGGCAGACAGCCAGGCGGTGCGGCCGATGTTGCCGAACTGGGCCCCCATCGCGTCGACGCAGCCGAAGATGACGTCGTCGACGGCCCCGGGGTCGACCCCGGCCGCATCGATGACGGCCCGGATCGCGTGGGCTCCGAGGTCGGCGGGGTGCACGTGGCTGAGACCGCCGCCACGGCGGCCGACGGGCGAACGGTTGGCAGCGACGATGTAGGCGTCGGGCATGGTGTCGTTTCCTTTTCTGTCGAGTTGCTCCGAAGGTTGTACTGGTCCCTGGGCCGGATACCGCATTGATGGCCGGCACTGGTGGCCGGCATCGTGGCCCCGGCCTGTCCGAAGTCAGCGGCTCGCCGTCACGGCCTCAGCTCCGTGGCGCCGGTCGTCCGCTGTCGCGGTCTAGTCCTGTCCGGCATCAGTGGCCGGCGTGTCGATGTCGTGGTCCCGGCGAGCTGCCAGGTGCTGGCTGGCAATGTAGGCGAAGGTGACGGCTGGCCCGATGGTGGCACCAGGGCCGGCATACTCGTGCCCCATCACCGCCGCCGACGTGTTGCCCGCCGCGTACAGGCCGGCGATGACGCTGCCGCCTTCGCGTAGCACGCGGGCGTGCTCGTCGGTCAGGAGGCCGCCCTTGGTCCCGAGGTCGCCAGGGACCACCTTGAGGGCGAAGAACGGGCCCGTCTCGATGGGGCCGAGGCACGGGTTGGGTCGCCGTGACGGATCGCCGTAGTAGCGGTCGTAGGCACTGTCACCCCGGCCGAAGTCCAGGTCGCGCCCGGTGCGGGCGAAGCTGTTGAAGCGCTCGACCGTCTGCACCAGGTTGTCGGCGGGGACCCCCATCTGGGCGGCGAGGTCCCGGATCGTGTCGGCCCGCTTCACCACGCCGGCCTCGAACCACGACGCGGCGATCCGTTGGCGCGGGAGGAAGCGTCCGAGCTTGTACCGGTTCCGGTACGTCTTGTCGACGATGAACCAGCTGGGGACGTGCGTCACACCCGTGGCCTCGCCCTCGTAGATGGCGTGACAGACGTTCACGTAGGGAGCGGACTCGTTGGTGAAGCGCTTCCCGGCGGAGTTGACCATCATCCCGCCGGGGGCCTGGCGCTCGGTCAGCAGGAAGTCGGACCGCCCTTCCGGGTTGAGGAGTCCGGGTCCCCACCAGGAGTCGTCCATCAGTGCGACGGCGGCGCCCAGTTCCATGCCGGCACGGATGCCATCGCCGGCGTTTCCCGGCGCACCGAGCGTCCAACGCGTGCTGGTGGGCGGCTGCTGGTATGTGCTGCGCATGTCGGCATCGCGCTCGAAGCCACCGCTGGCGAGGACGACCCCGAGCCGGGCCCGTACGCGGACGGGTGTGCCCTCCCGGTCGATGACCGCACCCACAACCTCGCCGTCGTCACCGGTGATGAGGGACTGCATCGACGTCTGCAGCCAGAGGGGAACGTCGTGCTCCACTAGCCCGGCACGCATCCCGGCGATGAGCATCTGCCCGCCCGACATGGCCATCTTCTTGCCCTGCAGCTTGGCCACCAGGCCGCGCAGTGCTAGGCGTACGGCCAGCACACGGGCCTTCCACGAGGTCCCGAACGTTCCGAGGTCGCGGGCTTCGTCGATGCGGATCCACATGCCGAACGGCTGGGGAACCATGGGTGTCGCCCGGCGCATCTGGGCAGCGGCGCTGCCGAGGACTCGGGTGTCGACGGCCCGCGGCTGGATTTGGCGGCCGTCGGTCGTCCCACCGGGGAGCTCAGGGTGGTAGTCCGGGTAGTCCTTCACCCAGTCGAAGCGGAGGTAGCGGCACTGCTTCTCGAGAAGGGCCACGGCCTTCGGGCCCTCGGACAGGAAGGCGGTGCGCCGCGCATCGCTGACGTCGTCGTCGTTCAGGGCCAGCACCGCGTCGAGGTAACGCCGTGCTGCCTCGGGCGTGTCGCGCATCCCCTGGCCCTGCAGCACCGGATTGTTGGGGATCCACATTCCCCCGCCGGAGTAGGCCGTGGTGCCGCCGTAGTACTTGGTCTTCTCGATGACGAGCGTGTTCAGTCCGAGCGAGGAGCTGGTCACCGCGGCCGCCAGGCCCGCTGCCCCGCTCCCGACGATCAGCGCGTCACACTCGTAGTCGTATGCGTCGGTCATCGCAACCATGCTCCTGCAGCTAATGGCGGCACACCGGCCGCCCGCGAGTTCCTAACGTAACACGTTAAATAATGATCCGCATCCCGCACGCTCAGGAGGGGCCCGGGACCGCTCTCGACGCCGTCCGGGTCGGATGCCGGTGCTATCTTCCGTTTCTCGGAAGATGGAGATATCAGGGCGACGGCAGGTGTCGGCATCGGCTTCCTGGGCCATCCGGGGGGACGGGCGGTGGCCGGCGCCAGGAGAAAGGACCAGGACCGGTGGACGTTGGGATCGCCATGGGGGCAGTGCCGCCGTTCGAGTCGATGCGGCGGCGGGTGGAGCGCAGTGCCGGAGGCGCGGTCGACTCGTTCTGGTGGCCCGACCACCTGGTCGCGTTCCACTCCCATTCTCTGTGGGCGACCGGCGCCCTGGCTGCCATCCAGCCGGACCCGCACGCCTACGCCGACCCGTTCGTGTGCATGGCGGCATGCGCCCCGAGCGCAGGGGACGCGCTGGTAGGCGTCTGCGTGACCGACGCCGTCCGCCGCATGCCGGCGACGCTGGCGCAGACCGTCATGAGCCTCGACCACCTTGCTCCCGGCCGCGTCGTGCTCGGCCTGGGCGCGGGGGAGCACGCCAACTACAGTCCCTACGGCTGGGAGGTCGCCTCGCCGGCCGGTCGGCTGGAGCAGGCGGCCGGGCAGATCCGCCGGCTGCTCGACGACGGCGCCGCCGACGAGAAGGGTGCGGTGCTCGGTCTGCGGCCGCCGGCCGGATCTCGGGGGCCGCAGCTGTGGATCGCCGCCCACGGGCCGCGGGGCTATTCGGTCGCCGGACGGTTCGGCGACGGATGGATCCCGAACTTCCTGTCACGGGACGCGTGGCAGGCCGGACGTCGGTCCGTCGCCGACGCGGCCCGGGAGGCGGGGCGCGACCCGAGCGCCCTCACCTATGCGTTGTCGGCCCAGGTGGTGGTGGCCGACACCCACGAGGCCGCCCACCAGCTTCTGGAGCATCCGATCCTGCGGGCCTACGGGCTACTGCTCCCCCCGGAGCGCTTCGCCGAAGTTGGCGCCGACCATCCGCTCGGTGGGCATGGGCTGTCGCACCTGGTCGCCAGCCGGGACGACGGGAGCCAGCTCGCAGCGGCGAAGGCGGTCCCGTTCCCCGTGGTGCACGACTACTTCGTCCACGGCACACCGGAGGAGGTGGCGGCGCAAATCGGTGCCTACGACGAGCTCGACCACGCCGTCCTGTGGGACCCGGTGCCGCTGGTCGACCTCGGCGCCGCTCGCACCAGCGCCGCTGGGGTCGCCGAGATCGCCCGCATGCTGAAGGCGGGGGGCCGGCCCCAGGGCTGACCGAGGAGGTCGCCCGCCCGCTCGATCAGCCGGCCGGCGGAGCGGGGGCGGCGTCGCGGCCGGCGTACGGGTAAGTGCGCCCCGGGACCTCATCGCGGCCGCGGTAGAGGAAGGCGAAGGTGCGGCTGGCGAAGCGCCACGCACCGTCGTGCCGTTCCAGGTCGTCTTCGTAGTAGCCGATGAACAGCGCACCTGCGCCTTCCGGGTCGCGTCCGTGCTCGGTCAGGTACCACCGGGCCGTGGCCCGGTCGCCGTGGAGGTCGACGACGCCCGAGTGGAGGAGCTGTACCAGGTGGGTGAACTGTCCCAGCAAGCCGGTGAGGCGGGCGGCGATGTCGTCGTGCCCCACGGTCTCGTCGACGCCGGGCACGATCCAACGTCCATCGGGAGCGAAGAGCGCCGCCATCTCGGTGGGGGAGCGGCGGTTCACCGCGTCGGTGAAGCGTTGCGCCAGGTCGCGGATGGCCAGCTCGTCTGCGATCTCGGTGTCGGTCAGTAGCGCCATGTGTCCTCCAATCCACCTACGCGTTCCCCGAGCACCAGCTCGGCGCAGGTCAGTCCTGAACGTGCCGCACGGTCGATGCCGACCGACCGGCTCCGGAAGGTGTCACCGCCGACGAACAGACCGTCGATGCCCGGGACGACGTTGTGCGGGCGCATTGCGCCGACAAGCCCGGGTCGAGCCTTGAGGCCGAAGTTCGTGATGACGTGTCGCACGCGGAACGTCGAGTGCGCCAGGACAGGGTACAGCTCCTCCATGTCTGCCTCGAAGCCGGCGAGGACGGTGGCCAGGCGTCGCCGGTCGCGGACAGCCGCCAGATCGCACGCGACGCCACACACGAAGAGGTTGCCGTCGGGCGGGGCTGACACCGGGTCGAGCATCGAGTGTGTGTAGGCGAACCCCGGTAGGCCCGTGCGGGCGGTGCCGAACCACACGGCGAGCTCGCGCGGCGTGTAGACGGCGGGCGGCTCGGGGAGCGCGGCGTAGAAGCCGATCCAACTACCTCGGGCGTCCTCAGTGGTCATCCGGGCCACGAGGTCGAGGTACCAGGCCGGGACGTCACCACCGGGCAGCAGTCCCAGGACATCCCACGCGGGGAGGGTCAGGATGACCGTGTCGGCGTCGATGCGCTCGAGCGGGAGCACCTCGTTCGGCACCCGGCGCTCTCCGACCTCGACGTACACGCCGCGGACCGTACAGTCCTCGACGGCGACGCCGGCTACCGAAACCCCGCGCCGCACCTCGGCGCCGCCTGCCTGCGCCAGCGCGCCTACCTGTTCGAACAGGTGCTCGAAGCCGCCGACGGGCACGTAGGAGTAGCCAGGCTTGCGTTGCTCGCGCAGGTGCAGGGACCGCATGAACAGGTTGTCGCTCGCCGAATGGTCCTGCGGGCGACCGGTCTGCCCTTCGAGGACGGCCATGAACTCGAAGAGCTCGGTCACCCGCCTGTTGTCGGTCCGTGCTGCCAGCCAGTCGCCCAGCGCCACCTGGTCGAGCTGGTCGAGCTGGTCGAGGTCGAGCGACGCGACCTCGCCGGCGACCCGGGCCAGGTCGGCGCGACCGGACTGGTAGAACTCGCCCGCCTGCTGCCAATGCCCGCCGTCCCAGACGGCCATGCCGTCGTTGGTCGGGCCGTGCTCCAGCGTCATGCCGAACCGGGCGAGGATCGCGGTGATGCCGCTGCCGGGGTCCTCGAGCAGGTGCGGGCCCCACTGGAGGCGGTAGCCGTCGACGTCGAAATACCGGGCGCGCCCGGCAAGCACCTCGTCGCGTTCGAGGAGGAGCACCCGCTTGCCGGCATCGGCCAGGGCGGCCGCCGCGACGGAGCCGGCGGCCCCGCCGCCCACCACGATGGTGTCGTAGTGCGCCTGACCCGTATTCGTGGTCATGGGTCTGCCCTCCCGTGATCGGCGCCCGGCCTGCCGCCGAAGCGGGGGGATCGCCGTTCAAAGAACGCGGCGAACCCCTCGGCGAAGTCGGGCGAAGCGAACAGTGACGGCTGGACCATGCGCTCGAAGGCCTGGACCGTCCACAGGTTTCCGTCGAGGCCGCTGTGGAGCACGAGCTTGGCGTAGCCCTGTGCGGTCGTCGGGCCGGAGGCCAGTTCGCGGGCGTAGGCGTGGGCACCCTGCCGGAACCCGTCATCTGGCATCACCCTCGTGACGAGGCCGATGGCCGCCGCCTCGGCGGCACCGACGGACCGCCCGCTCAGTACCAGCTCCATGGCCCGTCGCAGGCCCACCAGGCGGGGCAGGAACCACAGGGCTGCGTGGTCCGGCAGGATGCCCCGCCGGACGAAGACAGGCGTGAACGTGGAGCGCTCGGACGCGAGCACGACGTCGCATGCGATTGCCAGCGCGAAACCGGCTCCCACGGCTACACCGTCGACCGCGCACACGATCGGCTTCTCGGCCCGGAACAGCCAACCCGTGACCTCGCTCGACACCTGCGTCCATTGGTCGACGACGGCGTCGGCATGGGGACCGGTCATCTCCGCTGGATCGCCACCGGCGCTGAAAGCGCCTTCGTCACCGGTGAGCAGCACGCATCGGACGCTGGGGTCGCGTGCGGCGTCGCGCACCGCTGTTGCGAGGGCGTCGAGCATCGGCGTGTCCATGCCGTTGTAACGTCCCGGCCGCGACAGGGTGAGGACGCGCAGCCCGTCCTCGCTCTCTACGCGCACGCGCCCTTCAGCCACGACGCCTGCCGATAGGCCTGGCCGACGGGTTCGGCTCCGGGTCCCGGAGCCCGTCGAGGAAGATGGCTGTCACCGCGGCAGCACGCCGCTCGGCTCGTGCCTGCGACTCGTCGGTGTGTCGGACCGCATACCAATTGCACATGCCCAGCAACGCGTCGGCGGCGACCGTGGGATCGCCCGGCCGGAGGCTGCCATCGGTCATGCCCGTGGCGATCAGCCTGCGCAGGCCCCGCAGGTAGCGGGTGTCGAGATCGACGAGCTCCGGTGGTACCGGCAGGGAGCGCAGGTTCTCCACGTAGATCGACACCGCGGGCGAGTACCGGGCGACGTTGCCGAAGTGACGGCGCACCGCCTCTGCCACACGGTCCGGAACAGGGCCAGAGTCGGCCAGGATGTCGTCGAGGTGGGCGACGAAGTCCCGGTACGGGGGAAGGACGATCTCGAAGAGGAGCTCGTGCTTGGTCCGGACGTAGTGGTACAGGCTGGCCTTGGACAGCCCGAGCTGATCTGCGATGTCGTCCATGCGCGCCGCGTGGTACCCGTGCCGCCGGAAGACCTCGGCTGCGGCGGCACGGATCTCCTCCCGTGACCGCGGCGGCTGGCCGACCGGGCGCCCCGGTCCCCGGGAACGCGCCTTCGCCGTCACCTGGCTGCGGTCTGGCGTCGCGGTCACCACCGGGTAGCCCTCATAATCGACTCACGAGTAGAATTGTGGTCGTTAGCCGCCACGCGGTCAAGACCGTCACCGGAGGGGGTGGGAGCGGGGGTGGTTGGAGGCCATGGACCTGGAGGCCTACACCCGGAACGCTGTTGTCGGGGAGCAGGGGATGGAGAAGGGACGCCAACGATGGAAGCGCAGGCAACGGAGGCCGACAGGTCCACTCGACCGCTCAAGATCGGCGTGCCGGCACCGCAACTGGCGGGCAGCGACCCGGCGCGGGCAGCACTGGCGGCGGAAGCTGCCGGGCTCGACTCGATGTGGTGGGCGGACCGCCTCGCCGGCTGGATGCCGGAGGGACCTCATGCGCTCGTCGACCCGTTGCCGTCGATGGCGGTCGCCGGACATGCCACGGCCACGCTTCAGCTCGGTACGGCTGTCGCCGACGTGTTGCGCCGCCATCCGGCGCAGTTGGCCCAGAGCGCGCTCACTGTCCAGGACCTGAGCGGCGGGCGGCTCATCCTCGGTGTGGGATGTGGCGAGGCGGCCGGCACGGTGCGGTACGGCATGGACTTCGATCGCCCGGTCGAACGGCTCGACGAGGCGCTGCACGTCGTCCGCGCCCTGTGGCGCGACGGGGGCCCGGCACACTTCGCCGGGCGGCATTACTCCCTGTCGGGCGCCCGCTGTGGGCTGGCCGCTGCCGTGACCCCGCCACCGGTCTGGCTGGCTTCCCACGGACCGCGCATGCTGGCGCTGACCGGCGAGCTCGCCGACGGCTGGCTTCCCACCGCAGGTGGTCCGCGCCTGTACGCAGAGCAACTGGGCGCCATCCGGCTGGCCGAGGCGGCCGCCGGGCGGCCGGCGGGGTCCGTGGAGGCCGGCGCCTTCGTGTGGATCGTCGCCTCCCGCACCCGGGCTGACGCCCGCCGACTGCTGGCCAGTGATCGACTGCGGGCACTAGGGCTCCTGCTCCCGAAAGGAGCGCTCGCCTCGTCGCCGCTGCAGCACGGCCCGTCCCATGACCTCGTCGGCCATGAGGACACGGTGGCACTGGCCCGGCAGATCGACCTGGACGAGCTGGCCGAGGTGATGCCGCACGGCGGGCCTGAGGACGTGGCCGAGGAGCTGGCCCGTTACCGCGCGGCCGGCGCTGAGCACATGGTCGTGTGCGACATGGCTCCGCTCGCCGGACGCGACGCCGGGGGGGACCTGCGCGGTCTCCAGCTGTACCGGTGGCTTCGTGACGCGCTGGTCGCCTAGCCCCATCCGGGGATGTGTCTGCTTGATGTGCAGGACGGTCCACTTCATGACGGCGTGCGCCACGGTCGCGGGGATCCTTTTCGGGACGGTCAGTCTCCAAGTACGAGCTCGGCCATGGTCCGCAGGGTGGCCACGTCGCCGGTGACGGTCATCGTCGTGACGGCCGACTCGCGCCACCGCGCCAGGTCGTCGCGGATCTTCGCCACCGGCCCGACCAGCGCCACCTCCTCGACGAGCGGCAGTGGCACGGCCGCTTCGGCCTCGCGCTTCTTGCCGGCGAGGTAGAGGTCCCGGATCTTCGTGCACTCGGCCTCGTAGCCGAGCCGGTCGAACACCTGGCGGTGGAAGTTGAGGTCGCGGGCCCCCATCCCGCCGATGTAGAGGGCCAGGTGCGGCCGCAGCGTGTCGGCGGCGGCCTCGACGTCGTCGTCGATGGCGACCGACACCGAGCACGTCACCTCGAAGTCGGAAGCCGTGTGCCTGGCACCGGGCCGGGCGAACCCCTCGGCGAGCGCCTGGCGGTAGACGGCCTCGTTACCCGGCGAGTAGAAGACCGCCAGCCAGCCGTCGGCGATCTCGGCCGCCAGCGCCACGTTCTTCGGCCCCTCGGCGGCGAGGAAGATCGGGACGTCGGGGCGCAACGGGTGGGTGATGGACCGCAGCGGCTTGCCGAGCCCCGTGCCGCCGGGGTACGGCAGGGTGTAGTGCTGCCCCCGGACTTCCACCGGCTCCTCGCGAGCCAGGATGCGGCGGATGATATCGACGTACTCGCGGGTGCGCGCAAGCGGCTTGTCATAGGGGACCCCGTACCAGCCCTCGACGACCTGGGGCCCGGAGACCCCGAGGCCCATGACGAACCGGCCCCCGCTCAGGTGGTCCATGGTGAGCGCGGCCATGGCCGCCGCCGCCGGCGTGCGCGCCGCGAGCTGCATGATCGAGGTCCCGAGCCGCAGCCGCGACGTGCCGGCTCCCCACCAGGCGAGCGGTGTCAACACGTCGTTGCCCCACGACTCCGCCACCCACATCGAGTCGAAGCCGAGCCGCTCGGCTTCGGCCACCAGTTCGGGGGCGTCGGCCGGCGGCCCCGCACCCCAGTACCCGAGCATCAGTCCCAGTTTCATCGTGCTCCTCTCTTCCTACGGGGGGTCACCCGGATCGCTTGCCCACGGTGGTGCGCCACCGGGCGAAGCGGTCCGGGAACTCCGATCCGTGCAGGGCGACTGCTTGTGAACGCACCTCTTGTTCGAGGACCTCGGCGACCAGGTCGAGCTCCATGGCCCGGTAGACGTTCGCCTTCGTGGTGGCGAGGGCGAACGGTGTTGATGTCGCGATCGATGCGGCCACGTCGAGGGCGGCGGCGACCACGTCCGGCTCGACACGCGATACGAGTCGGAGGGCGAGCGCCTCCTCCGCACTGACGCGACGGCCGGTCAGAAGCACATCGAGCGCCGGGGCCGTGCCGATCAGGTGTGGCAGGAAGTAGGAGACGCCGTAGTCGGGGACCAGGCCCATGGTGACGAAGGGTGCGCCGAACCAGGCATCGGGGGAAGCGATGCGCAGGTCGCAAGCAAGTGCCAGGCCGAAGCCGGCGCCGACGGCGGGCCCGTTGACCGCAGCGATCGTCGGCTGCGGCAGGCGCCGGACGATGACCGGCGTGCGATGGGTGCGTGCGACGTAATCAGCCGCCTCGAGCGATGTCGGCTGCGCGAACCCAGATGACTCGAGGTCCGCTCCGGAGCAGAAGCCGCGGCCCTCACCGGTCACCACCACAGCCCGGACCGACGTGTCGGCAGCCAGCCGCTCGAACGTGTCGGGAAGCGTCCGTAGTAGGAGCTCGTCATCGAGTGAGTTCAGTCGCTCAGGTCGGCTGAGGGTGACGAGCGCCACCCCGTCACTCGGGTGCTCGACGCGTAGTCCGGTCATTGCGCCTCCTTCTGGCGGGGAGAACCCGTTGCCGGAGTTCCGGCAACGGGTGCGTAGCGATCGCGCAGCAGGTGCTTCAGAACCTTTCCGGTCGCGTTCTTCGGTAGCTCCGCCGACAGCTCCAGGGACTTCGGCACTTTGTACCCGGCAAGGTGCTCCCGGCAGAACTCGGTGATCGTCTCGGGATCCGCCGTTGCCCCCGGGCGCAGTACGACCAGTGCATGCACCCGCTCTCCCCAGCGATCGTCGGGGACACCGATGACGGCGGCTTCGAGGACGGCCGGGTGCTCGTGAAGGACGTCCTCGACCTCGCGGGGGTAGACGTTCTCGCCGCCGGACACGATCATGTCCTTCAGCCGGTCGCTCACGAACAGGTAACCGTCGGGGGAGCGGTACCCAAGGTCGCCCGTGTGCATCCACCCGCCCCGCAGGGCGTCGTCGGTGGCCCGCGGGTCGTTCCAGTACCCGTCCATGACTGTCGGACCACGGCTCAGGATCTCGCCGACGACGCCAGGCGGGACGTCGGCACCGTCAGGGTCGACGACCCGGGTCTCGGCGGAGAGAGCGTCGGTCCCCGCCGAGGCCAGCCATTCGGGATGGCCGACCGGATCGTGGTCCTCGGGGCGCAACAGCGAGACGCCGAACGTCTCGGTCATGCCGAAGAACTGCAAGAACCCGGAGTGGAAGGCGTCGATTGCCCGGCGCAGGATCTCGGGGGCGATGGGCGAGGCCCCGTAGAGCACCATCCGCAGCCGGTCGAAATCGGCCTCTACCACGGAGGGCTCCAAGGTGAGCATGTTGATCATGGTCGGCACCAGCAGCACATGGGTGGCCGACCACTTCGTCAGCAGCTCTGCGAAGCCGGCCGGGTCGAACTCGCGGGACAAGACGGTGGTGGCGCCACGGTAGGTGAACCCGTTGGAGGTGTGCGCGGCGATGTGGAACATCGGTAGACCCTGGACGAACACGTCGCCTGACCGGATGTCGGCCTCGTTGGACATCACGTTGCAGCGGGCCCATACGGCGCCACTGGAGAGGACGGCGCCCTTCGGTCTTCCGGTCGTGCCACTCGTGTACATGATCGCTGCCGCCTGGTCGGCGGGAACGTAGGTGTCGCACGCCCGGAGTGCCGCAGCCCCCACCAGCTCATCGTAGGAGTCGCCGACGCCCGAGGCGCCGAGATGCCAGACGTGCTCCACACCCAGCTGGCCGGCGACCCCGTCGAGCCCGGGGCCGTGTACCAGTAGCCGCGGCGTGCAGTCGCCCAGGATGACAGCGAGCTCGGAAACCGTCAGCCGAAAGTTCAGTGGCACCAGGATCATGCCCGCCCGCTGCACGGCGAGCTGGATCTCCAGGTATTCGAGTTCGTTGTAGGCAAGGAGTGCCACCCGGTCGCCGCGCCGCAGGCCGCTCCCGTGGAGCGCCTCGGCCATCCGCGTCGCCTGCTCGTCGACCTCGGCAAAGGTCCGTGAGCGCTCTCCCTCTGCAATGCACACCCGGTCGGGGAAACGGGTGGCTGCGTTGTGTACGAGGTCTGGTACGAGCATGGTCGGTCAGCCTCCGACCGTTGGGATCATGCGGGTCGGGTCCCGGCGGACGGCTCCCTGCCGCTGGATCCCGGAGGCACCCCCACCAGCGCGGGCGCCAACGCCGGCGCGGCCCCGTTTGTTGACCTCAGATCGCATCGTTGTCTCCTTTCGCCGCTGTCCGCTCCGAGCCGGCGACGGCCACGCCGGTCGACCCGGTGTCGAACACCCGTCGCCGATCGAGCCACGCGAGCACAGTTTCGGTGAGAGCGTCCGGATCACGCCGGTAGTAGTGGTCGTCGTCCAGCACCACGAGCTCACCGTCGGGTGCGCCGTCCGCCACCTCTTCGGCCCGTTCCCGATAGGGGGCCGGCTCGTGGGAGCCGGACACCACCAGCACCGGCATCGGCAGCGAGCCCACGTGCAGGCGGGAGTCGGCCAGTGTGTCGGGACCCCAGGTGGAAAGGACGGTGGCTGCCGCGGCCACCATCGGCACGGGGGCGCTCGATGACAGGACGATGAGCTGCTCAGGATGGCCGGCAGCCACCGCGGCCGCCGCCCGGGCCAGGTGGTGCTCCACGGCACCGTCGACGAAGACGTCTGCCGCCGCCTGCAGTTCGGGCGCGGGGCTGAGGAGCACGAGTGCAGCCGCCCGGCTGGCGTGCTCGCCCGCCTGCCAGTAGGTGGCGCGGTGTGTACCGTAGCTGTGGGCCACGGCCACGAAGGGGTGGAGCCCGCGTTCGGCCAGTAGGTCCGCTGCGGCCTGCAGGTCGAGCGGAGCGTCCTCGAAGCGGTCTCGGAGGAAGCCGATGCACCGCTCACCGTCCCCCAGAGAGCCGAGGTCGTGCCCCCGGCCATTGATCGAGAGTGCGGCGAGCCCGCGGTTGGGGGCATCGCGCAGGAAGCGCGCGACTGGCGTACCGTAGAAGTTGCCCCAGGCACCGTGTATGCCCAGCAGGGCGCCAGCGGCCGAAGGCGGTCCGGCCAGCGCGCCGTGGAGCAGCACGCCGTCACTTGTCCGGGTGCACACCAGGTCGACCAGCACCGGAACCCCCTTTCCGATCAAAACGTGACGTCAAACGTCAAGTGTGACCATACTAGATTGGTCCGGGGCGACAAGGGGCCCGACCGGACATGTTTTGGAGGCAGCGATGCTGGTGAGCGACATCGTGAGGCGAAACGCCGAGTTCTTCGGAGACTGTGAGGCGGTGGTGGTGCCGGGATCACGGGTGACCCGATGGGCCGACCTCGACCGCCGCACCAACCAGCTGGCCCATGCGTTCGCAGACCTCGGCATTGCCAAGGGCGACCGGGTCGCTATGTTCGCCCCGAACTGCGGCGAGTACATCGATTTCTTCTTCGCTTGTGCCAAGGCCGGCACGATCGGTGCCGCCACCAACATCCGACTGTCGGGCAAGGAACTGGTGCACTACCTGCGCTATGTCGAGCCGGCTGCGATCATCGTGCATGCCGACGTCGCCGGCCAGGCCCGTGAGTGGCTGGGTGAGCTCGGCCCGGGGACCCGGGTCGTGGGGGCAGGCGACGGGCACGGTTTCGACACCGATCTCGAGGACCTGATCGCTGCGGCAGCGGACAGCGACCCTGGCGTCGCCGTTGACGACACCGACATCTACCAGCTCGGGGCCACCAGCGGGACGACCGGGGTCCCCAAGGGTGCCATCCTCACCCATCGCAATGCCTTGGCCGCGATGATGAACTGGTTGGGGGAGATGCCCATACGCGAAGGGGGCACCAACCTCCAGAACATCCCGCTCTTCTTCAACCCGGGTGGGCCGGCCGGCCTGCACCCGGCGCTGATGAAGGGTGGAAGGACGGTGCTGTTCCCGTCGTTCGCCCCTCGCACCTTCCTGGCGGCTATTCCCGAGTACGGCGTGACCCACTCGATCCTGGTGCCCACCATGATCCAGATGGTCCTGGCCGAACCGGACTGCGACTCGTTCGACCTGTCGACCCTGCAGGCGGTGAGCACCGGCGGGTCGCCGTTGCCGCGAGCCATGCTCGAACGGGCGCGCCAGGTCTTCGGCGACGTGTTCTTCCCCCAGTACGGGATGGCGGAGACCTACTCGTGCGGGCTGATGCTGCGCCCGGAGAACCAGTTCACATCGGGCACCGAGGCGCAGGTGCGGCACCTGGGGTCGGCCGGAAAGCCGACGCTGCTCATGTCCGTGCGGATCGTCGGCGACGACGGTGCGGACGTCCCTCACGACAACGAGACGCCCGGCGAGATCTGGATGCGGGGTGACACCGTGTCCCCCGGCTACTTCAACATGCCCGAGGAGACCGAGGTCTCGCGTTCGGACGGCTGGTTCAAGTCCGGCGATATTGCCGTGGTGGACGACGAGGGCTTCGTGACCATCGTCGATCGGGCCAAGGACATGATCATCACCGGCGGCATCAACGTCTTCAGCTCGGAGGTCGAATCGGCCCTGATCGAGCATCCCGACGTCCAGTCGGTCGCCGTCATCGGTATCCCCCACGAGCAGTGGGGAGAGGCGATCCACGCGCTGGTGGTGCCGGCGCCAGGCCGGTCGATCGATGAGGACGAGGTCCTCCGCTTCGCCGCTGACCGCCTGACCCGATACAAGCGGCCGCGCTCGATCGAGGTGGTGGACACCCTCCCGCTGTCAGCGACCGGCAAAGTACTGAAGAAGGAGCTGCGGGCCAGGTATGTGGCTCCTGCGCGTTGAGGGAGTCCCCAGGCCGAAGTTTGTGGGCACCGGTTCCGGCCCTGGCGATCGCGCCAGCCGCCGACGGTCGAGGACTGGCGGGACCGGGCGTGCCGCCAGGTTCCGGACATGGTGTGGGCGTACATCGAGAACGGTGCCGACGCCGAGTGCGCCGTCGTGAGGAATGAGCGGGCCTTCGACGGGTGGTGCCTGCGCTGGAGGGTGTTCCGGACGGCAACCGCCTCCGCGAACGACGGATCGGCATGGCCGTCCCGCCCATCGTGACGCCGGCCGGCCAGGGCAGCGCCGTCGTGCGGCCGGCCTGGTGCTGGGGGTTCGTGCACCACCGGCGGACATGGACTGGGGCGACCTGGCCTGGACCCGTCAACAGTAGGAGGGTCCGTTGTGTGCCAAGGGCATCCTGGACGCCGATGACGCGCAGCAATCAGTGGAAGCGGGGGCTCAGGGGATGGTGGTCTCGAACCACGGTGGCCGCCAGCTCGCCGGCGGCCACCCGACCCTCCTCGCCCTGCAACAGGTGGTTGCCCGTGTGGGTGACCGGGCGGAGGTGCTGCTCGACGGCGGCATGCGTTCCGCCCACGACGTGATCGTGGCATTGGCTTGGGCGAACGTGCCTACCTGATCGGCCGGCTGCTGGTTTACGGCCTGGGTGGAGGCGGCACCGCCGGTGTCGCCGCCGTGCTCGAGGTCCTCCGGACGGAGCTCGTGAGCAACCTGGCCCTGATGGGGGTGGAGAGGGTCGCCGACCTCGACCGCAACCCGGCGGTGCACCTGTGGAGCTTCCGGACCGGACGTCGAGGCGGGGGCGGCCGACGCCGCACGGGGAACCGGTCCGGAGGTATGCGAGGAACTGATCCGGAGCCAAACGGATCGACCTTGGTAACGACAGCGCCTCAGGGGCTGGGCTCCCCGTTGCCGCGTTGGCCGTTACCAGCGAGCACCACGTCGAGGGTGACGCCGGCCGGCATGGGGTAGGGCCCGTTGGCCTGGGCGATCTGGACGAGTGTCCCGTGAGCGGCCCGGGGGTGGATGAACACCTCACGCCAGTAGGGGTCATCCAGGTACAGGCCGGTCAGCGTCATTCCCTGCCGGCGGGCCGTCGCCACCGCCGCCTCGATGTCGTCCACCTTGAAGGTGACGTGGTGTAGGCCACCGGCGCCGCGGGTAGCGAAGAAGGAGTCCAGGAACGTCGATCCGCTGAGGGGCTCCATGAGCTCGATGCGGGAGTTGTCGCCGAACTGGAGCTGGATGGCTCGGTACCCCACCCGAGGGTTGTCACCGCCATCGAGGAACGAGCCGCCGAGCAGGTCATGGTAGATGGGGAGCAGGTCGCGGATGCGGCGTGCGGCGACCGCTGCGTGGTCGAAGACCGCGTGGAAGGGGGTCAGCGCCGCTGGTGGTTCCGGACCCGGTGACAGGTCACCGGGCGGTGGGCCGGGGTTGGTCGTCACTTCAGCTCCTGTCCTTGGTCATGGCCATCGGGAGATGGGGGGTGACGGCGTCGCGCCCGAACCAAGCCGCGTCCCCCATCTATCAACTTAACGTTTGACGTACGATGAGCATACCGGCATTACCAAGGATCATGAGGGGGAGAACATGGATCCGTTCGTAGGGATGGTTCCGGGCGCCGCTCCGCGAATCGCGCACACAGGTGAAGCTCCTGCCGACGCCCGCATGCGGGGCATCGAGTCGATTGCTGGTGGAATGGCAACCTCCGACGCGGCCGGGTCCGGTCGGAGGCGCTGACCGCGATGGAGTCTCGCGGCCCCTCCGTCGGGTCGTCGGGCCAGGTCGTCGGGCGGCCGACAGCTGCCGTTCGGCGCAACCAACGAGTCCTACGACCTGGGGTACAGGTTCGCACACCAGGACCTGGAGCCCGTTGTTTCGCAGTCGATCCTGGGCAACCTCTCTTACGCCAGCGGGTTTCCCACGCGAAAGGGGACGATCAGGGGAAAGGCCGCGATGTCGGAAGCGGTGTCCGCCCTCGTGCAGGTCGGGCTGGAACTGGATCCGAGGATCAAGGTGTCGAGCCTCGGCGCGGCAAGGCAGACGGCTGTTGTCGTCGACCGTGCCATCGGCCGAGACAGCAGCCACCCGGTGCGAGCTCGTCCCCATCGCGCAGCACCGGCGCGCCCGTGAGTCGATCAGTGCTGCTCGCACGGCCGGAAATCGAGCCTCCGGCACCCATTGACTCGCCGAGCTCCTTCAGAGATGACCTTGCCATCGCGACGGGGATGGCCCTGCTGCCGGCCGATCGGAAGATTCACGGCGGCAACCGGCAGAAGAACCTGTTCGGAATGTGGCTGAGGATCGAGCTCGGCACCCTCCTCCTTGACGAACCCACACAGGGGGTGAACCCACACAGGGGGTGGACGTCGGGGCGAAAGCAGAGCTCCAGCGCCAGCTCCTCGCGCTTGTCGCCGAAGGTACCGCCGCCGCCGCCGCTTCTTCGACGGACGTGGACGAGCTGGTCGCAGGCTGCGACAGGGTCCTGGTGTTCCGGGCGGGGAAGACCGCCGCGGAACTCGGAGGAGACGACATCACGCCCGGCAATGTCGGCTCGTACCACTGAGGGAGTCGCCTTTCGGGGCGGTGCACCACCTACGGTGGACTCGGCAGGATCTCCTTCGTCGACCTCCCGCCTCGGTGGCGCGTACCCCGATGCCGACCTGGAGCTGTGGCCATGATCTATCAGTTGACGTTGGGCGTCAAATATCTATATATTCCGGACAGCCCACGCGTACGTCGCATGCCGGGAGATGGTGTCGGCGGCGCGTTGGCATGGCAGTACGGAGCCGGTACGTGTTCCGGGGGGAGGTCCATGCCACCTTCCGGTCCGTCGATGGAGGAGGAGGCCCATGGCCGACGTCAATCGCACCTGGGTGCTGGCCCGGCGGCCGCACGGGACCGACTTCACGGGAGCCCTGGAGTTGTCGGACGGCGTTGTTCCCGAGCTTGCCGAGGGTGAGGTTCTGGTCCGCAACGCACTGCTGTCACTCGATGCGGGCACGCGCATGTGGATGAACCCCCGCGAGGACTCGTACTCGCCGCCTACGCCTCTCGGCTCACCGGTGATCGGCATGGTCCTCGGCACCGTGGTGGCCTCGCGCCACCCTGACTTCCGCCAGGGTGACCTGGTCCGGGCGTACGGGCAGTGGTCCGACTACTCGGTCTGCCAGCCGGACGTCGCCTATGCGGAGCGGCTCAGCTGGCGGCTGGATGATCTGCGCCAGTACCTGGCCGTGTTCGGGCCGAACGGTTGGACCGCCTACCTGGGGGTGCTCGAGTACACGCAGACCAAGCCGGGGGACACGTTCGTGGTGTCGGCCGCCTCCGGTGTGACCGGGGCCCTCGCCGGCCAGATCGCCAAGCAGCACGGGTGCCGTGTGGTGGGGATAACCGGCTCAGCGGCGAAGTGCGCGTGGATCGTCGACGAGCTCGGCTTCGACGCGGCGATCGACTACAGGAGCGAGGACGTGTCGGAAGCCCTGGCCAGGTTGTGCCCCGAGGGCATCGATGTGTACTTCGACAACGTCGGTGGGGACATCCTCGACGCGGCCATGGCCAACATGGCCCTGTTCGGACGGGTGGGGATCTGTGGGCTGATCGTCAACTACGACAAGGACGAACCGATTCCGGGGCCGTACAAGTTCGACCAGATCCTGATGAAGCGGCTGACGCTCGTCGGGTTCTTCTCCCCGGACTTCTATCACCGTGGCCCGGACGTCGACCGAAAGATGCGGCCCTGGTATGAAGCGGGCAAGCTGAAGATGGAGTTCGACGTCACCGAAGGCTTGGAGAACACGCTCGATGCGTACGCCAAGCTCTTCAACAGCGCCAAGGTGGGCAAGTCTCTGGTGCAGCTGGAGGAGCTGCGCCCCTGAGGGCCTGGCACCCGCTGGAGTGCCCATGGCGCGCCTGGCGCCCAGGTCACCTGTGCGCCAGTGTCGCTTACGCAGAAGAAATTTAACGCTTGACGTTTGACGCGGTAGATGCATACGATACGGCCGATGAAGGGTAGGGAGGGGGCGATGTGCGCCAGAGCCGCCGTTCACATCAGCCGGGCTACCGGCTCGGCGTGACGGATCCCGAACACGCCCCATCTCCACGTCGGCTGGGACATCGTTCATCGCTGTTCCGCCGCCGGCATCACTCCACTCGCGACTACCCAGGGGGTTCAATGCGAACTAACAAGCCATCCAACTCGATCAAGCTCGTGGGGGTGATGCTGGCCGCCGCTGTCACGCTCGCGGCATGCAGCTCGTCGTCGAGCTCCACGAGCACGACGGCGGGATCGTCGTCTGGCACCACCTCGGGCGGGTCCTCCAACAGTGAGGTCGCCAAGGCCCAGGCCTTCGTCAAGAAGTACGAGCAGGTGCCGACTGGCATCCCGACCACCACTCCGCTCAAGACGAAGCCGCCGACCGGCAAGACGATCGTGTTCATGCACTGCACGGACGTCAGCCAGTGCACTGACATCGGCACCGGCCTGCAAGCGGCGACGGCGGCCGTCGGCTGGACCCTGAAGCAGATCGACTACCAGTCGGCCAACCCTGCCACTCTTGTCTCCGCGCTGCAGCAGGGCCTGCAGTACCACCCGGTCGCTGCCATCCTCACCGGCCTGCCCAGCGCCGCGTGGGCGAGCGAGCTCGCCGCCTACCAGAAGGCGGGCGTCCCCATCATCGAGGGCTACACCGCTGACCCGCTGGGGAACGGGATCATCGCCAACGTCGGCGGCACCCCCTACACCACCCTGGTCGGCCAGATCATCGCCAACTGGGTGATCGCCGACTCCAACGGCAAGGCGAACATCGTCTCGTACCAGGTGCCCGACTTCCCGGTGCTCGCCGCCTTCGACAAGGGCTTCACCGACACGATCAACAGCGGTTGCTCGGCCTGCAAGATCACCGTGGTCACGGGGACCATTGCCCAGGCCACCAGCGGCCAGGGTCCCAGCCAGATCGTCTCGGCTTTGCAGCGCGACCCGTCGGCGGGCTACGTGGTGACGGACGACGCCACGTGGATCGACGGCCTGCCCTCGGCCCTCAGCGCCGCCGGCCTGCACGTCAAGGTCGCCGGTGAGAGCGGCGACGTCCAGGCCCTGACGGCCGTCAAGAGCGGTACGGAGAGCGCCTTCACCGGCCTGGCCACCATCCCCGGTGCCTGGACCATGCTCGACGCCGCCCTGCGCTACGTCGAGGGGATGCCGGTCCCGGCAGAGGACGCCCAGTTGCCGGTGCAGTTGCTGACGGCGGGCGTACCGTTCACGGTGTCCAACTCCTACAACCTTCCGTCCAACTACCAGGAGCTGTGGAAGGCACTGTGGAAGGTGTGACCTCGCCTACGGGTGATTCGGAGCGGGGTGCGGCCAACGGGCCGCACCCCGCTCTCCACCTGCGCTCCGTCTCCAAGACGTTCGCCGGCACCCCCGCTCTCAGCGCCTTCGACCTGACCATCCTGCCTGGCGAGATCCACGCACTGGTCGGGGAGAACGGGTCCGGCAAGTCGACGATCATCAAGATCCTCGCCGGCTACCACCGTCCAGACCCGGGCGGTGAGGTGCTGGTGAGCGGGGAGCGGCTGGTATGGGGATCTGCGGAGTCGTCGGCCGCGCTCGGGTGCCGCTTCGTCCACCAGGACCTCGGCCTAGTGGACTCGTCGTCGATCCTCGACAACCTCTTCTTCGGCGGCGGGTTCACGTGCCGCTTCGGAATGGTCATGGACCGGGCGACCACAGCGGCGGCCCGCGACCTATTGGCCCAGGTGGGCCTGGACGTCGATCCCCGGCGCCTTGTCGCCACACTGTCGCCGGCGCAGCGAACCGCCGTGGCGGTGGCACGTGCGCTCAAGGACACCACCAGGTCCGGCGCGGTCAAGCTCATGGTGTTCGACGAGCCGACGGCGACGCTGCCGGACAACGAGGTGCACCAGTTGCTCGCCACCATACGTGCCGTGGCGGCACGGGGCACCGGCGTCCTCTACGTGACCCATCGCCTCGACGAGATCTTCACCCTGGCCACCAACGTGACGGTCTTGCGCGACGGCAAGAAGGTCGCGACGGTGCCGGTCGCTTCCATCGACCGGCCGAAGCTGGTGCGCCTGCTGGTCGGCAGCGAGTTCGATGACGCGCACGCCGAATCCGTCGCGGCCCACACCGAGCATGGGCAACCGATCCTCGAGGTGGAGGGGCTGACCGCCCCGCGTATCGACGGCATCAGTTTCACCGCCCGGCCAGGAGACATCATCGGCATTGCCGGCATCACTGGCTCCGGACGAGAGACGCTCCTCGGCACCATCTTCGGAGCGCACGCGCGTACCGGGGGGCACGTCACCATGAACGGAGTGGCGGTCAGATCGGCGCGGCCGGCGCAGGCAATGCGGTCCGGCATGGCGTACCTGCCCCCTGACCGCAAGATCAGCGGTGGTGTCATGACCCTGACCGCCCGGGAGAACATCTCCCTCTCGGGCGTCCGCATGTTCTGGCGGGCACCGTGGCTGCGTCGCCGCATGGAGCGCAACGAAGTCTGGTCGTGGTTCGAGCGGCTCGAGATCCGGCCTCACCGGGTCGACGCCGACCTCGCCTCGTTCAGCGGCGGCAACCAACAGAAGATCCTGTTCGCAAAGTGGCTACGGCTCGGACCCAAGCTCTTCCTCCTGGACGAGCCGACCCAGGGGGTGGACGTGGGGGCGAAGGCCCAGTTGCACCACCAGCTCCTTGAGGCGGCCGCAAACGAGACCACTGTCATCCTCAGCTCCTCCGACGTGGACGAGCTGGTCGCAATTTGCCACCGGGTGCTCGTGCTTCGAAACGGACGCATCGTGGCTGATCTCAGCAAGGGCGACATCACCGCCGCCCGGATCTCGAGTGAGTCCCTGGGCGTCGGAGCGCCGACACGGGACCGGGAGGTAGCGGTCTCATGAGCGCACGGCGCCGATCCATCAACCTCGGGTTCGACCGCTTCAGCGGCTTGTACCTGTGGGCGCTGTTCATCCTGGTGTTCAGCATCTGGACACCCAGCCTGTTCTTGACATCGGCCACGCTGCACTCCGTCGCCTCGCAGGAGGCGATCGCCGCCATGCTGGGGATCGCCGTGCTCATCCCGCTGGTGGCCGGTGCGTACGACCTGTCGGTCGGCTCGGTCATCAACCTGTCGACCGTCATGGTCGTGATCCTCCAGACGCAGAACCACTGGAACATGTGGATGGCCATGCTCGTCGCCGTCGGCGTGTCGATCGTGGTCGGCGCGTTCAACGGGTTCGTGGTGGTCAAGCTGCGGGTCAACTCGTTCATTGCGACCCTGGGCATGGCCACCGTCGTCACGGCAGTGCAGGAGATCGTGTCGGGACAGAACCAGCCGTTGCCGCCGGTGTCGCACGCCTGGAACGCCCTGACGCAGACCAAGGTCCTCGGGTTCCAGATCGTGGTCGTCTACCTCCTCGTGCTGGCCATCATCGCCTGGTGGGTACTGGAGCACACGCCTGTCGGCCGGTACCTGTACGCGGTGGGTGGGAATGTCGAGGCGGCTCGCCTGTCAGGTGTGGACGTCGACCGGTGGACGTGGCTGTCCATGATCGCCTCCGGCACCATCGCCGGCATCGCCGGCGTGTTCTACGCGTCCCTGACCGGACCCTCGTTGACGTTCGGCGGGTCACTCCTGCTGCCGGCGTTCGCCGCCGCCTTCCTGGGGTCCACGCAGCTGAAGCCGGGGCGTTTCAACGTCTGGGGCTCCATGATCGCCATCTACGTGCTGGCCACCGGGGTGAAGGGCCTGCAGCTCATCACCGGCGTCCAGTGGCTGAATGACATGTTCAACGGTGTGGCGCTTGTCGGTGCCGTCGCCTTCGCCGTCTGGCGTCAGCGCGTGGCCGGCAACAAGTCGGCGTCGGGCGAACGGGTCGAAGCTCCACCGGAGGCCGTCGACCCCGGCGTGACGGGAGCGGCCCCGGTGCCGGTAGCCGCGCCGTCCGGGCACGGATCGGGTACCGGGTCCGATCCGACCTCGGTCTAGGCAATCGCCGGCGAGGGGCTTCGGTGCGCACGGTGACGGGGGGGCTCGGTCCTCCCGCTGGGGCAGCAGTGGCGGGCGGTCCCGGCCCCGGTGCACCAGCGGTGCGGGGTTGCCCGTAGCGCGAGGGTGGCGATCCCGGAGCTGAACAGGACCAGCGGCTGCGCCGGCTATGCGCCGGAGGTCATGTGGTCGAGTAGGCCTTCCGCCACCTAGGCGGGCAAGCCCTCGATGACGACCGGCCGGGGCACCTGACCCAGATAGCCGATGGCGGCACGCACGTCGGGGCTCATGTAATAGCCACCCGCCACGACCAGCTCGAGGGCGTCGCATGCTTCGGCGTCATCATCTGCGAGCTCCTGCAGGCGGGCATCTGCGCCGGTGCCGGCCGCGCCGCCAACGAGGGCACGTCGCAGCGGCTCGGCGAGATCAGGCCGCGCCGCCAGCACCTGTTCGAGGAGCCCTTTCGCGATCCCGACGGCGCTCGGCGCCGGGCGGTCCTGGCGGGGCGGAAGGAGCGCATCGGCCAGTGCGGCGAGCCGTCCTCGCTCCTCGACGCCGAAGGTGATCACCGCCGGAGCGGATTCGGCTGCCGGCTCAGGGACCGTGACCGTCTGTTCACAGTCGACGGCAAAGGTGGTGGTGGGCTCCGGCCTCGGCACCTCCGACCGCTGTTCCACCAGGTGTTCAGCTGCCCGCAATGCCAGGGCGGCGATGGTGCTGGTGGGGTTCACGCCGGCGTTGGTGACGAACACGCTCCCATCCACGATGGCCAGGTTCGGGATGTCGTGGGATATGCAGAAGCGGTCGACGACGGAGCGGGTCGTCGCCCATGCGGGCCGTGCCGTAGAGGTGCATTGACACCGGAGCCAGCGGCGTGGACTCCACTCTGGTGGCTCCGGCTTCGTTCAGGGACCGGGTGGCCTGCTCGACGTGCCAGGCCAGCATGGCCCGCGTGCTGCGCGCCCGGGCGCGACCATGCCGAGGGCCATAGCATCGAAATAACGTTGGACGTAAGATGTGAGTGCGGGTGGGCGCCAGCCGGCACGGTGCCGGGGCGTGCCACATGGAAAGGACCGGCCAGCGGACCGCTCGCAAGCGTTGGGCCCTCGTGCGTCGGGGGCGGTCGGTCGGGGGAATGCATACGCAAGTGGGGGAAAGGAGGGACCGTGGAACGCCAGCATGTGTTTCCGGCGGAGATGATCGGTGAGCAGCGGACAGCGCGGGTCATCGACGCCTTGGTGGCCGTGCTCCGCGGTGGAAACGCCGGTACCGACGAGGAACGGGCGTTGGCGGCGGCCGACGCCGTCGTCGCCTCGCTGTCGACCGACGGCAATCCGCGGGTACGGGCGCAAGTCCGCGGACTGGCACAGGCCCTGGAGCAGCTGCGTTCGGGGAACCGAGAATTGGCACTGGAGCTGCTCGAAGGCGAGTTGACCCGCTCGTTCCTCGGTCGCGGCGACCTGTCTGCGGGCATGAGGTACCTCGAAGACGAGGAACCTGAGTAGGCGCGCGTCCGGCGACGTCGGCGGGTGGAGCGTGCCGAGACCCGCGGTCGGTGTGTTCGAAGGAGACCGTGGTCGCAAGCGGGTCGGGTCGTGACAACGAGCCGTGTCGTAACAACAAGAAGGCGAGGAACAGCGTGCGTGCACTTCGGCTGATGGAGTGGAAGTCGGACCCGGTGCTGGTTGAGGTGGACGAGCCGGAGCCCGGCCCCGGCCAGGTCGTAGTCCGGATCGGCGGAGCGGGGGCATGCCACTCCGACCTCCACCTGATGCACGACCTCGAACCGGGGATGCTCCCGTGGGAGCCGCCGTTCACGCTCGGCCACGAGAACGCTGGCTGGGTCCATGCGCTCGGCGCCGGAGTGACCGGCCTCGAGGTGGGTCAGCCGGTGGCCGTCTATGGGCCGTGGGGATGCGGTGCGTGTATCCGTTGCCGGCTGGGGATGGAGAACTACTGCCTGGACCCTGCCAGCGCTCCGGTCCCCAGCGGCGGAGGCGGTCTCGGACTTGACGGCGGCATGGCAGAACTGATGCTGGTCCCGGACGAGCGCCATCTGGTTCCCCTGCCTGACGGCCTCGAGCCGTTGACGGCTGCGCCACTCACCGACGCCGGCCTCACTCCCTACCACGCCGTCCGCCGCTCGCTTTCCAAGTTGACCCCGGGAACGACGGCGGTGGTGATCGGTGTGGGTGGGCTCGGGCACCTCGGAGTGCAGATCCTGAGCGCGACCTGTGCAGCACGCGTCATCGCGGTGGACAAGAAGGCCGAGGCGCTCGCCCTGGCGGAGGAGGGTGGCGCCGCGCTGGCGATCCCACAGGGTGACGCTGCCGCAGCGGAGATCATGGACGCCACGGGTGGCCGTGGCGCCGACGTGGTGCTCGACTTCGTCGGCACCGACGACACCCTTGCGCTCGGAGCAGCCGTCTCACAGCCTCTGACCGACCTGACCATCGTGGGCGCGGCGGGGGGGACGTTGGGAGTGTCTATGTACTCGGTGCCCTACGAGGTGTCGGTGCAGTCCATGTACTGGGGAAGCTGGGGCGAATTGGTAGAGGTCCTCGACTTGGCTGCGCGGGGTCTCCTGCGACCCACGATCACCACCGTGCCGCTCGACCAGGCGGCCGACGCGTACCAGCGTATGGCGTCGGGAACGTCCCTGGGCCGCCAGGTGGTCGTGCCGAACGCGTCGTGAGCCCGAGGGGCTGCCGACAGCACACATCGGGGTGGACCGACCGCCGCCGAAGGAGGACATGAGCGACACAACGCGATCTGGAGGACGCGGCCAGCCTGGGGGTGGCGACGATCGCACAGGTGACGGCGGGCGTGCCGAACGTGTTCGAGAAGATGAAGTTCGGCTCGTCCCAGCACGACGAGGTCGCGGTCGGGTGGCCGGGCACCTCGAACACGGTCGCTGTCGGCGGCATCGACCGCGCCGGGCAACCGTTCGCCGCGTGGGACCAGGGGATCCCGAACGGGACCGGAATGAGGGCCCGCTGGGGCTGCGACGGCATCGACGCCTCCAGATTCATCTTGTGTGCCATCGGCGAGTTCCTCGACTCCGAGGGTGTGGAGCACAACTACCCGATCCTGCCGGTGTTCCGTGCCCTGTACTGGTCCGACGCCGCCGGGTTCGGAACGTTCCGCGGTGGGCGGTCGATGAACGCCATGTGCCGGATCCACGGTGTGCCGGAGGTAACAGCTGCCTCGATCGGTGGGTGCTGGGACCGGCCGAATGCGCCGGGCCTCTTCGGCGGGTACCCCAACCGGCCGGTCGGCGTCGCCTTCGTCCAGGAGCACAACGTCGACGAGCTCATCGCCGAGGGGCGGGCCCCCACCAGCGTCTACGAGGCGACCGCGCTTGCCCGCAAGGAAGAGCGCGTGCGGCGCATGGCGCGGGGTGTTCCCTACGGCCGGTGGCTGTCGGGTTGGCTCGAACGGCGCCCGCCCGATTCGGTGCGGGGGATGTACGGCGAGTGGCCACACCGACTCACGGCCCCGCTGACCGACTGGGAGCCGCGGGAGCGGTTGCTCGACCCGGAAGTGAGCAAGGCCCGCGACGTTCCCATGGCCGAGGTCTCCCGCTACTGACGGGCGTCGTGATGGCGTCGCCACGCACCGACGGCTCGGCAACCTGAAACACATTTCACGTTGGACGTAAGACCAGCGAGGTTATATAGTGATCCTCGATGATCCACGGGGGAGGCCGACGTCCCTGCCGAAGGGCAATCGATGGATGCGGCGTGGACGCGCGGCGTGACGCAGGGGCGCGGTCGTGACTTCGGTTCTCGACGTCGATGGTTGCTCGATCGCCTACGACCAGCGCGGTAGCGGCGACCTCGTCCTGCTCATCCACGGCGCCAGCGGCGACGCGGCGAACTACTGGGGGAAGCTGCGGGTGTCCCTCGCGTCCGAGTGGCAGGTGGTCACCTACGACCAGCGGGGCTTCGGGCGTTCCCAGTGCGAGGTCCGGCGCATCGACGTGGGCCAGCTGGCTGGTGACGCCGCACACCTGCTGGAGCACGTCGGCGGTGGGCCGGCCGCCGTGGTCGGGCTGAGCCTGGGCGGCATGGTCGCGCAGCAGCTTGCCGCCGACAGACCGGACCTGGTACGCAGCCTTGTGCTGGCAGGCACCGGACCGCGGATCGGACCGCGCCTGGCACTCCTCGGCAGCGTGCTCGGCCGGGTCGCCGCCAGCGGGGACCAGGAACTGCTCTTCGACCTCAATCTCCTGCTCCTGCACGCGGAGCACTTCATCGATCGGCAGGCCGACCTGCTCCCGACTCTGCGCCAGCACTTTGCCGCGACCGCTGCGACCGCCATGCGGGATGGGCTACAGGAGCAAGTGGTGTGGCCCGGTGTCCTAGCGGGTTCGATCCGCTGCCCGACCCTGGTGGTGCACGGCGAGGAAGACGCGGAGATGCCCATCGGCTACGCGCGCCAGCTCGTCGAGCAGATCCCCGGTGCCGAGCTCGAGGTCCTGCGGGACGCTGGTCACAAGTGCAGCGATGACCAGCCCGACCGGTTCGCCGATTTGGTGGCCGATTTCCTCCGGCGGCAACGGTCGTGACCGCAGCCCATCCGGCAGTTGCGGTGGGTGACCACCGTGGCTCGGTCACCCAGCTGGAAGGTCTCATGAAGTTCCACGAGACAGGACAATGACGAAAGGAGCGATGATGCGCTTTGAAGGCAAGGTGGCGCTCGTCACAGGGTCAGGTTCAGGCATCGGTGAAGCGACCGCCCGCGCGCTTGCAGAAGGCGGCGCGTCGGTGGCGGTGCTCGACGTCAACGAGGAGCAGGCGAAGCTGGTGGCCGGGACCCTCCCGGGTTCGGCGCGTCCCGTCGTGGCCAGCGTGGCCGACAGCGCGGCTGTGGACCGAGCCTTCGCCGAAGTGGAGGCGGAGATGGGGCCGATCGACATCCTGGTGAACAACGCCGGGATCCCGGGGCGTGCGCTGACCGAGCGAATCACGCCGGCGATCGAGGCGCAGATGGCCGAGGCCGCTACAGGCCGCATCACGACCGCGCTCGAGTCCACGGTGAGCATCACCGATGACGAGTGGGCAGACATGCTCCAGGTCCACCTGTTCGGAACCTTCTACTGCACCAGGGCGGCCCTGCGCTCCATGGCGCCGCGGGGGAGTGGCGCCATCGTCAACATCGCGTCGATCTGCGGCGTGGAGGGATGCGCCGGTCACCCGCACTACTCGGCGGCCAAGGGTGGCATCCTGAGCTTCACCAGGGCGGTGGCGAAGGAAGTGATCCTTCAGGGCATCAGGGTCAACGCGGTCGCCGCCGGCTACGTCGACACTCCCATGGCCGAGACGATGAGCGCGGCGATGCGAGCCGCCCTGGAGGTACAGACGCCGATCGGGCGCATGGCCCGACCGCAGGAGATCGCCGCAACGGCCGCCTTCCTGGCCAGCGACGATGCAAGCTTCTTCGTCGGTGCAACCGTCACGCCAAGCGGCGGGCTGGTCACCGTCTAGGCGCCCCCTCCGCCACGGGATCGAGCGACACATGGAGCCACACCACATCGCCCCCGGGAGACGTCATGGACTGCCGTCCTCAGCGGCGGGTGCAGCCGACGTTCGTCGGATCGGCCATGCCGACCCGGTCGTCAGGCAATGGGTTCCCGCTCCCAGCCGTGATCCTCGGTCACGACCCGCGCTCCACGGCAGCCTCCTGTCACGATTGACGGCGGGAGGACAGCGCGTGAGCGACTCCGTACCCGCGGTCCTGACAGGTGCCCCCGGGACCGCCTGTCCGGGACCCAAGCGATCGCCGTCGACGTAGGTTCGACTGGGTCGCCAGTTCGACGAGCCCCGTGCCCGGCTAGCAACCTCCCCCCCGCTTCTGGGCACGGGGCCGTCACCCCCTAATTGTTGCAGGCGTTTCCTGCGAGGTGGTGGCACGCGCGGGCGCGGTACGTGGCTGGAGCTGTACAGCGTCGCCTGGTCGCGTTAGGTGCCGGTGGTCGGTGCCGTTCAGCGCCTGGTGCCGGCCTTCCAGGTGAAGCCCCGAGGACCCGGCCGGTGGTCGCACCCGTGCGCCCGGTGCGCCGCGTGGAGCGGCACCGCTGGCGTCGTGGATCAGCTCTCGTGGTACTGGCGGTGCGCCCTCGACTGGAGCACCTCGTTGGCCCCGTCCACGACGAGTACGCTGCCGTTCACATACCAGGCCTCGTCCGAGATGAGGTAGGTGGCGGCCCCGGCGAGGTCGTCGGGAAGCGGGGTCCGCCCGGAGGGGGAGCGCCGCGCCATGTCGGCCGCCACCTCGTCGACCGCCGCTGAGTTTCCGATGACGGCCAGCGCGGTGAGGGGGGAGGCGACAGCGCCGGGAGCGAGGCAATTGGCGCGCACGCCGACGTAACGGAGCTCGGTTGCCACCGACTTCGTGAGCCCGACAACGCCGTGCTTTGCCGCCGTGTAGGCATGGGGGCCGAGGCCGCCCTGCACACCGGCCGTGCTGGCCACGTTGAGGATGGCGCCGGAGCGCTGGGGGATCATGACCCGTGCCGCATGCTTGGTGCCGAAGAACACACCGGTGAGCATCACCGCCACGGTCCTGTCCCATTCCGCTGTGGAGGTCGAAGCGATGGGGCCGAGGGCGCCGAGCAGGCCGGCGTTGTTGACCATGGCGTCGAGCGCCCCGAACCGCTCGCAGGCGCTGTCGATCGCCCCGGCAACCTGCTCCTCGTTGGTGACATCCACGTACACGAAGGTCGCGGCCTCGCCGAGCGACTCGGCCAGCGCCCGGCCAAGGTCTTCCTGGACGTCGGCCAGGACGCAGGCGGCCCCCTCTTCGACGAACCGGCGGGCGAAGGCGGCCCCGATGCCGCTGGCGGCGCCGGTCACGATCACCGTCTTTCCGGCCAACCGTCCTGAACTCGTTGTCGTCATCCCAACCTCCCGGAGGTCCGAGTCGCTTCACGCTTGCGAATGCTTACGTTAGACGTAAGATATGGACCGATGCACACGGCGGTTCCGGTCGGCGCCGCGACCGGCGTTCCCGGGCGTGGCGGGGCGGCAGGCTGCGAGTGACCACGAGCGATTAGAGAGGCCGAGGGATGGGAGAAGCAGCAGCTGGAGCGGTGATCGATCCGCAGGACGAGTTCATGCACGAACCGACCGACGATCCCCAATTCAACGAGTCGATGTACTTCAACTTCGTCGACGGTGGCAGCGGGTTCGCCACACTGGTGCGGATCGGCAACCGTGTCAACGAGGGACACGCCGAGGTGACCGCGCTCGTGTACCAGCCCGGCGGCGGGGCTGTCATCCACTTCGACCGCAGCCCGATCACCGACAACAATGCCTTCGACACGGATGGCCTTCGCGTCGACGTCCGCAAGCCGTTGGAGCACCTGCAGCTCACCTACAACGGGAAGGGGCACCAGCTCGAACGGGGCACGGACCTCGCCGACCCGAAGGCTGCACTGAGTGCCGCCCCCGAGGTCCCGCTCGAGCTCGACCTCGCCTACGAGTCGCTGATCGACCTCTATGGCCTCAGCTCGGGCGACGGCGCCGGCGGCGGGATCGAGGGCGGCGAGAGCACCATCGCCACCGGTCACTACCAGGGGCCGTGCCGGGTCCACGGCACGATCACGGTGGGCGACGAGCGTCACGCCGTGTCCGGGCTCGGCTTCCGTGACCACTCGTGGGGGCCGAGGCGCTGGCAGGGCCCGACGTACTGGCGCTGGATCTCGTGCATGTGCGACGAAGCCAACGGTTTCGTGGTCTGGGTGAGCCGGATCGGGGACACGGTGCCCAAGCCGCATGGCATGGTCCTCCTCGACGGTGCGTTCAGGCGGATCGACGATGCGAACGTGACGAGCACCTACGGGCCGGCGCCTTACTACCCCGAGACCATGCGGATGCACATGGAGACGCAAGCTGGACCCGTCGACGCCACTGGCGAGGTGTTCGCCATGGTCCCGTTGCGTCATCGACGCGAGGGGCAGGTGGCGCGCCTGGGCGAGGCGCTGGTCCGGTACGAGCTCGAAGGGCGTGAGGGCTTCGGGATCGCCGAGTACCACGACCTCATGATCGATGGGGTCCCCGCAGGGATGTCCGAGGCGTGAACGACGCCGAAGTGGCCCGAATGCTCGATGAGCGGGCCATCGTCGAGGTGACCCACCGCTACTGCGCTGCCTTGGACGGCCACGACTGGCAGGCACTGGAGCGGTGCTTCACACCGGACGCCGTGGCTGTCTACGGAGGTGTCCCCGGCGAGCACGACGGCCTCGACGCGATCAAAGAGGTGTGCCGGGCCTCGTTGGAGCCACTCGACGCATCGCAGCACCTGGTCGCCAACCATCTGGTGGAGCTGGCAGGCGACACCGCCGCGTCGCGCTGCTACGTGCGGGCCCAGCACTGCCGGCGGGAGCTACCCGACGGCGAGAACTTCATGATCGCCGGGACCTACGAGGACGAATGGCTCCGGACCGCCGACGGTTGGCGCATCACGCGGCGCGTCCTCGCGGTCACCTGGACTGAGGGCAACCCCATGGTACTGGCGCGAAACCGCCGGGAGGGGCTGTGATCCCGGCCACCATGCGGGGGCTACGCTTCCACCGCCACGGTGGCCCCGAGGTGCTGGTGTGGGACGAGCTGCCGGTGCCCGAGCCGGGGCCCGGCGAGGTACTCATACGCAGCCGCGGCTTCGCCGTGAACTGGGCCGACCTGATGGAGCGGGCGGGGGTCTACCCCGGAGCACCGGATCCCCCGTACGTGATGGGCCACGATCTGGCCGGCGACATCGTGGCCCACGGGCCCGGCGTGGAAGGTCCCGCCATCGGAACCCGCGTCTTCGGGTTGCTGCCACAGGCGGGCACCTCCGCGGAGTGGATCGTCGCCCGTGCCGGACAGGTGTACCCGGTTCCGGAGGCGCTGACAGATGCGGAGGCAGCGGGTCTCGGTTCGCCGTTCCTCACTGCCGACGCCGCGCTCGTCACCATGGGGCGCCTGCAGGCGGGCGAGACCGTCCTCGTGCACGCGGCAGCCGGGGGCTTCGGTTCGGCGACGGTGCAGCTGTGCAAGGCCTATGGAGCGGGCACGGTCATCGCGACCGCCGGTTCGCCCGAGAAGCTCCAGCGGGTGGCGACACTGGGCGCCGACGTGACGGTCGACTACACGACCGAGGACTTCGTCGAGGTCGTGAAGCGGGTCACGGACGGGCGTGGCGTCGACCTGGTCATGGAGTCGGTGGGCGGCGATGTCCTGGCACGCAGCTTCGACTGCGTGCGCCCGGCCGGCCGGTTGGTGAGCGTGGGGGCAAGTTCCGGCCGCAGCACATCGCGCTTCCGGCTGCAGACCCTGTTCGAGACCGGCATCACCGTCGGCGGCTTCACCCTCGGGCAGTGGATCCAGCACGACCCGGAGCTCGTCGCCGCGAGCGTCGAGCGGGTCCTGCGCGTGCTCGCCGCGGGGGCGATCCACCCTCTCGTGGCCCAGGTGTTCAAGCCCGAGGACATCGCCGACGCACACGTCTATCTGGCCGGCCGGCAGTCGGTCGGCCGGACGATCGTGCTCTTCCCCCAATCGTGACGCAGCGCCCCACCGCACCCGGTGAGCGAGACAGGAGATCGACCCATGCCTGAGATGTCCGTGGAGATGGCTCGGTGACGCCGGAGACGACAGTGCCGGCCGGTACACCGCCAGCAGCTGGCAGCTGGGCCTCGGCGCCTTCAGGCGATGCGACGCGGCTGCAGGGCCGGCGGGCCGTCGTGACCGGTGGCGGCCGGGGGCTCGGGCGTGCCGTCGCCTGGCGCCTGGCAGCCGAGGGCGCCAGCGTCGTCGTCGCCGACCTCAACGCCGAGGACCTGGAGCACACCGTGGCCGGGTCGCCGGTTGAGGGAGCGGTCCGGGCGGTGGTGGCCGACTGCGCGCGTGCCGACGGGATCCAGAGCGTCCTCGACGCCTGCGCCGCCCTGGGCGGCGTCGCAGACGCGCTCGTCAACAACGCGGCGGTCCTTTCAGGAGGGCTGGTCACCGAGGTGACCGAGGACGAGATCGAACGCGTGTTGCGGGTGAACACGATGGGGCCGATGCTGGCCACCACGGCCTTCGCCGGCCGCCTGGTTGCCGCAGGTGCTCCGGGATCGGTGGTGAGCATCGCCTCCACCACGGCCCACATCGCTTCACTTCCTGCGCTCTCCACGTACGCCGCGTCCAAAGGAGCGGTGCTCGCCTACACGAGGGCGGCGGCCGTCGACTTGGCCCGCTACGGGATCCGGATCAATGCCGTCTCGCCCGGATGGATCCGCACCGATATGACCAGCAACCTCGGCGACGAGCGTGATGCGCCGTTACTGCGGCGGATCCCCATGCGCCGCCCGGCGGATCCGTCCGAGGTGGCTGCCGCCGTCGCGTGGCTGCTCTCTGACGACTCGGCGTACGTGACGGGAACGAGCGTGGCGGTCGACGGTGGCTGGCTCGCCTACTGAGCCCGGCGAGGCGCCGGGCGTGCCCCAGATCGGTGCTACCGAGTTGGTGCTGAGCCACTTCTGTCTCCGCTACGCCAGTTTCGAGGAGCGGGTAGAGGCGGCCGCGGTGGCCGGACTCTCCCAGATCGGTCTGTTCCACCGCAACTACGCGCAGCTCCTGGCCGACGGCGCCACCCCCAGCTCGCTGCGTGCCGTCCTCAATCGCCACGGTGTGCGGGTGAGCGAGCTCGAAGTCCTCCGCCCGTGGGCGGAGGACGAGCGGGGGCGGGCTGCGGCGGCCGACGGGGTCCGGCTGGTCATGGAGATGGCCGAGACCTTCGGGGCCCGGTACCTGCAGGTGATCGGACCGTGCCCACCGGACATGGACCGTGCAGCCGAGGTGCTGGCCGGGCTGTGTGACCGCGCCGCTGAAGTCGGCCTGATCGTGGGGGTGGAGTTCCTGCCCTTCACGAACATCGCCGACGCGGGGGTAGCGCTCGACCTGGTGCTGCGGGCGGACCGGCCCAACGCCGGGATCTGCATCGACAGCTGGCACCACTTCCGTGGCGCCGACGACTGGTCGTTGCTCGAGCGCCTGCCGCCGGAACGCATCGCCGCCGTGCAGCTCAACGACGGGCCGCTGGTGCCCGAAGGCCCCGACTACCTGGAGGACTGCCTGGCCAACCGGCGGGTCCCCGGCGAGGGGGCCTTCGACTTGCCGCGCCTGGTCGGGCTGTTGCGCTCGCGGGGGGTCAGCGTGCCGCTCTCGATGGAGGTGATCTCGAACAAGCTGGACGCGTTGCCACCCACCGTAGCTGTGCAGCGGATCGTGGACGGCACCCGCTCCCTGCTGGCTGAATCCTGACGGGCAGGCCTGTCCCGGCCGGCGGGGCCGGCTAGGTCCCGGCCGGCGGTAAGTGGGTCTCGCTCCGCCCGGCCGGCGGAGCCGCCCGGCCTGGCCGGTCGATCAGGTCCCAGGCCACGTCGAAGTCTCGGTGGCCGGCGACCTGCAGGTGCCGCACGGTGATCCTCCAGCCGCCGTGCCGCCGGGCCAGGACGTCGTGGTATTCGCCGAAGAGCCGGGCATCGGGGGTCGGTCCGGGAACGTGGTGCCACGCCAGGACCGAGCTGGCGGCTGTGGCCTGGTCGCCGTCCAGGGTGACGACCGGGCTGCTCAGCTGGTGACTGGTGGCGGCGAACCGCCGGAGCCCGGCGGCCAGGGAGTGGGCCAGGTGATCGAGCCCTCGCCGCTCGCCGCCCATCCCAGGTCCGCGGTCGACAACGCAGTCCTCGGTGAAGACCTCCGCAAGCCGGTCGGTGGCGATGCGGTCGACGAGGTGGTAGTAGCGGTGCAGCACCTCGACGATGGCGGCACGGTCCTCTATCGCCCGCAGGCGCTGCTCCACGTCGCCGATCTGAACGCCGGTCGCCGGCCCGTCGCCCTGGTGCTCCGCCATAATTACCGATAACGTAGGACGTAAAATCTGGACGCGCAAGGGATCGGGACCCGGGGAGGGACGCAATGCCGGGACGTTGGGAAGCCTACGAGGAGCTGCAGCGGTACCCGCTGACGGCGGAACGACGCGACCTGCTCCTGGCCGAAGCGGTCGAGTGCGCAGTCACCTGGATCGATGCCGACGGCTGGCCGATGGGAGTGGTCCACTGGTTCGTGTGGGAGCGCGGGCGGTTCTTCGTGACAGCGGGGACAAGGCGCACCCGGGTGGCAGCCCTGCGGGAGCGCGCCCAGTCCTCCGTCATCGTCTCCGGATCGGGCACGTCGCTCGGCCCGGGCCTGTCGGTCACCGCCGTGACCCGGGCCCTGGTGCACGACGACGAGGAGACATTGCGCTGGTTCGCCGCTGCACTGTCTGGCAAGGCACATCGAGGGAACCCCGCGATGGCGGCGCGTTTCGAACGGATGCTGGTGGAGACCGATCGGGTGGTCATCGAGCTGGAGCCACTGCGATTCGTCTCCCACGACGGCGCGAGGATGGGTGCCGCCGTGCAGAAGCTCCCGGCGTAGGGCCGACCGGGCAACGATCGTCCACCGCGTCCTGGACCCGCCCGGTTCGCCAGCGATCGGCCCGGCGCCGGTCAGTGGGGATCGACCAGGACCTTGGTGTCGGATGAGCGTCCGGCGGCGAGCTCCTGGAGCACGCCGCCGAGCTCCTCGAGGTTCACGGTGCGGCTGTGCAACGGCGACACCCGCACCCGGCCGTCGGCGATGAGCGACATGGCGCTGTGCTGGTCCTGGCGGGCGAACCCTACGGAGGCCACCATGGTGATGTCCTTGCCGAGCCATCGGGAAGGGTCGATGGTGGCCGCCTCCTCGATATAACCGAGCATCGCCGTGACCCCACCGTGGCGCGTCAGGTCAACGGCGGCCTGCAGCAGCGGTGGGTGCCCGGCGCACTCGAAGACCACATCGCCGCCGGCGCCGCCAGTCACGTCGAGGACGCCGGCGACGGCCTCATCGCCGGGTGCGAGCACCAGGTCTGCTCCCACCTCGCGCGCCGCCGCACGGCGGCCCGGATCTGGCTCGATGACGACGACGGTCGCCGCACCTGCTGCCCGGGCGAACTGCAGGGTGAGGAGGCCGATGGGGCCTGCGCCCTGGACGACGGCGACATCGCCCAGGCCGACGCCGCTACGCCGCACGCCTCGGTGGGCCACTGACGCCGGCTCGATGAGCGCCGCCTCCTCGTCGCTCAGCTGGGGGTGGACCCGCACCAGGCGTTCGGCGGCGACAGCCAGTGCCGGGGCGAATCCGCCATGGGGGGGAGCCAGGGGGTCGCGACCGAGCAGCATGGCCCGTGCCGCACGGCACGACCCCGGCCGACCCGCAGCGCAGTCGGGGCAGACCCCGCACGGTGCGCGGACCGCTACGACGACCCGGTCGCCGGGAGCCAGCCCGCCGGCCTCGTCGCCCACGTCGCGCACCGTGCCCGTCCACTCGTGTCCGAACAGCGACGGGTGCGACGGCATCCCCGTCCGGTAGGCGCCCACGTCGGTGCCGCACACGCCGCAGTACCGGATGTCGACCACCACCCCACCAGGTGCAGGGTGGGGCTCGGGCACCTCGACCAGCTCGATCTGGCGTGCCCCCGTGATGAGCGCTGCTCGCACGGTCTCCTCCTCGCGTGTCCGGTCCCTGATCGCGGTGGCGAACGGCCACCGAGGCGACCTAGTTTCTTACGCTTGACGTCGCACGGCAAATAGATAGCCTTTCTGGGACGGACGAGCGACGGGCATGAGCGTGGAGCGACGGGCATGAGCGTGGAGCGACGGGCATGAGCGTGGAGCGACCTGTGGTCGACCTGCCGACGGAGCAATTCCACGTCGGTGCCCGGGTCGGTGACCTGGAGGTGTCCATGGACCTGCTGGCGCAGGCGCTGGGCCTCAGGTGGGCGGTCGTCGTCGAGCGCGACCAGCGTGTGTGGACGCCGTCGGCCGGTGCCACCACGGTGCCGCTCCGGTTCACCTACTCGTGCCAAGGGCCCCAGCACGTGGAGCTCCTGCAGGGTTCGCCCGGCTCGTTGTGGGACGGGAACCATCTGCCTGGCCTGCACCATCTCGGCGTCTGGGCGGACGACGTCGCTGCTGAGACGGAAAGCCTCATCGATGCGGGCTGGACCGTCGATGGGGCCGAGCGGCCCCCCGAAGAAGGGTATGGAGTCATGAGCTATGTGAGATCTCCGGCCGGCCTGCTGGTCGAACTGGTCAGCCGGAGCGTCGAGCCCGCGTTCGAGCGGTGGTGGGCGGGCGGCGAGCTGCGATGACCGTGGACGCAGAACGGACGTCCGACACCGGCCGATCGCTGATCGCGGACGTGGAGCTCCTCATGGCCGAGCGGGCCATCCGGCGGGTCCTCCATGCGTACTCGCGTGGTGTCGACCGGCTCGACCTCGAGGCTGTGCGCGCCTGCTACTGGCCCGAGGGCACCGACGACCATGGGGATTACCGGGGCGGGGTGGACGGGTTCATCGACTTCCTGCGGGACGTTCTCGCTCGCCATGACGCCACGAACCATTTCCTCGGGAACACATTGATCGACGTCGACATCGACGCGGGCGTGGCCCGTTCCGAAACGTACGCGATCGCTCATCACCGGCACACCCGGCGAGATGGGCAGCCGGCCGACATGGTCGCCGGCCTGCGCTACGTCGACCGTTTCGAGCGGCGCGCCGACGAATGGCGCATCGCAGCCCGGGTCTGCGCCTTCGACTGGTGGCGCAATGACCCGGTCAGAGGCGACGTCTCGTGGGGACCCGGGTTCGTCCTCGGCGTCCGCTCGAGCGACGACATCGTGTACCACATCCTCGAAACGTCCTGATCCCGTGTTGACGAGCGTGGTGCTCTTCATCGGCGGATCGTCGGGCGCAGCACAGTCGGAGGAGGCGGTGGACCGGGTGCTGGAGCACGTCCGATCGCGCTCCGGCGCCGTGGTGGCCCGGGGAGCCGCGGACGCCGGTCTGCTGGGAGGCGACACGACGCACGGGGCGGAGACTGCTGCGGGACCGGCGTTCACCGCCGCCGTCCACCTCAGCTTCGAGGACGGGGCACCCGAGCCGGAGCTGGTTTTGCAAGGGCTGGCCAAGACGCTGGACGGTGTCGCCGACCCGTCGGCCTGTGCCGTCGTCGCCGGCACCGAACACATCATCGTGCCTGGCCAACAGCAGCTGTTGCTGGCCATGGCCATCCGGCGGCTGCCGGAGCTCACCCACGAACGATTCGAGGAGCACTGGTCGACCGTGCACGCCGACCTCGGTCGCAGCGTGCCCGGTTCGGAGGGCTATCGGCAGGTCCGCACCGACGATGCGCTCATTCGCCGCGTCGCACCGGCATCGGGATTCGGTCTCGTTGACCTCGATGGCGCCGCGCTGGCCTACTACTCGAGCCACGAGGCGATGCTGCGGATCCTGGGGGACCCTGACGTCTCGGGGCGGTTGATGGAAGACGAGCGGACCTTCATCGACCACAGCAGCTCGGCCCTGGTGTGCGGTTGGAGCCGCTGACACCGGCCGGCAAAGAAGACCGTCCCATTCCAGGACTGCCTCGACCTACATCGAGGCATGAATCTGACGTGTGACGTCAACAAGCCAGAATGAGTAGTGTGGCGTCTTGAGGTTGAAATTTCGGCGGGCGGAGGTGAGGGCCTCAGCCCCGCTGAACCGGTCCAGGATCCGTGGAGACTCGGCGGATTCAACCGGTCGTCGCAACACCTCGATGAGGGAGGTGTGCGATGAAACGTGGCACGAAACAGTTGGCGGAGGCGCCGGCGGGTGCCAGGCGGCAGTGGCGGCGGACCGGGCGCTGCGCGCACCGATGCGTTCGTCCGGGCGACCTGAGCCCTCGCGGTCGGTGCAGCGGGAGTTCTGGCGGCTGATCGTCACGGGGATCACGACGGTGGAAGCGTCGGCCGGCGTGGGCTTGTCGGTCCCCGTCGGGACGCGGTGGTCGTCGCGTCTGGGGGACCCTCAGCTCTGGCTAGCCCTCGTACACCACTCTGGTGGACTCAACTGCCGGAAGCGGACCGCGACCCACGGGCTCCGGGCCGCGGCAGCCGGGCATTCCTGGTCTCTCGTAGGGTACGCTTTACGTCATACGTAAGCGATGGAGGGCGTGGGCCACCCACCTGGGTGTCGACCCAGCCGTACCACCGGAGGCCGATGCGTGAGACCGACAGCGGAGGAACTGCTGGCGAGCCTACGGCTGTCCCTGAACGACACCGTGGCGCTGAAGATCGAGGATCGGTGGGCGCGTTACGTCGCCACCGCCATGGACCTCGTGCTGCAGCACCTGCAGCTACGACTGGCAGGAGAGCTCGACACCATGGACGCCGACAGTCTCGACATGGCGGAGACCCTGGCGGCCGTGGCTGGGCAGGCTGTCCGCCACGGGGAGGAGGGCGGCCAGGACCAGGACAAGTGGTCTGCCCTGCTGCAGCGGCTCGGCACGGCGGCGCCGGGCGATCCCGCCCGGCGCGTCGATGAGGCGGTCGCCCGCAACGAGGCACTCCGGGGGCGAGTCGTGGACGTGTTGCGGTGGCTCGACGAGATCGACCCGGACGACGTGGACCCGGAGCTGCACGGCGTACGGGATGAGCTGCACCGTATGGTCCGGCGCCAGGTGGGGCGGCTCGTCCCGTTCGTGGAGCCGCTCTACATGAGCTTCCGGCCGGGAGGTGCGTGATGGCTGGCGAGCAGCGTGATCTCGACGAAGGGCGCATCGCCGGGTACCTGACCGAACGTCTCGGCGCCGACTCGCTCGATGTGACCAGCTTGCGGCGCAACGTGGGCGGCATGTCCCGGGAAACGTGGTTCGCTGAGGTGCACTGGGCGCGTTCAGGCCAGCAGCACGACGACTCTCTCACCTTCCGGGTGGACCACCCGGAAGGGTCGGTGGTACCCGTCAGCCTGGAACGCGAGTACCAGACGTTCCGCGCCATCGGCACCTCTTCGGTGCCGGTCGCCCAGACGCTCTGGTACGAGGACGATCCCGAGTTGGTGGGCCGAGCGCCGTTCTACGTGCGGCGTACCGTGCCCGGCTCGGCCTCGGCCGGGCAGCTCTTCGCCCCCGGCAACGAGAATCGGCGACAGAAGATCGGTGTCGACCTGGCCGAAAAGCTCGCCGCCGTCCACACGATGGATTGGCGGGCGGCAGGTCTGGCCGAATTCATGCGGGTCCCCGAGCGGCCTGAAGATCATGCGCTGTTCGAGCTCGAGCACTACGAACGGTCGTACCGTGCTGCGCAACCCGAGCCGATGCCCGTCGTCGAGGTGCTCCTGTCGTGGCTGAAGCGCAACGCACCAGGCGACGTGCAGCGCACGTCACTGGTGTGGGGTGACGTCGGTGTCGGCAACTTCATCTACGCCGGTGACGAGGTGGTCGCCCTCACCGACTGGGAGCAGGCCCATCTTGGTGATCCGATGAAGGATTGGGCCTCCGCCCTGTGGCGGGGTGTCGACGCACTGGCGCCGAAGGAGATGCTGTTCGAGGCGTACGAGGGAGCCAGCGGATTGCGGATCGATGAGGACCGCATCAACTACTACTCCGTGTTCATCGACGCGGAGTACGTGTGCACGTCGTTCCCGCTCCTCGGCGAGCTCGGCCTGGACCACACCCGCGACGCGACCTTCGCACGCCTGGGGATCGGTGTCCCGTACATGTGCATGGACCACGGCCTCGGGATGATCGGCTACTGACCACTCCCGGTTGCACGGGCCACGCCTCGGGCCTGCGCCGGCACGAGATCACCGCTGATCGGACCCGAAGCACGCGCGGTCAGCCCGCGAGCATGCCGTACAGCTCGGGCCGTCAATCGGCGAGCATGACCCGTAGCTCGTGCTTCAGTACCTTGCCGGTGGCGTTGCGGGGCAGCTCGCCGACCCGCACCCAACGGCGTGGGACCTTGTAGCCGGCGAGGCGATGGCGAACCCACGACTCGAGCTCGGCGTCGGGTGGCGCCGGCTCGACGAGCACGGCCGTGACCACCTGTCCCCAGGTCGGGTCGGCCGTCCCCAGCACGGCGACGTCCCCGACGGCGGGATGTTCCAGGAGCGCGGCCTCGACTTCGCGCGGGTACACGTTCTCACCGCCGGTGATGACCATGTCGTTGCGCCGGTCGGTGATGTGCAGACGCCCGCGGCTGTCGCGGAACCCGATGTCGCCGGTGTGCATCCAGCCCCCGCGCAGGGCCTCGGCCGTCGCGTCGGGGCGGTTCCAGTAGCCGCGCATCAGCGACGGCGCACGGCAGACGACCTCACCCAGCTCCCCGGGGGGAACCGGGATGTCGTCGTCGTCGACCACGGCGACCTCGAACGAGACGATCTCGCTGCCGGCGGACGACAGCTTCTCCTCGTCGTTGGGGTCGTGGTCGGCCGGCCGCACGATGGTGGAGGCACCGCTCTCGGTCATGCCGTACTGCTGCAGCATGTCGCAACCGAATCCGTCCATGGCCCGCGCGAGCAGCCGGGGGGTGATGGACGCCCCGCCGTACACGATCTGGCGCAGGTCCGGCGGGGGCGAGCTCGCCATCTCGGGGCTGTCGAGCAACATGGCGATCATGGTCGGCACCAGGACGGTGGTGGTCACGTGCTCCTCGGACATCGCCGCCAGGCACTGCTGCGGCGAGAATTCCGGCAACATCGCGACACTCCCTCCGACGACGATGTGCGCGTAGGCCAGGAACGCTGCGATGTGGAACATCGGCAGGGCCGCCAGGTGCACGTCCGTCGGCCGGAGCTGCAGCTCCGCACAGTTGACCAGGACCCGGGCGGTGAACGCGACTCGGTCGATCATGGCCCCCTTGGGCCGACCGGTCGTGCCACTCGTGTACAGGATGAGCGCGGTGAGGTCCGGATCCGTGGGATCTGCCGTCCCGTCCGGGACGGCGGCAGCCAGCAGGTCTTCGTACCGCTCCACGCCGTCCGCCTCGCCGAGGCCGAAAACGTGCGTAACGCCACACTCCGTTGCCAGCGCCGCCGACCTGGTGAGCTGCGACCGCCCGCCGATCAGCACAGCCGGCGTGCAGTCGGCGAGGATGAACGACACCTCGGGGTCGGCGAGCCGGGTGTTGATCGGCACCAGGGTGAAGCCCGACCGCAGGCAGGCCGCCTGCGCCTCGATGTACTCCGGTTCGTTGGCGGCCAGCAGCGCGACACGGTCGCCGGGACGCAGACCCAAACGGCGGAGGGCGGCACCGAGCCGGCCCGTTCGCTCGTGCAGTTCGCCGAACCGGATGCGCCGGCCGCTGCCTACCACGGCGACCCGCTCACCGTGGGCCGCCGCCACACCCGCTACCAAGTCGAGGTACCACATGACTCTCCCGATGGGTCGAGGTCCGATGGATATGCGCCCTTTACGTTCAGCGTCAGATACTAGTACACTCGTGGGTGCGTTCGGGGATCCCCCCCGCCGCCCACGCCGGAGCGGCAAGGAAGTGATGACCGATGTTGATCAGCGATGTCGTGCGCCGCAACGCCCGGTACTTCGGCGACATGCAGGCCGTCGTCGTGCCTGACGGACCGACGCGGACCTGGCGCGAGCTCGACCAGCGGACGGACCGGCTGGCCAACGCGCTGCTGTCGCTCGGGCTCGCCGCGGGCGATCGGCTGGCCATGTACGCCCCCAACTGCGGCGAGTACATCGACTTCTTCTTCGCGTGCGCCAAGTCCGGGGTCATCGGTGCGGCCCTCAACACCCGGCTCGCTCCCCACGAGACGAGCGCCTACCTGTCGTATGTTGAGCCGACCGCCGCGCTGGTGCACGCCGATCTCCTCCCGGTCGCCCGCACATGGCTTGCCGAGGTGCCCTCGGTGCGGCACGCCATCGGCTTCGGCGGTGACCACGGACTGGCATTCGACCTCGAGACACTGATCGGCGCAGCGTCCGCCACGGCCCCGGTCGTCCAGATCGCCCCCGATGACGTCTACATGCTCGGCGCGACCAGCGGTACCACGGGCATCCCGAAGGCAGCCATCCTGACCCATGGGAACGCCATCGCCGCCATCGTGAACTGGGCGATGGAGATGGTGATCGCCGAGGGCGGCACCGCACTGCAGAACATCCCCTACTTCTTCAACCCGGGCGGCCCGTCGGGACTCCACCCGGTGCTCCTGAAGGGTGGGCGCACCGTGATCCCGCCGGCGTTCGACCCGATGGAGTTCCCGAAGCTGGTCGAGGAGTACGGCGTCACCCACACGATCATCGTCCCGACCATGGTCCAGATGGTGGTGTCTCAGCCGGGTATCGAGTCCTACGACCTGTCGTCCCTGCTCGGGGTCATGTCCGGTGGTTCGCCGTTTCCGGCACCCGTGCTGAAGCGGGCACGCGAGGTGATGGGCGACGTCTTCAACCCGACCTACGGCATGGCCGAGAGCTACTCGTGCGGTACCGCGCTGCGCCCGCAGAACCTCTTCACCGAGGGCACGGAACAGCAGATGCGCCAACTCGGCTCCATCGGCAAGCCGCACACGCTGATGAACGTGCGGGTGGTCGACGGCGAGGGCAACGACGTGCCCCACGACGGGGAGACATCCGGAGAGATCCTGGTGTCCGGCCCGTCGGTGTCCCCCGGCTATTACCGGATGCCCGAGGAGACCGAGCGCAGCCGTGAGGGCGACTGGTTCCACACCGGAGACGTGGCCGTGGTCGATTCGGAGGGTTTCATCACCATCGTGGACCGGTTGAAGGACATGATCATCACCGGGGGCATCAACGTCTTCAGCATCGAGGTGGAACGCGCCCTCGAGCAGCACCCTGACGTCGCCATGGTGGCCGTCATCGGACTGCCCCATCCGCAGTGGGGCGAGGCGATCCACGCCGTCGTCGTCCGGCGTGAGGGTGCCACCGTGACGGAGGAGGAGCTGATGGCGTTCGCCGCCGAGCGGCTGACCTCCTACAAAAAGCCCCGTTCGGTCGAGCTCGTCGACTCGCTCCCGATGGGGGCGACCGGCAAGGTCTTGAAGAAGGAGCTGCGGGCCGAGCGCGGCATTGCCTGAGAAGCACGTCCGAGAGAGAGTGAACCATGGACTTCGAGTTGAGCGACGAGCACGTGGCCCTGCGCCAGAGCCTGCGCACCTTCTTCGAGCGCGAAGCGCCACTCGACGTGGTGTCCCGCCACGACCGCGACGAGGAATTCGACAACGACCTGTACCGCAAAGCAGCCGAGATCGGCCTGTGCGGGCTCGCCTTCGACGAACGCTACGGCGGGTCGGACGCCGACCAGATCTCGATCTGCATCGCCGTCGAGGAGGTGGCCCGGGCCAGCGCAGCGCTGGCATACGCCTGGCTGCCGACGGCGACGTTCTGCGCGAAGGGGCTGGCGCGCTTCGGCACCGATGAGCAGAAGGAGGCGATCCTCCCTAGGGTCGCCACCGGCCAGGTGCGGATGGCGATGGGCCTCACCGAGCCGAACGCCGGATCGGACCTGACTCACCTGGCCAGCCGGGCCGTGCGCGACGGCGAGGAGTTCATCGTGAACGGCCAGAAGGTCTTCACGACCGGCGCCGATACCGCCGACTACATCTTCGCCTTCGTCCGGACCGATCCGGAGGCGCCGGCGTCGCGCGGGCTGTCCGTGCTCCTGATCCCGCGGGAGACCGAGGGCGTCACCGTCCGTCCGTTGCGCAAGCTGGCCGGCCAGGCGACCCATACGTGCGAGGTCTTCCTCGACGACGTCCGCGTCCCCGGGGAGAACCTCGTCGGCGAGCTCGGGCAGGGCAGCCGGATCATCTTCGACCTCATGAACGGCGAGCGGATCTACGTGGGCGCCGAGGGCACCGGGTTGGGCCAGGGGGCGCTCGACATGGCGCTCGCTTACGCCCAGCAACGGGAACAGTTCGGCCGGCCGATCATCGAGCACCAGGCTGTCGCCCACATGCTCGCCGACATGGCGATCGACGTGGAGACGTCGCGGCTGATCACGTACAGCGCGGCCTGGAAGCTCGACCAGGGGATGGAGTGCTCGCTCGAGGCGTCCATGGCCAAGGTCTACGGGTCAGAGGCCGGCACCCGCTGCGCCAACCGGGGGATGCAGATCCTCGGCGGGTACTCGTACATGGTCGAGTACGGCATGGAACGCTACTGGCGTGAGACCAAGCTGTACGAGATCGCCGGTGGAACCAACCAGATCATGCGGAACATCATCGCCCGCGAGCTGGCGAAGCGCTGAGCCCGGCCCGGTTGAACCGGACCGGGCGCAGTGCCACTATTGCGCGGTCCAGCCGCCGTCGACCACCAGCGCCGACCCGGTGATGTAGCTCCCGGCGTCCGAGGCGAGCAGGAGCAGCGCACCGATGAACTCGTCTGCGTTGCCCAGGCGGCGCATCGGGATACTGCGCGTGACGTTCTCCATGGCCTCCGGGCTGGCCTCGATCGCCGAGGTCATGGCGGTGTGGACGAGGCCGGGCACGAGCGAGTTCACCCGGATCCCGCGCCGGAGAGTCCACTGCAGTGCGAGGTCGCGGGTCATGGCCATGACTCCAGCCTTGGACGCGCCGTACGCCACCTGGGGCGCGTCGTTGGCCACCATGCCGACCACCGACGAGATGTTGATGATCGACCCGCCGTGTTCACCGGCGATGCACGCCCGGCCGAACGCCTGGGCCATCTGGTATGCGCCGGTGAGGTTGATCTGCACCACCCGGGCGAAGTCGGCTGGGTCCTCCTTGTGCGACGGTGCCACGTGGCCCACGCCGGCGTTGTTCACCAGGATGTCGACCGTGCCGAGCTGATCGACGGCGGCAGCCACCAGGGCCTCGCAGTCGGCGACGACGGCCACATCTGTCGGCACCGCGATGCACCGGCGGCCTAGGGCCTCGATCTTCCCCTTGGTGTCCTCGAGGAGGTCCGTACGCCGGGCGCCCAGCGCCAGATCGGCGCCCGCTTCGGCCAGGGCGAGGGCGAACGTGACCCCGAGCCCTGACGAGGCCCCGGTCACGACGGCGACCTTGCCCTCCAGGCTGAACCGGTCGAAGACGCTCACCTGACCCTCGCTTCCGCCCGCTTCCACTCGGCGTCGAGGATGCCCTTGAGGTACGGCAGCCGTTCCTTGCCCGAGAGAAAGTCGAACTTCACGGTGCCGAACGGGTCGATCCTGTTGCGCAGCAGCTCGAGCTGTTGCTCGGTCGGCTCGGCCGTGGTCGGAACCTCGCTGGGGACATCGAGCGCGAAGCCCGTGTTCTCGACGACCATCTGCGGGTCCACGCCTGGGTGGACGCTCTCGATTCGGAACGGCTCGCCGTCCTCATCCTTGACGAGCACGGCGAGGTTCGTCACGACGATGATCGGCCCGGGCTGCAGTCCGGCCTTCCGGCGTGCCTCGGCGCCGACCTTCCACCGCGTGCCCGTGACGAACTCGACCTTGTCGACGAGCGTACGCGAGTTGTGGTTGCCGAAGTAGGCGATCATCTTGCGGTACATCTTGATGACTTCCGCCGCCCCGGCGCCACCGGGAAGCCGTACCTTCGGCTTGTCGAACGGGCCGATCGTCGACAGGTTGATGGCGCCGTCCCCGTCGAACTGAGCGGACGAGACGGCCTCCACCCCACCGTGGTTGGAGAGGTGGATGGAATTGATCTCGGTGAGCATCCCCCAGCGGCAGACGGCGCCCTTGTAGGCGGCGGCCTCGGCGCCGGTGAACGACAGCTGGATGGGCGCCATGCCGACCGCGTCGAAGCCGACGAGGTAGGCGTTCGGTGCGTGGGTCAGCTTCGCCAGCATGTACGAGGCGTAGGCCAGGGGCGTGAACGATCCCATGACCGTCACCCCGTCCTCGTCGACCTCGGCGGCCACCCGGGTGACCATCAGCTCATGGACATCGTATGCAGTCACAGGTTCGCTCCTTCGAGAGTCTCGGCCGCGTCGACCAGGGCGGCGAGCACGACGTCGCGCCCGGTCAGGACGCGGGCCCGGTAGTCGTCCTCGCTCTCGGACCGGATCCGGTCGACATAGCCACCGAATTCGTCGGTTCCGGCCTGGCCCGCATAGTCCATGAGCTCCCAGGCATCCATGGAGTAGCGGGGGATGTGGGACGTCGGGTGGGCCCCGAATGGCGCCTCGACGACGGCGTCGACGTAGTAGCCGGGCAACTTGGTCATGTGCGGGTTCTGCGCGATGACCGAGCGGTCGACGATCTCCTCGCAGGTGACGATGACCCGCCTTGCCGCCTTTGCCATGTCCACGTCGGGTCCGGAGGTGCCGTCCCACTGCGCGTTGCCCTCGGCGTCGCACCGCAGCGCGTGGACGATGGCCACGTCCGGCTGCAGTGCCCGGACGGCTGTGAGCTCCTCACCGGTGAAGGGGCAGGTGGTGGTGGCGTAGATCTCCGGGTAACGGGCCGGCAGGTCGGAGCCGAAGGGGCCCCGGTAGGGGAGGAACGGCATGCCGCGTCCCTGCGCCTCGAGCCCGATGAGCAGGCCGAGCCCGGTGTACTCGGTGAACGGTACCGATGCCGTCTCGATGGCCTTGCGGACGTTCGGAGCGAGGCCGAACGCTTCGAGCGTCACCATGGAGAATGACAGGTGGCCGAGGACACCGGCCGCTGCCAGCAGGTCCATGTCCACCGAGCCGACGACGGTGATGGCGTGGATGTCCTTCCGGCCGGCGCGGATCAGCTGACGGACCGCCGCCATCGGGTGGTTGGCGAACCAGCCGCCTCCGAAGGCGACCGACTCGCCATCGGCGACGAGATCGCCGAGCTCATCGAGCGGTACCACCTTGTCGGTGGGGGGCGGGGTCACCGGGTCACCACCGCATCGGATGTGAGCGAGTTGTAAGTGCCCACTGGGCCCTCCTAACAGGTCGGGTTGGGTTGACTGTAATCTATCGTTAAACGTCAAAGTTTACCAGTGGGAGGACCCGAGGGCCACATGCGGGCCGGGAGTCCGGGCGCGTTGGTGGTGCCTGCCCGCCGGTCGGGCGCACGCCTGAACCGGGAGGGCGTGCTGTGGGCCCCCGGACGCGTCCCCGGTGGCCCCTGGCGAACTCGCCGGGGGTGTGCAAGACTGACGCTTGACGTAAAATAGTGAATATTGACCACCCGTCCACCCGCAGCGAGACCCGGCCCGTGACGTCCTCCGCACCAGGCACATCTGAACTTGTGGTCAGCGACAGCGTCCGTCATGCCGCGCGCCTGATCACCCAGATCGAGAACGGGGTCCCGGCCGCCCGCGCGGTCCTGGCCGAGTTACTGCCCCACTGCGGCTCGGCACAGCTGGTCGGCATCACCGGCCCGCCGGGAGCGGGTAAGAGCACACTCACCGCGTCGCTCATCAAGGAGCTGCGGTCACAGGGCCGGAGCGTCGGGGTGATCGCCGTCGACCCGTCGAGCCCCTTCTCCATGGGTGCCCTGCTCGGTGACCGTGACCGGATGCTCGAGGCGGCCAGCGGCGACCCTGGTGTCTTCATCCGCTCGCTCGCCTCGCGAGGTGTCCCGGGCGGGCTGGCCGCAGCCGTGAACGACGTCGTCGACGTGATGGACGCCATGGGCAAGGACGTGGTGATCGTGGAGACCGTCGGCGTGGGCCAGGGTGAGCTGGAGATCGCCAAGATCGCCCACACCGTCGTGCTCGTGTTCGTCCCCGGGTACGGCGACGCGTTGCAGGCCATGAAGGCCGGGATCACGGAGATCGCCGACGTGGTTGCAGTCAACAAAGGCGACCTGGCCGAGGCGTCCAGGGCGGTCCAGGAACTGCGCGGCCAGGACTACGTCCGGCACGACCCGACGGCGGACCGGACCTGGGTGGTGCCGGTACAGAAGGTGTCGGCCCTCCGCAACGAGGGCATTGCCGAGCTCGTGGGGCTCATCGACGACCACTACCGGTTCACAGCCCAGAGCGCCTGGCGGAGCGAGATCGAGCGCAACCGCCGCCACGCACAGTTCATGGCGTTCGTGACCGAGCGGCTGCGGGCCGAGCTGGCGTCGATCGACCTCGACGCCTTCGACGCCGGCTGGCTGCGTGATCCGTACGCGGCAGCAGAGGAATTCGTCACCGAGATCGTGAAGGCCCGTGCGGACAGAGGCGCCGTGGGCCTGGCAGCGAAATGAGAGCGAGGAACTGATGAGCCAGGACGTTTCGACCGATTCCTTCGAGGCCCGCAAGCACGAGTGGGAGCAGCGCCGGGCGCGCTATGCCGACAAGTTGCGCCCGGGCAAGACGCTTTCGGGCCTGCCGGTCAAGACCGTCTACACGAAGGAGGACGTCACCGACAGCGATCTCGACGAGATGCCTGGCGTCTACCCCTTCACCCGTGGGCTCTACCCGGACGGCTATGCGCTCACCCCGTGGATGCAGCAGATGGTGTTCGGCTACGGCACCATCGAGGAGACCCGCCAGAAGATGGAGAAGATGGTCGAGGAGGGCATGGAGGGCTACTTCGGCCACAAGGTCTTCAACACCGTCTACGACATCCCGTGCATGTACGGCATCGACGCCGACGATCCCGAGGCGGTCGGCAACCTCGGTCAGTGTGGGGTGCACATGAGCACCGGCGACGACTACGACGAGCTGATCCGCGGCTGGGACCTGGAGTCCACGAACTTCTCGATGATCACCGGCGACAACTGCCTCCCTGCCCTCGCCCTGCTGGCGGCCGCGGTCGAGCGCCGGGGCGAGCCGTTCTCGAAGATGCACGGCAACTCGATGAACTGGTACCCCCGCATCGCCGTGCAGGACGTGCCGTCGTGGGAGCCCAAGTGGGGTTACGCCCTGATCATCGATCTCGTCAAGTGGGCGATGGAGAACGCGCCCGACTGGAACCCGGTCAACATCTTCATGTACGGCATCTCCGAGGCGGGGGCCACCCCCGTCCAGGAGCTCGCCTACGGCCTGGCCTGGGGCAAGTCCATCATCGACGCCGGCCTGGCGGCCGGCCTGGCGCCTGACGACTTCATCGGCCGCCTGTCGTTCCAGATCGGCTGCACGGTCAACGTCTTCGAGGAGGTGGCCAAATTCCGGGCACACCGTCGCATGTGGGCGAAGATCTGTAAGGACGCCGGAGCCACCAAGCCGTCGAACATGCTGGCCCGGGTCCACGTGCACACGAGCGGGTACGTCCTGACCCAGCAGCAGCTGCTCAACAACACCGGCCGGATCACTCTCCAGACCCTGGCCGCCGTGCTCGGGGGCGTCGCCTCGATCCACACCTGCTCCTACGACGAGGCCGTCGGGGTGCCCACCGAGGAGTCCCACCGGACGGCGCTGCGCACGCAGCAGATCCTGATGTGGGAGAGCGGGCTGCGCGAGGTGGCCGACCCGCTCGGGGGCTCGTACTTCGTCGAGCAGCTGACCGACGACATGGAGGCGGCCGCCTGGGAGATCTACGACGAGATCGAGGCCGCCGGTGGCTACCAGCGCGGGATCGAGACCGGCGAGATCAAGCGCGCCATCGACAACTCCTCCTACGAGCTCAAGAAGATGGTCAACAGCGGTGAGCTGCCGGTGGTGGGCGTCAATCGCTATGTCACGGACGAGCAGGAGAACTACGAGCCGTTCCGGATCGATGAGTCGATCGAAGAGAAGGCCAAGGCCCGGCTGCAGGACTACCGGGCACGGCGCGACGAGACCGCCGTCAGGGCGGCGCTCGAGAACGTGCGGGTGGCGTGCGAGGCGCTGAAGGAAGGCACGGGTTCGCTGATGCCTGCGCTGGTCGACGCAGCCCGGGCCGGCGCCACCAACGGCGAGATGATGGTGCCGATGCGCGACGCGTTCGGCTGGTTCGTCAGCGAGTGATCATCAACCCCGAACGCGTGAGATAGGAGTAGGTGGTGTCGAAGGAGCACATCAAGGTCCTCCTGGCCAAGAAGAAGATCGACGTCCACGGGCGCGGCACCAAGCTGCTCGCCCGCGAACTGCGCGACGCCGGGATGGAAGTCGTCTACTTCCGGTTCGGTGTCGTCGATGAGATCGCCGATGCTGCGGTGCAGGAGGACGTCGACGTGGTCGGCGTGAGCGTCATGACCAGCGGCCAGATCCAGATCGCCCGCGGCCTCATCCCCGCGCTGAAAGCGCGTGGGCTCGACAATGTCCTGGTCATCATGGGGGGCATCATCCCCGAGGTCGACTACGAGCCGCTGTACGAGCTTGGCATCCACCGTTGCTTCGCCCCGGGCCTGCCTGGTGGAGCGGTCGCCGAGTACATCAGGGAGAACGTCGGGACCGCCACGCTCGGTTGAGTGGTCAGGCCGGCGGCAGGTACGGAGGCCCACTTGGGCCCAAGGAGGGACAGCCATGGCCGCGCTCGCTGGAGTGCACGGCAAGTCGGTGATCGTGACCGGTGGAGGCGGGGGGCTGGGGTCGTCCTTGGCCGCGGAGCTCTGTCGGCTGGGTGCCCGGGTGGTGGTGTGCGGTCGCACGCAGGCCACCCTTGACCAGGCCGTCGACGCGATCGATGCCGAGCTCGGGCCCGACCAGGCCTACGCGGTCACGTGCGACGTCAGGGACCCGCAGTCCGTCCGGGACCTGTTCGACCGGGCCGAGGAGCTGCTCGGCGGCGTCGACGGCCTCGTCAACAACGCGTCCGGTCTGTTCCCGGTCAAGGCCGAGGACCTCAGCGCCAACGGGTTCGACGCCGTGGTCAAGATCGTCCTGAACGGCACGTGGCACTGCACGTCCGAGGCCGGCCGCCGTTGGCTGGCCGCCGGGCGCAAGGGCGCGGTGGTCAACGTCCTCACGCCGTACGCGTGGATGGGTGCCCCCGGCATCGTTCACAACGCGTCGGCGAAAGGAGGCGTGCTCGCCATGACGCGGACGCTGGGTGCCGAGTGGGCGGGCCGTGGTGTCCGGGTGAACGCCGTGGCACCAGGTTGGATGCCGGTCGGGGGAACGGAGTTCCTGGCAGGCGACCCGGCGGTGCGGGATCGCCTCATCGAGGCGATCCCGGCCGGGCGGCTGCTCCAGCCGGAGGAGACCGCACGGGCCGTGGCATACCTGCTCTCCGACGACGCCGATTACGTGGTGGGGGAGACCCTGACGATCGACGGCGGGCACCACCTGTCGAAGGGCCTGTTCGAGTTCCTGCACGAGGTACCCGCCCGCTGAGCGCGTTCCCCTGGGGGGTATGAGCCGGGTTACGCGATAGAGACGCTACCCTTGACGATAGTCGTGAACGTTTGATGTCGAAAGGGTGAGGGCAGATGTCCACCGGCGAGCGCAAGCCTGATTCCGCACCAGCGAAGCCACGTCGTGGCAGGCAGTCCCCGAATGATCGGGTATTGAAGGCCGCCGAACCGGCCGGCAAACTCCCCGATCCCGTCGGGGAGACGGTCAGCATCGGTGAGCTGGCGAGGCGGACGAACGTGTCGACGCGGACCATCCGCTACTACGAGGAGCTCGGCATCCTGCCCGAACCGGAGCGGACGTCGGGAGGCACCCGGCGGTACCCGACGGATTACATCTTCTACGTGGAAGGGGCAAAGATCCTGAAGCAGCTGGGCTTCGGGCTCGAGGAGATCGCCGAGCTGGGCAAGTTCGCGCTGACCGGGGCATCGGCGTCCAAGCGGACGCGCGCCATCCTTCAGCAGAAGCTCGGTGAGCTCAACCACCGGATCGGGGTGCTCGACCGCTTGCACGACCTGGTGGAGCAGGCGTCCTCCGATCCGACGGCGAAGGACCTGCCGGTGCCCGAGCTCCTCCGCTGGGTGACCGAAGAGAACGGCCTCCGGGCGGTCGCCGGCGACTGACTCGCCATGGGAGAAGATGTGTCACGTTGACCGCGTGGCGGCGACCGGTGTCCACCCAGGACCTGTCCCGCCGCCCCGGAGAACACTAGGGGCGTCCGACGGACCTGGCGAGGCCGCCGGGGCGCGATCGACGGTGGACGTCGGTGGCGAACCATGATATAACGTTGGACGTCAAGTGGTAGAAGCTACGGCTGGAGCGCGCATGTTCGACAGGTACTACGACGAACTCGAGGTCGGCGACCGGCGCGAGTTCAGCGGCGTCACGATCACCGAGACCCACGTCGTCAACTTCGCCGGGGTCACCGGGGACCACTTCGGTCTGCACATGGACGCCGAGTACGCGAAATCCACGCCGTTCGGGCAGCGGATCGCCCACGGTCTGCTGGTGTTGTCGGTCGGTGCGGGCCTGATCCCGCTCCTCCCCGGTCGGGTCCAGGCCTTCATGGGCATGGACGAGGTGCGGTTCCTGGCGCCGGTCTTCTTCGGCGACACGGTCCATCCCGTGATGGAGGTGCTCGAGAAGGAGGACAAGAAGTCCGGCGGCACCGTCGTGATCCAGGAGAACATCGTCAATCAGAAGGGCGACGTCGTGGTATCGGCGAAGATCCGGATCTGGGTGGGGTCCAGTCCGGAGGGCGCCGGGACCCCGCCCGCCTGAACTATCCACCCGAGACGTGACGCGGTACGGCACCCGCTCGGGTGGCAACCGGGCATGCAGTGACGGAGACGCCATGGAACGGAACCTCTTCGAGCCGGACCACCTCGCCTTCCGCGACTCGGTGCGCACGTTCATCGCGCGCAACGTGGCGGATGACTACGAGCGCTGGGAGCACGAGGGCATGGTCGACCGCCTCCTCTGGAACCGGGCCGGGGAGGCCGGGTTCCTCGGGATGTCCATTCCCGAGGAGTACGGCGGCGGCGGCGTGGTGGACTTCCGGTTCAACGCGACGCTGACCGAGGAGTTCGCGCTCTCCAACATGCTGTCGCTCTCGTCGGGGTTCGGCCTGCACAACGACGTGGTGGCGCCCTACCTGGTGGAGCTGGGCACGCCCGAGCAGCACGCCCGCTGGCTGCCGGGGTTCTGCTCGGGTGACATCGTCACCGCCATCGCCATGACGGAGCCCGATGCCGGGAGTGACCTGAAGGGGGTGCGCACCACGGCGCGCCGCGATGGTGATTCGTACGTCGTGAACGGCACCAAGACGTTCATCACCAACGGGATCCACGCCGACCTCGTGATCGTCGTGGCCAAGACCGATCCGGGAGCCGGGGCACGCGGGATGAGCCTGCTGGTCGTGGAGCGCGGCATGGAGGGGTTCGAGCGCGGCCGGCGCCTGTCCAAGGCGGGCATGCACGCGCAGGACACCGCCGAGCTGGTGTTCAACGACGTGCGCGTTCCGGCCGAGAACCTCCTCGGCCAGGAGAACGGCGCCTTCGGGCACCTGATGGACAATCTGCCCCAGGAGCGGTTGTCGATCGCCGTCGTCGCCGGTGCCGCCGCACGAGCTGCGTTCGCATGGACGGTCGACTACTGCCACGACCGCAAGGCCTTCGGTCAGCCGATCGGCAGCTTCCAGAACAGCCGGTTCAAGCTCGCCGAGATGGCGACGGAGATCGAGGTCACCCAGCACTACATCGACCAGTGTGTGGTGGACCACCATGCAGGCCGCCTCAGCGCGGTGGGGGCCGCAAAGGTGAAGTGGTGGGCGACCGAGGTGATGAAGCGGGTGACGGACACCTGCGTGCAGCTCCACGGCGGGTATGGCTACATGGACGAGTACCCGATCTCGCGCGCCTGGCGTGACGCCCGGGTCCACACCATCTTCGGTGGCACGACCGAGATCATGAAAGAGATCATCGGCCGCGACCTGGGGTTCTGAGGGCGGGCCTCAGGCCGGTTGGCGATGGGCGACGTGGCGGCCGGCGACCCGTCCGAAGAACGACCCCGGCCCGAGACTGAGGCCGCTCGCGTACCCCTTGCCGTCCTGGGCGATGGTCGATGCACACGCCCCGGCCGCGTACAGCCCGGGCACGGGGCGGCCCCGGGTCGTCAGTACCCGGGCATCGGCGTCGGTGCGCAGCCCGCCGAGGGTCATGAACAGGTAGGACGACGTGTCGAAGGAGACGTCGAACGCCGCCCACGGACCGTTCGTCAGCGGCACCACCCAGTCGGGGTGCTTCATGAACTGCGGGTCCTCGCCGCTCGCCGCGTGCTCGTTGTACGCGGCGAGCGTGGCGACGAGCGCGCCGGCGGGCATGCCCAGGGCCCGTTCCATCTCCTCGACGGTTTCCCATCCGTCGACCAGCGTGTGCCGGTGCGCGGTGATCTTCGGATAGGCGAACGTGGCCGCGTCGACGACCAGGAATGCCCTCTGCTCCGGCTGCTCCATGATGAAGCCGGCCGTACGCCCGTGGTAGGCGTCCTCCGCCACGAAGCGCTCGCCCCGCAGGTTGACGAGCACCCCCTTGATGAGCCCGCTGGGCGGGTAGAACGAGCCGGTGGCAATGATGCCGCCCATCGACTGGGTGCTGGCACCGGCGGAAACTCCGAGCACGATGCCGGAACCGTCGTTGCCGGGGACGCCCAGCGGTTCCGAGGTCGCGGCCAGTGACGGGACGTGCTCGGCGAGCATCCCCGGGTCGAAATTGAAGCCGCCGGTGCCGAGGACGACGCCGCGCCCCGCCCGCAGGTGGACGTCTGCGCCGTCGCGCCGTGCGCGCACGCCGATGATCCCGCCGTCGCCACCGGCGACGAGGGCGGTGACTCGGGTGTCGGACATCGCCGGGAGATCCTCGGCCTGGCACGTGGCCAGGATGGCCTGCATGCCGACGGCACCGGCGTGCTCGCCCTCGCCGGCGACCTTGTGTCCGCGCGGCGCCGGCCGGGCGATCTCCCGGAACGGCCACGCCTTCTCATTGCCGGTGCTGAACAGCCCGGTGGTGCTGGTCAGGACCACCGACTTCCCGCCGAAATAGCTGCGTTCGAAGGGCACCCCCTGGGCCTCGAGCCAGTCGAAATGCTCCGGGCTCCCGAGGCAGTAGCGCCGCACGATGGAGGCATCGGGCGCGTTCGTGCTGGACAGGAGGAACTTGTACATCTCCTCGGGATCGTCCTCGTGCCCGAGATCCCGCTGCAGGGCGGTGCCACCGCCCAGATAGAAGATGCCCGACGAGACGATACTGGACCCACCGGGACCGCCCGCCCGGTCCACGACGAGGACGTCGGCGCCGGCTCGCTGCGCCTCGAGTGCGGCACAGGCGCCGGCGATCCCGTAGCCGACCACCACGACGTCGACGGTCTCGTCCCACGTGGCCACGTCCTCGGCGGGGACCAAAGCTACCTGTTCGGGCATGGGACCCTCCTCGGCCGATGAGCACTGACGGCACCGAGCCTAACGATACGTACGATTAACGTCCAATGGCAGATCGCTGTACCATTCCGACATGGACTTCGAACTTTCGGAGGCGGCGAGCGACGCCAGCGAGCGGATGTGGCAGTTCATGCGCGAGGAGGTCTTCCCGGCGGAGCCGCGGTGGTACGAGCACCTGCGCACCCATGGGGAGCACAGCCACCCGCCGTTGATGGAGCAGCTGAAGGACTCCGCCCGCAGGCGCGGACTGTGGAACCTGTTCCTGCCGGAGTTGGGGGGGATGAGCAACGTCGACTACGCGGCGGTGGCCGAGATCTCCGGCTGGTCGCCGGTGATCGCCCCCGAGGCCATCAACTGCCAGGCGCCCGACTCCGGGAACATGGAGACCCTGAGCCTGTTCGCGACGCCTGCGCAGAAAGAGGCCTGGCTCAAACCGTTGCTCGACGGCGAGATCCGGTCGGCGTTCGCGATGAGCGAGCCCGATGTCGCCTCCTCCGACGCGACCAACATCGCTACCGTCATCCGCCGCGACGGCGACGAGTACGTCATCAACGGGCGGAAATGGTGGATCACCGGCACGGCCGACGAGCGCTGCTCGATCCTCATCGTCATGGGCAAGACTGATCCGGACGCCGAACCGCACCGCCAGCAGTCGATGGTCCTCGTCCCACGGGACACGCCTGGCGTGCACGTCGAGCGGCACCTGCCCATCTTCGGCTACCAGGACCAGCACGGTCACTCGGAGATCGTCCTCCGCGACGTGCGCGTCCCGGCCGCAAACCTCCTGGGGGAAGAGGGTGACGGGTTCCGCATCGCCCAGGCACGCCTGGGACCGGGCCGCATCCACCACGCCATGCGGGCGATCGGCATGGCCGAGCGGGCGCTGGCGCTGATGGTGGACCGGTCCAGGTACCGGTCGGTGTTCGGCTCCAAGCTGTCCGATCACGCCGTCGTGCAGGAGCTCGTCGCGCAGTCGAGGATCGAGATCGACCAGGTCCGCCTGTACGTCTACCGCACGGCCTGGCTCATCGACCGCTACGGGGCGAAGGGGGCGCGTTCGGAGATCGCGGGGATCAAGGTGGCGGCACCGGCCATGGCCACCCGCGTCATCGACCGCGCCATCGAGGTGTTCGGTGCCATGGGCCTCAGCGACGACACGCCGCTCGCCTACTTCTACGCCTGGGCCCGGGCGCTGCGTGTGGTCGACGGACCGGACGCCGTGCACCGCCGGACGGTGGCGCGCCAGGAACTTCGCCGCGAGCGGCCGTACACCGGGTAGCGGTGGGGACCACCGCCACGACGGCCGCCCAGGAACGCTTGATCCCGGGTTCGGATCCTGGCGCTGATGACGCACGTGAGATAGAGTTTACGTTGAACGTTAGATAAGATCTGAAGGAGGGCGTCGCCGTGGCCGATGTGGAGCGGATCGACAAGGAAACGTTGTACGTGGAGACACACCTCGAACCGCGGTATGCGGTCATCACCCTGCATCGCCCGGACGTTCTGAACGCCGGGAGCCCGACGCTCTTCCGCGAGCTTGCGGAGACCATCGAGTCGTTCGACGGCGACGACCGGGTCCGCGCCGTGGTGCTGACCGGTGGTGACAGCCGGGCCTTCTCCGCCGGTGCCGACCTCGGCGGGATGACCTTCGACAACATGGCGAACTGCCGCAGCTTCATCCGCCAGGCACACGCTCCCTTCGAAGCGATCGAGCGGCTGCCCAAGGTGGTCATCGCAGCGGTCAACGGCTACGCCTTCGGTTTTGGTACCGAGATCGTGCTGGCCTGCGACCTGGCCCTTGCGTCGGACAAGGCCCGTTTCGGGCTCCGGGAGATGAACCACGGTCTGGTGCCGGCGGTGACCATCACCCGCGGTGTCGACATGCTCGGCCGCCGCCGCGTGGCCTGGATGGCGCTCACCTCCGACGACCTGAACGCCGAGGAGGCCCGCGAGGTGGGGATCGTCAACAAGGTGGTTCCCCACGAGCAGCTCGTGGAGGAGTACACGGCGCTGGCCACGCGCATGGCCAAGCGCGCTCCGCTGGCGGTCTCCTTCACCAAGTGGACCCTGAACCGGACGGCCGGCGAGCACTACCGCCAGGGGGAGAACCTGATGCCGGCGATCTTCGCCTCGAAGGACGTCGAGGAGGGCCGGAACGCCTTCGCCGAGCACCGGGATCCGGTGTTCCGTGGGGAGTGACCGCTGCGTGACCGTGACGAACGAGGCCTCGCGACAACAGACGTCCGAGGGCTCACGACCGAAAAGGACTCTTGCATGAGCGTGCTCGACCAGTTCCGTCTCGACGGCAGGGTGGCCATCGTGACCGGCGCGTCCTCGGGACTCGGCGTGGCCTTCGCCGAAGTCCTGGCCGATGCCGGCGCCGACCTGGTGCTCGGTGCCCGGCGGGTGGACCGCCTCGACGAAACTCGGCAGAAGGTGGAGGCGCTCGGCGGAAGGTGCGTCGCCGTCGCCACCGACGTCTCCGACGCAGCGCAGTGCAAGAGGCTCGTCGATACGGCCGTCTCCGAGCTCGGCCGGGTCGACATCCTCGTCAACAACGCGGGCGTCGGCTACGCCACCCCGGCCCACAAGGAGGACCCGGGCAACTTCAACGACATCCTGCAGATCAATCTGGTGGGTGCCTGGTTCATGGCGCAAGCGTTCGGCCAGGCGTGCATCGACGCAGGGCATGGGGGCTCGATCGTCAACGTGTCGTCCGTCCTCGGCATCAGCGGCAGCGAGATCCCGCAGGTTGCGTACTCGGCCTCCAAGGCCGGGATGCTTGGGATGACCCGGGACCTCGCCATGCAGTGGGGAGGGCGACGGGGCATCCGCGTGAATGCCCTCGCCCCGAGCTTCTTCGACTCGGAGCTCACCGGTCCGCTGCTGGCCACTGAGGTCGGCAGGGAGAAGGTGCTGGCCCGCACCCCCATGGGACGGGTGGGAGAGGTGTCGGAGCTCGCGGGACCCCTGTTGCTGCTGGCTTCCGACGCCGGCTCGTACATCAATGGCATCACGCTCGCTGTCGATGGCGGCTGGAGCCTGCACTGAGCTCCACGGGACGGCGAGCGACGGATCCCTGAACGGTCGGCACCAGGACGGGTCGGTACCACGACGGACCGCCCATTCCTTCGAGCACGGTGAGGTCGCATATGGCTCCCACATCCGAAGACACCCCGGCCCGGCCGGCGGCCGGCGACGAGAAGGTCGCGCCAGCGGAGGGAGCTGCGGGCCAGACCGATGACGAGCAGCTCAGCATCGGCGAGCTGGCCGCGCTGGCGGCCGTCTCGACCAGGACGATCCGTTACTACGAGGAGCTCGGCATCCTGCCGGCCCCGCCCCGTACGTCAGGCGGCACCCGTCGATATCCGCGTGCCTACGTCTTCTACCTCCAGGGTGCCAAGGTCCTGAAACAGCTGGGCTTCGGCCTCGAGGAGATCGCCGAGCTCGGACAGTTCGCCCTGGTCGGCACATCCGCGTCGGCCCGGACTCGGGCCATCCTGCAGCAGAAGCAGACGGAGCTCAGTCGCCAGATCCGGGTGCTCGACCGGCTCCACGAGATCGTCCGCGACGCCGTCGCGAAAGACCACCCCTCCGACCAGTCGCCCGTCACCGACCTGCTGCTCTGGGTCGGCACTGAGAACGGGTCGGTCGCCGATTGAGCACGGGCGCCGTCGTCGTGAGCGACTCGCGCACCCGTGGGCGTCACCCCGACGCGACAACCGCCGGGTCGACGTCGACGTTCGCGACGAAGTCGCTGGCCACGGCTCCGGGCTCGATCACCACGACGGTGACGCCGACGGTGGCGGCCACGGGCACCAGGCTCTCCATGAACCCCTCGACGGCGAACTTGGCCGCGCAGTAGGCCTCGTTGAACGGCTGGCCGATCGCGCCGCCGACGCTCGACACCGTCACCAGCCGGCCGCCCGAGGCACGCAGGTGGGGCATCGCCGCCTTGGTCACCGCCACCACGCCGAAGAAGTTGACCTCCATCACCCGGCGGACGTCGTCGACGGACTCGGTCTCGATCGTCCCCAGGTGGCCGGCGCCGGCGTTGTTGACCACCGCGTCGATCCGGCCGTGGTCGGCCACGACACCGTCGATGCACGAGCTCACCGACGCCGCGTCGGTCACGTCGAGCTGGCGGATGTCGACGGTCACGCCGGCGGCGCCGGCCGCCTCGAGCAGCCGGCCCGCCCGGGACGGGTCGCGCATGGTGGCCACGGTGACGAATCCGTGCCGGGCGACGGCGACGGCGGTGGCCAGGCCGATGCCCGACGAGGTTCCGGTGATGACCAGCACGCGCTCGGGCATGGTGGGCCTTTCGGTCGGGCAGCCGTCACGGCCGCGTCGTTCGACGGCCAGCGAAGGGGCCAGCGTAGGGGGCCACGGCACGATCCCCGGGTCAGGACTCCAGCAGGCCCCCCAGACGCTGGACGGCCTCGATGAACTCGTCGATCATCTCGTAGACGACCGGTGCGGCCGGCTTGGGGGTGTTCATCGAGCCGACGATCTGCCCCACGAAGTAGTTGGCCAGCTGCTCGGCGCCCGAACCGGGCCGGTGGGCTCCCCGTTCGATGCGGATCAGGGCGTCGTTCACCAGGATGGGCTGCAGGGGCATGCCGAGCGGGTCGGGGTGGGTCGGGTCGTCCCACTCGTCGGTCCACGCCGAGCGGAGCTGGCGGGCCGGCTTGCCGGTACGCGAGCGCGACCGCAGCGTGTCCGAGGAGGTGGCCTCGAGGAACTTCTGCTTCACCACCGGGTGGGTCTCCGCCTCGTCGGTGGTCAGCCACACCGAGCCGCACCACACACCCTGGGCGCCCAGTGCCATGGCCGCGGCCATCTGCCGGCCCGGCCACGATGTCGAGTTCCAGCGCCGAGGCCAGCGACACCACGGTCGACAGGGCCGGGTGCGCATGGTGCCCGGAGAGCAGCCGGCGGACCGCCTCGGGTCGGACGCCGACCCGGCGGGCGAGCTCAGTCCTGCTCAGCCCGAGCCGGATGCGCCGGGCTTCGATCGAGCGCACGATCTGGTTGACGTCGTCGATGCGACAACGGACATCGTCGGAGGCAGCGGCGAATTCGGGGTCCCGGAGGCGCTCGACGATGTACCGCTCTGCCGCGGTGCGTGCGTTCATCTTCGGCCCCTCGCCGGCAGCGTGAGATCGTTGTTGCGTCTTGAGCAGTCGAAAGGTGGCTGCGTCGGTACGTGTGTCAAGCAATATCGCAATAAAACGCACATATGTGCGAAAACATGCGATACTTGCCCCATGGACTACGGCAACCCGGTGGAGGCGTTGATTCCGGGCGTGCAGGGCCGTGTCCTGACCGTACTGGCCCGCACCGAAGCCGAACTGACGATGCGGTCGATCGCCGAGCTGGCGGGCGTCAGTGCCAACCAGGCCACCGTCGTACTCAACCGGCTGGTGCGACTGGGGCTCGTCGAGCGTCGCGAGGTGGGTGCCGCCGCCCTGGTGCGCCTGATCCGTGAGAACGAGGCGGCACGGGCGGTGCTCGAGTTGGTGGATCTGCGTCAGGGGGTCTTGGATCGGCTGAAGGGGGAAGCGAAGAAGATCCGACCCGCCCCCACCTGCCTCGCGGTCTTCGGTTCGTTCGCCCGTGGCGAGGCGCACGAGGGCAGCGACGTCGACGTCCTCGTCGTACCGCCTCCCGCTGCCCAGGCCGAGTCCGACCGGTGGACGGCGGCTCTCGGTCGATGGTCAGATCGGGCGGCCCGGATCGCCGGCAATCCGGTCAATCTTGTCGAAGCGACCGCGGCGGAGTTGCCGGGACTGGTCCGACGTGAACGAGCGCCGTGGCGAACAATTGTTGCCGAGGCCGTCGTGCTGATCGGCGCCCTTCCGTCGGAGCTCAACGAGGCGTCGTGACGACGGCCCGCCGCCAGTCGCATACGAGGTCCGCCTCAGCTGCCGATGCCCGGGCCTATCTGGACAAGGCCCGCGAATTCCTACGGGCAGCTGAGGACTCGCTCGAGCTCGGGAACCGTGTGGCTGCGGCCGGCAACGCCGTCCATGCTGGAATCGGTGCTGCCGACGCCATCACGGCGGCCAGAGCGGCGGTGGTCTGGAAGGGGGAGCATTCGCAGCCTCCAGCTCACTTGGAGAGAGTCGGTGGCGACGACGGTCGGAAGGCTGCCGCTCAGCTCCGCCGACTCCTGCCGCTGAAGAACCGGGCGGAGTACGACCCCGATCCGATCCTGGCAGCGGAAGCGAAGGCGGCGGTCACCGCCGCGATCCGTATGGTGCGAATCGCCGAGCAGACAGTGAAGCAGGTCGAGCGCTGAGCGTGGAAGTTGCTCGTTCCGACACCGCTGTCATCCCTACTTCATCCCTACAACTCGGCAGAACGGGGTGGATCCAGCACTAGTCTGTCCGTAATAGAGCCAGGTCAGCGCACTGGAAGTCACCAGCTGGACCCCCGGAACCGATCACCCAGATCTACGAGGGCACCAACCAGATCCAGCGGGTGGTGATCTCGAAGGCGGTGCTCGGGTAGGGCGTCCGGGCCACCGCCCTCTGCCGGTCGGGGCGAAGATCGCCACGACATCCCTACTCCATGCCTACTCGGCTGGTTCGTTCGCCGATGGCGACCATCCGCGAGCGGCGGCAACGGGTCCGGGAGGTGCGGGCCTTCACCCTGGCGACGCGACCGGGCGAACCAGGGGTGGGCCAGTCGGCGTGGGTCACCCCAGTGCTGCGGTGGGCGGACTTCGATGGCGGTCGGCTGATCGTCGACGTGTGCTTGGCCATCGTCCGCCACGGGAGCCCCGGGGCCCGGGTCACCCCCCATGCTCCGGGGCGACCCGGCGACGAAGGGCGACCCGCCGACGGTGACGCCGGACAAGGAGACCGTGGGGATGCTCGTCGAGCCGCACCGATCCCGGGACGCCTACGGCTCCTGGATCCTGGCGGTCGTTGCCATCGCCGATGGGGGTGGTGACCCCCGGTCTCGGTCGTCCCCGTTGACGGCGTCACACCCGGTGGACTTCGACGTCCTGGGCGTAGCCGGCAAGAGCCCGAAGGTCTTTGACGTCCCCGCTCAGTACCGTTCCGCCGGGCTCGGCGCTGGCCACGACGATCGCGTCAACGGCGGATCCCTGCCGTGCCGCGCTCCGCAGGGCGGTTGCCCGGCGGGCGAGGTGCTGGGGGAGGTCCTCGATGAGGTCGCAGGTCTTGAGGAAGCGGTTGATCACAGCGTCACCCCGCTGCCGGCCTGTGAGCGATTCGACGAGGACGATCGACGGGACGATCGGCGGCCAGATGCCGTCGCGCCGGAACACGGCGATCATCGCCGCTGCTTCCTGACTCTGGCGCGCCAGGCGGCTGATCCCACCCGAGTCGAGGACGAGCACGCTCACGAGGCGGCTGACGGGCTCGACCGACGGCGGATCCGGCGCGACAGTGCTTCGGCGCGCTGCACCACTGCCGGTGAGGGCTCGCCAACTGTCGCCACTAGTTCCTCGAGATAGCGGTCCGTCTCCTCGAGCAGCTCCTGACGGTGCAACTCGGACCGGACCGCGCGCTGGAGCAGCTCGGACGCAGGCATCTCCCGGTCCTTGACCGCACGGTAGAGGTCGTCGGGGAGGTACACCTGGATCCTAGGCATACGCCGAATATACGCCTATCCGGGGCACCGGGTCATCGACTCGGCGTGGCGATCGGCGCGGCCCGCGTGCCCCTGGTGCCACCGCTGCCGTTCATTCGCTGGGGGCCGGGCGTCATGTCGGGCGTCATGCCGTGCCGTGCCATCGATGAGTCCCCTGCCATGCGACAGCTCGGTACATGAACACGACTCGAGGCGTCGCCCGTTCCGTGATCAAGGGCCGGAACGGGCGCGGACGGGTCGCGGGCGGTACGAGCGGTGGAAGGCACGTTCCGTACGTCCGTCACGCACGCACATCCACCGGTGGCATAGTCGGTGCCGTGAGTTTCGACCTCGACTCCGAAGACGAGGATGCGTTCCAGGAAGCTCGAGGGACAGTGCTCGACCGGTTCGTGGAATGGGCGAGCCGCGAGATCAGCATCGGGAACGAAGGGGCGGGCGAGCTGGCCGGTGACGTGTCCGTGGCCCTGGACTGGAAGTGGGGCTACGCGGATGGCCGATTGACCACCTGGCTCCCGGGCGATGTAGCCGAGTTCCTGTTGGAGTGGTGCCCGCGGAAGTTGAGCATCACCCAGGCGGACTGCCTCTCCATCCTGCCGGCATTGGCCACCTTCTTCGCCTTTCTCGACGACGAGGGCCTGGCTGGCGCCGGTTCTTCACCGTCGGCCGAGCTTGTCGATCTCGTCGCGACCCTGGCCGACGACTTCGTGGCAGCCATGGGCGACCGGTCCAGGTTCGGCATGGCCAAGTCGCTGTTCGCCGCCGCGATCGACGAAGGTGTCGACGCCAGCGACCCCGCCGAGTTCATGGAGTGGATGAACGGGTTCAACGACAAGCCGGGCGAGGAGCGGTTCCGCATCCTGCCCGACACGGCCTTCTCGGGCCCAGCCCGCCGGCCGGGGCTCCCGCCGGTCCCCACCCCCGGCGATGACGACGTCGCCGCTTCCAAGGCGGAGGCGCCGATCCTCCGGATGTTCGACGAGCTCGCCGGTTTCGTCGGCGACGGCCGCAAGCTGACCCAGACGGGCAACTTCACCCTTGCCGACGCCCGCGTGCTCGTCGATCTGCTCGGTACCGGCGAGGTGATGGACTGGGCCTTCGGTGACCGGACGTTCAAGACCAGGAGCGCCGCCGAGCTCCCGCGACTGTCCCTCGTGTTCGCCTGGGCCAAGAAGGCCGGCATCGTGCGGGTCGTCCACGGCAAGGTCGCCGCCACCAAACGCGGGAAGACCCTGGGCCGCGGCCCGGCCGAGTCCTTCGACCGGATGGTGGATGGGTTGCTGGCCATCGGACCGCTCCGAGCCCAGCGGGACCCCGATGGCTGGTTCGCCTGGCCCGAGGTCATCCGGTTCCTCGATCAGGTGAGCGTGCACCTCCTGATCGCTCCCTACTCGAGACAGGCTCCTGTCCCCATCGACGACCTCGCCGGAACTGCTACCAGAGTCGTGCTCGACTCGTTCCGATTCCGCCTCCCCGACGACGTGGTCGAGCAGAGCATCGTCACTGACGTGGTCGACATCATGGACGCCTTCGAGCTGGCCGGTGTGATCCGCCGGGACGGCACCGAGCAGGATGACACCGGCCGGCGTCGGTCCGGTGGGACGGTCGAGTTGACGCCGGCCGGCGTGATGACCGTCCGTCGGATTCTCGGCGATGCCGGGTACGACACCCCGGCCGCCGGACGGTTCGTCGATGCCACTGCCGTCGAACTGCTCACGGGCACCGACAAGAACGACTTCCCCGCCGCATACGGGGAGATCACGGCCTGGCGCCAGGCTCGTGAGCCGGAGCAGGCCGCCTCCGAGTTGGCGGACGCCGTGCAAGAACTCGACGACCCGGCGTTGCAGAACCTGGCGTTGGCCGTAATGGCTGAGATCGGCGTCGAGGTCTCGACACCGCATGTCCGCCGGATCGCCTCGGACCCGGTGCGTCGAGGCTTCGCCCTGTGCTGGCTGGTCGACCACGGGCAGGCCGCCGAGGGTGCCCTCTTCGACCCGGCAGATCCGGATCCCTTCGTCGACGTCCTGGCGCAGCGGATGGTCACGCGGGGGCCCGATGGCCTCGTCTCGACCCTGGCAGTCGTTGGTGACCACGGTCGGCAGATCGCCGTTATCGAGCGGCTGTGGCGGGCGCCATCCTCGGCGGCGGACGTGGTGCTAGCTGTCCTCGGCGAGGTCCATCCGTCGAAGGTGGTGGCCAAGGCGGCCCGCAAAGCACTCTTCAAGCGGCGCAGCTCGTCACCCGGTCGGTGACCACCGTCGAGCCGACCGTCCCCGTGTCATCCTTTCATCTGGCGGTGACGGGGCATCCGGGACCGGATCGCCGGACAGTGCTCGGGCCGACCGTCCCCGAGCTGCGTCAGCCCAGCCACGCTCCGGTCATCGCCGTCACCGTCGTGCCGTCGAGGTCGGCGAGCTTGGTGCCGACGAAGTCGGCCGCCCACGTCGATGTCTGGATCCGGGGGGCCGGGTGGGGCCCGGTGAGAGCGGCGACGATGGCGTCGGCGGCCTCGTCGGGGTGCTGGGCCGAGCCGAAGTGGGACATCACCTCGTCGATGTAGGCGCGCAGTGCCGCCTCGTAGGGACCGGCGCCGGCGAACACGTCGGCCGGGTCGACGTCGACGTTGGCGACGAAGTCACTGGCCACCGCTCCCGGCTCGACCACCACGACCGTGACACCGACGGAGGCGGCCACGGGCACCAGGCTCTCCATGAACCCCTCGACGGCGAACTTGGCCGCGCAGTACGCCTCGTTGAACGGCTGACCGATGGCGCCGCCCACGCTGGAGACCGTCACCAGCCGCCCGCCCGAGGCCCGCAGGTGGGGCATCGCCGCCTTGGTGACCGCCACCACGCCGAAGAAGTTGACCTCCATCACCCGGCGGACGTCGTCGACGGTCTCGGACTCGATCGTCCCCAGGTGGCCGGTACCGGCGTTGTTGACCACCGCGTCGATCCGGCCGTGGTCGGCAACGACGCCACCGATGCACGTGGACACGGACGCCGGATCGGTGACGTCGAGCTGGCGGACATCGATGGTGACCCCGGCCGCGCCGGCTGCCTCGAGCAGCCGGCCCGCCCGGGACGGGTCGCGCATGGTGGCCACGGTGACGAATCCGTGCCGGGCGGCGGCGACGGCGGTGGCCAGGCCGATGCCCGACGAGGTTCCGGTGATGACCAGCACGCGCTCGGGCATGGTGGGCCTTTCGGTCGGGCAGCCGTCACGGCCGCGTCGTTCGACGGCCAGCGTAGGTGGCCCGCCCGGCCCCGGTCAGTCCTCCAGCAGGCCCCCCAGGCGCTGGACGGCCTCGATGAACTCGTCGATCATCTCGTAGACGACCTGTGCCGCCGGCTTCGGGGTGTTCATGGAGCCGACGATCTGCCCCACGAAGTAGTTGGCCAGCTGCTCGGCGCCCGAACCGGGCCGGTGGGCTCCCCGTTCGATGCGGGTCAGGGCGTCGTTCACCAGGATCGGCTGCAGGGGCATGCCGAGCGGGTCGGGGTGGGTCGGGTCGTCCCACTCGTCGGTCCACGCCGAGCGGAGCTGGCGGGCCGGCTTGCCGGTGCGCGACCGTGACCGCAGCGTGTCCGAGGACGTCGCGGCAAGGAACTTCTGCTTGACCACCGGGTGGGTCTCCGCCTCGTCGGTGGTCAGCCACACCGAGCCGCACCAGACGCCCTGGGCGCCCAGTGCCATGGCCGCGGCCATCTGCCGGCCCCGCCCGATGCCGCCGGCCGCCAGCACGGGCACCGGGGCGACGGCGTCGACCACCTCGGGGACCAGGACCATGGTGCCGATCTCGCCGGTGTGGCCGCCCGCCTCCGCGCCCTGGGCGATGATGATGTCCACGCCCGCGTTGACGTGGCGCTCGGCGTGCTGGGCCTTGCCGGCCAGTGCCCCGACCAGGCGACCGGTCTCCTTGGCCCTCTCGATCATGTGGGGGGGTGGGGGACCGAGGGCGTTGACCACCAGGGAAGGCCGGTGGGCCAGTGCGATGTCGAGGAGGACGTCGGCCTGGCGCTCGGAGAAGGGCACGGCCACGTCGTCGAGGTCGCTCAGCCCGCTCAGCAGGCTGCGGCCCCCGTCGTCGGTCAGCGGCGGCA
>JAJZLP010000109.1 GCA_021803325.1 Actinomycetes bacterium
GACGCCCTGGTGGCGGTGTTCCGTGGCGCGGTGGAGGCCGATGACCGCGTCGCTCCCGACGCCGCCGCGGCCCTGGGCCGGCAGCTGCCCGCCGACGATCCTGTCCCCGGATCGGGGAACGGCCCGACCGGCGTTGGCGGCAGCCGGTTTCCGCCCTTGTCGCTGCCGTCGCTGTGGTCGCGGCCGTCGCCGTGGCCGTGGCCGATGGCGGTCGACGACCGGTGGAGCCGGGTTCGAACCGACGCGACCTGGCACGCCGTCTTCTGGGTGGCCCAGTGGCCCCGGTCCGACGTGCCCGCCGACTTCCTGGGGTCGCTGGTGCTCGCGCCCGAGGTTCGGCGAACCGTGTCGGTGGTCATGGAGCCGGTAGGCCCAGCGCGCGCCGCGCGGCAGGTGGAGCACGCCCGTACATCTGGGATCGCCGACGCCGAGCTCCGCCGACGCGGCGGGTTCCTGGCCACGGCGCGACGTCGGCGCGAAGAGGAGAGCCTGGCAGCACGCGAGGTCGAGCTGGCGGACGGGCACGCCCACTACCGCTTCTGCGGGTATGTCTCGGTCACCGCTTCGTCAGCGGACGAGCTCGACGTCGCGTGCGGCAACGTCGAGCAGGCTGCCGCCCAGGCCGGGCTGGAGCTCCGCCGCTGCTACGGGGACCAGACCCGGGCGTTCCTGGCCACGCTTCCCATCGGCTACGGCCTTCCCGACCGCGGGTGACGGATCGTGACCCGACCCGCTCACCAGGCGACGACCCGGAACCTCGGCGCCGTGTACCCCTTTGTGGCTGACGCCGGCCTCGGCGCCCCCGGTGTGCTCATCGGCACCGACGTTGCCGGCGCCACGTTCGCCCACGATCCGTTCGAGCTCTACCGCCGCGGCATCGTGACCAACCCGAACATGGTCGTCTTCGGCCAGATCGGCCGGGGAAAGAGCGCGCTGGTCAAGACCTACCTGTGGCGCCACGCCGTGTTCGGCCGGCGGGCGTGGGTGGTCGACCCCAAGGGGGAGTACGGACCGCTGGCCCGGCGGTGGGGCGTCACCCCCGTCCACCTCCGGCCCGGCGGCTCCCTGCGGCTGAACCCGCTCGACGCCCCGCCCGCTGCGGCGGCAGGCGCCGACGGCCCCGACGAGATCGCCCGACGGCGAGCGGAGCTGCTGGTGGCGCTGGCCGGAGCCGGGCTCGACCGCGTCCTGCTCCCGACCGAGCGGGTCGCCGTCGAGCTGGCTGTCGGCACCGTCTCGGGCCGTCAGCGGGCACCGACGCTCCCCGACGTGGTCGCGGCCATGCTGGCCCCGAGCGCGGCCGCGGCTGCAGCAATTCGCTCCGACGTCGCCACCCTGGCTGCCGATGGTCGGCATGCGGCGCTCGAGCTGCGGCGCCTGGTGGCCGGCGACCTGCGGGGCATGTTCGACGGGCCCACCTCGCCGGGCGTCGAGCTCGGTGCGCCGCTGGTGGTCCTCGACCTGTCCAGCCTGTACCGCTCCCCGGCCCTCGGTGTGGTCATGACGTGTGCCACCGCGTGGCTCCACGCGCAGCTTGCCGGCGCCGCCAGCGTACCGGCCGGTGTCCTGATCGTCGTGGACGAGGCGTGGGCGATCCTGTCGAACCTGGCCGTTGCCCGCTGGTTGCAGTCGTCGTGGAAGCTGGCCCGTGCTTGGGGCGTGGCCAACATCGCGGTGCTGCACCGGGTGTCGGACCTCACCGCAAGCGGAGCTGAAGGCTCCGAGCACCAGCAGCTCGCGCGCGGATTGCTTGCCGACTCGGAGACCCGTGTCGTCTACGGCCAGGCACCGGGTGAGATCGACGCGGCCCGCCACCTGCTGGGGCTGTCGCCCACGGAAGCGGAGCTGGTGCCGCAGCTGGGTCGCGGAGTGGCCTTGTGGAAGGTCGGCGGCCGGTCCTTCGTGGTCCGCCATCTCGTCGGGCGGTCCGAAGCCGATCTCGTCGGCACCGACGACCGCATGCAGGCGGCGGTCCGGTGAGCGTGGCACCTGGCAGCGTGCTCGCAGTCGTCGGGCTCGCCGCCCTCGCCCTGATGGGCCGGCGTGGCTCGGCCGGCGGTGGCGGGTTCGGTGCACCGCGCGCAGCCGGGCTCGGAAGCGGGTTCGGTGGCAGGCCGGGCGGCAGGCGCGGTGGCAGGCCGGGCGGCGGTGGCCCGGCGGGGGGGTTCGCCGCCATGCTGGGCACGGGCCGCGGCCCACGGGCCCGGGCGTTGCCGGCCACGGCCCGGTGGGCGACACGTCGGGACCTCGGCGATCTGGCGGTGCGCCGGCCGGTCCCCGGCCGCGTGGTGCTCGGCGTCTCCGGTCGCCGGCTCGTCGCCGCCGACCCGGGGCATTCGGTGCTGGTGGTCGGTCCGACGCAGAGCCACAAGACGAGCGGGGTGGTCGTGCCGGCCATATTGGAATGGGACGGTCCGGTTGTCGCCGCATCGGTCAAAGCCGACCTGGCCCGCCACAGCGTGGCGTGGCGCGGCCGATGCGGGCGGGTGTGGGTGTACGACCCGGCGGATGTGGCTGCCCCGGCCCTGGTCCGCGGCGGCGCCGAACCGGTGTGCTGGTCGCCTGTCGACGCCGCGTCGTCGTGGGTCGGCGCCCGGCGGGTGGCGGCCGACCTCGTCGAGACCGCCCGGGTCGCCGGCGGCCCGATGGCGGACGGTGACTTCTGGTATGCGTCGGCCGCCAAGCTTCTCGGGCCACTCCTGCACGCGGCATCCCTGTCGGGAGCGGGCATCGCCGAGGTGGTCCGCTGGCTCGACGACCAGCAGGTCGACGCCCCGGCGGAGGCGCTGGCCGCGGCGGGGGCCACCGCCGCGCTGCACGCGGCCCAGGCGTGCTGGGCGAGAGATCCCCGCCAGCGCAGCGCCGTGTACGCCACCGCCGAGACCGTCCTGGAGGCCTTCGCCGATCCTGGCGTCGCCGCTGCTGCCGACAGGTCGGGCCCGCACTTCGATCCGGCGTCACTGGTCGACGCCACGGACACGCTCTACCTGTGCGCCCCTGCGCACCACCAGCGGCGCTTGCGGCCGGTGTTCGCGGCGCTGGTCGGCCAGGTGCTCGACGCGGCAGTGGACCGAGCCGAGCGCAGCGGGAAGCCGCTCGATCCGCGGCTGCTCGTCGTGATCGACGAGGCCGCCAACGTCGCCCCGGTCGCCGATCTCGACGGCCTGGCTGCCACCGCATCGGGCCACGGCGTGCAGCTGGTGACCGTGTGGCAGGACCTCGCCCAGGTCACCGCCCGCTACGGGCCCCGGGCGGGAACCGTGGTCAACAACCACCGGGCCAAGCTGTTCTTGTCGGGCATCGCCGATCCCGGCACGCTCGACCATGCCAGCGTGCTCGTGGGCCAGGCGGACACGGTGCACCGGACCACCTCGCGGGACCACCAAGGGAACCCCACCGTGGCGGATGTGCCGGGACGCGAGCCGCTGCTCGCCCCCGACGCGCTCCGACGGCTGCCCCCAGGCTGGGGTGTGCTCGTGAGCGGGCACCGCCAGCCGTGCCGCCTTCGCCTGCGGCCGTGGTTCGCCGATCGGGAGCTGCGGGCGCGCGCCGGCATCGCCGATCGGGAGCTGCACACGCGTGCCGGCATCGCCGATCCGGGCCGCGCTTGACGGCGGCGGTTGTGGTGGGAAGGTTGGTGACGTGAACCCGACCTCCCCGCCTTCTGCCGGCAGCACGACATCGCCTGCCGACACGGTGACTGCCGACGACGCGTCCGCCTCGCCTGGGACGGGGGTGGTGGCGCCCGGTTCCGCTTCCACTCCTGCACCCGGTCCGGCGACACTCGCCCTCGACATCGGCGGCACCGGGCTGAAGGCGTCCGTGCTGGACGCGGCAGGCACCATGGTGGCCGACCGGGTGCGGATGCCCACCACCTATCCGTGCCCGCCGTCGAAGCTGCTGGATGACCTCGCCGATCTCGCCGGTCAGCTGCCCCACTTCGACCGGGTGTCCGCCGGGTTCCCCGGCATGGTCCGTGACGGAGTGGTGCTGAGCGCCCCACATTTCGTGACGGTTCACGGACCGGGCAGTGCCGTCGACACAGACTTGACCACCCAGTGGGCGCGGTACCCGCTCGCCCGATCGCTGGCCGATCGGTTGGGTGCCCCGACCCGTGTGGCGAACGACGCGGATGTGCAAGGTGCGGCGGTGGTGAGCGGCACCGGACTGGAGCTCGTGGTCACCCTCGGCACCGGCGTCGGCACGGCACTGTTCTTCCACGGCCGCCTGCTGCCCCACCTGGAGTTCGCCCACTTCCCCTTCCGCAAGGGCGACACCTTCAACGACCAGCTGGGCGAGCGGGTGTTGGAGCGGGTCGGCGCGGCCAAGTGGAACCGGCGGGTGGCGAAAGCCATCGAGGCGTTCCGGGGCCTCACCTTCTTCGACCACTGCTACATCGGGGGTGGCAACGCCCACCACCTGTCCGGATCGCTCGGCGACGACGTCTCCGTGGTGGACAACAGCGCGGGGATCCTGGGGGGCATCAAGCTGTGGGAGGGCGACCACGTAGGGTTGTGATGAGCCAGCCGGTCGCCGGCGCTGCGGAACGGGCCGGTAGGATCGGCGAGGTGGCGGACAACCCCACCGATCCGCTCGGTGACCTCGCGCCGCCTCTCGAGCGGACCACTGCCGGCGACCCCGAACGGCGTGACCGGCGACGGGCGCTCCTGCGGCTGGTGGCGATCGTCGTCGTCGTCGGACTGGCTATCGCCTTCGTGGTCCAGAACCTCCATCCGGTCACCGTCCACCTGTGGGTGACCCAGCGCCGGCTCGGCCTGGTGTGGGTGATCGCCGGCTGCCTCGTGGTGGGCCTGGCCGTCGGGTACTGGGTTGGCTGGCAGGGTCACCGCCAGGCGGTGGTGCGCCGAGCCGAGCGAGCGACCCGAGGTGGCCGCAGGCGGCGAGCGGCGTGAACGCGGCCCACGCGGCCCACGCGGCGCACGGGGGGCAGGGGTCGGGGGCGGCGGCCGCGGACCGGGTCGGTTCCCCGGCAGCCGTGGACCCGGTCGTGTTCTCGGTGGCCGCCGCTGTGCCAGACGTGCCGGGTGCGAGCTGGGGGGTCTGGTCGGGCCAGTCGGCGCACGCCACTCGACCCGCCCTGTGGGGCGCTGACCGGAGGTGATGCCATGCGGGCGGTGACGATCGCGGATGGCGCGCTCGGATGGTCCGTGCACCCCGATCCGGTGCCGGGCGACACGGAGCTGCTGGTGGCGGTGCGCGCCGCAGGACTGAACGCAGCAGACCTGCTCCAGCGCCGCGGCCTGTACCCCGCGCCCCCCGGTGTGCCCGCCGACATCCCAGGGCTCGAGCTCGCCGGCGAGGTCGTCGACGTGGGGGCGC
>JAJZLP010000221.1 GCA_021803325.1 Actinomycetes bacterium
GCCGCGTCCACCGCTGCAGCGTCACCCTGCGCCGCCCGGAGGCAGCCGACCTTGGCCCGCACGTACGCCCGAGCCGCGACATAGTGGTGGACGAGCGATCCGGGCAGGACCTCCCCCGACAGCTCCTCGTACTGCGCTTGCAGGAGCCGGGCCAGCCCCGGCGCACCGAGACGCTCCAGGTCCATAAGCATGAACGCCAGGTCGGCAGCGACGTCGACGTGGCGGAGACGGTCGTCGAATTCGATGCAGTCGAGGACCCTCGGGCCGTCGTCCAAGCAGAAGATGTCCTCTGCCTGCAGGTCGCCATGACCGTCGCACACGTGGCCGCGGGCGATCCGGTCGACCAGCAGCGGCCCACGTCCGACCAGGTACTGCCGGGACAGGTCGGCGATCGTGGCGTCGGTGGCGGGATCGAGGACCGGGCCGACGAACGGGGCGGCCTCTGCCAGGTTGGCATCCCAGGCAGCGAGCAGTGCCTCGGGCGATGCGGCACGGTCGATCGACGACGATCGTGTGGCCTTGGCGTGGAACGCCGCGAGCACCCGAGCGAGGCGCCGGACACACGGCTCGGCTCCGGTCTCCGCACGCACGAGCGCCGCCAATCGGCGCTCCCCGGGCAAGCGCCGCATCACCACCATGTGGTCGACGGCAACTCCGTCCAGGACCACGTCGGCCACACCGAGGTAGACATCGGGGGCTAGGCGCCGGTTAACCTCGACTTCGCGCCGGCAGTCGTCGAGCCGGGCCGCGCGGTCGGAGAAGTCGAGGAAACCGAACCGGACCGGCTTGCGCACCTTCCACACGCGGTCACCGACGAACACGAGCACCGAGATGTGCGTCTCCACCACGGCCGCACCTGCTGCCGGTGACAGCCATCGTGCTGCCATCGTCGGCAATGCCGCTGGCGAGCGTCCAGACACAACCGGTGCAGCGTCACCTCCAGCCGGTACGGCGTCTTCTCCAACCGGCACGGCGTCTAATCCGATCGGCGCAGCGGCACCTCCAACCGGCACGGCGACGTCCGGCGGCGTCGGAGCCCCAGAAGAGGTCATGGGCTGATGATGGCCGTCGTGCCCGGAACTGCCCAGGGGCGAACGTCACCTCACGCTCGTCGGACACCGGACAGCCGGCGCCAACCAGGCGCCCGTCGTTCAGCGCTCGGCCAGCACCGCGTACCAGAGCCGGTCGGCCACAGCCACCACCAGGTCGCCGCAGCGTGCGTACGAGCGGTACAGCTCGCGAGTCGTGAACACGGTCCGGAGGTCCTTCAATCCCACCAGCTCGGCCATGGCTACCCGGTACGCACGTTCCACGGCATGGGCCTTGTGCACCGCGGCATCGGCCGCCTTCCCCGCGTCGTCGGGCCGCCCGCCGAGCGCGGCAAAGCCGTCGACGACATGGCCCATGGCATCACGCAGGTGACCGGCCATCACTGATGCGTGCCTGTCGGGCACCCAACCGATGGCTTCGGCCTCGGCGGTGATGTTGCGAGCAGCGTCGACGACACGATCGCAGCGCTCCGACAACAGGTACAGGTCCTCCTGGTCGATCGGGGTGGCCAGAGCGCTGCGCAGCACCTGCAGCAGCGCCCGCCGAGCCGAATCAGCATCGTGCTCCAGGCCGAGGACGGTGCCAGCCAGGTCGTGGTCGGTCCCGTTCGACCATTCGGCGAACATGGCCATCGCCTGCACGCTCACCTGCCCCTGGGCGACCAGCAGACCGACCACGTCGGGCGCCATCGAGAACCAGAACCGCCGGAACAGCCCCTGCCGGCCCTGCTGCGACCTGGATCGCTTCGCCGACGTCATGTGCCCGCCATCCGCCACACCTCGAAGAGCCCGGCGCCCAGCAGGCCGCAGGCAGGCACCGTGACCACCCACGTCACCAGGATCCGCATCACGCCCTGCCAGCGTACGTGGCGCCGCCGTCCGACCAGTCCGGTGCCGACCCGAGCCGAGGTCGTCACCGTGGATGTCGACAACGGCAGGCCGCCGACCGCCCCGGCGAAGATGATCCCGGCCGATGCCACCTGGGCGACGAGGTCGTCCACTGGCCCGGCCGGCGCCAGGCCTCGGGCCACGGTCTGGACGAGGCGACGGCCCCCGACCACGGTTCCAACGGCAAGCACCGTGGCACAGGTGATGCGGATCCACCAGGCGATCCCCGAACCAGTTACCTGGACCGCCGACACGCCGGACAGTCCTGCCGCCAGTACGCCCATGGCTTTCTGGCCGTCGTTGGTCCCGTCGGCAACCGCCACAGCGGCGGCAGCCAGCCACACCCCGACGTCGACCGCCCGGTGCGCCGGGCGACGCAGCCGTCGAGCCAGACGCCGCATGGGCACCGCCATCGCCCCGGCCACCAGAGCACCGACCACAGGGGCAAGCACCACGCCTGCCAGGACGCCGGCAACGCCCGGTACCGTCAAGCCGTGCGGGACATGGCCCCAGGTCACCGCACGCCATCCGCCGGCCACCACTCCCGCACCGGCAAGACCCCCGACCAGTCCCACGCTTGCGCTCACCGGCAGGCCGCGCCGCGTCATGATCCAGGTGAAGACCACGGAGCCGAAGCTGGCCGCAGCGAGAACGGGATCCAGCTCGCCAGGCCGGACGTGGACAAGACCCACGACGGTGCGTGCCACTGCAGTGCCGGCCAGCAGACCGCCGACCACGTGCCAGCCAACCGACCAGGCCAGCACGCGGCGGTAGGGCCCGGCACGGGCCGACACCAATGCAGCGCTGGCGTTCGGCGCGTCGCTGGTGCCGAGGAGCAAGGCCAGCATGACCCCGCCCACCACCACCCCCACCGTGTCCGCGCCCGTCACCGGCAGCACTGCCAGGCGGCTGTCACCACGCGACCGCGGCCTCGTCAGTCACGGGCGGCCCCCCGGACACGATCGGTGCCACGGCCAGACGGACATCTGGACCGGCTTGGAACGTGCGCGGTGGGACCGAAGGTCCCAAAGAACCACGGTCGGGACTTTCGGCCCTGCCGGCACCGACGCCCAGGCCACGAAATTGGAGAGGTACCAACCGGCAGAAGTCGGTTGCGAGGAACGACAAAAAGGAGCGGGCCATGCAGCGAAAGGTCTTCGATATCCTGGCCAGCGCAGGTGGCACATTGGTGACCGTGGTGCTCATCGTCGCCGGTGCATTGCTCATGTGGGGCTACAGCTTCACCAACTCGAGCGTCCACAACCAGCTGGCCATGCAGCAGATCTACTTCCCGTCCAAGGCGGCGTTCGCCCACCCGAAAGCGGGAACGGAGATCACGCCGAGCATGATCCCGACCGTGTCGCAGTACGCAGGCCAGGAGCTGCTCACCGGTGCGCAAGCCGAGGTCTACGCCAACGACTTCATCGCCGTCCACCTGTCGAACATGCCTTACCACGGCGTCTACGCGCTGGTCAGCGCCGCAGCACGCGCGGCTACGCCCGGTAGTGCCCAAGCAGCAAAGCTGACGGCGCTGGAGCAGACGTCGTTCCAAGGCACCACCCTCCGGGGGCTGCTCCTCGAGGCATACGCCTTCTCGACGTTCGGCGCCATCGCCTTGTGGGCGGGGGTCGCTTCGTTCATCCTTGCCTTCTTGATGGCAGTCCTCACTGCCTTCGGCATCTGGCATGCCCGCCGGGTTCCCGCCGAAGTGCCGCTCCTGACGGGCCGGCAGCAGCCGGCGGTCGCCACTGCCTGAACCTCCCGCTCGGACCATCGGGCTCCACCCGCTGCCCGACCCCGGCAACTCCGGGGCCGGGCAGCGGCGCGCCCGGGCTCGGCCACCTTGCACATGCCGGGAGTTGCCCACGCACCGGTGTGCCACGCACCGTCGCCACGTCAGCCCGCCTGCTCCGGGAACTGCTCAGCCCAAGCCAGGATCTCGTCGGGCGCGGTGGTCGCGAACCGGTCACTGATCCACGTGCCGGCAAGCTCCCCGTCGATGCGCCGGGCCATGCCGGCGCCGTCGCGCAGGGCCCGATCGAGCAGGCCGTGCCGGGCCAGCACCTCAAACGGCTCCGGGTCGTAACCGCCGGCAGCCACGATGGCAGCGACCTGGTCGACCTCGAGGTCGGCCTCTGCCCAGAACCCGACCCATGTCGCCACCTCGGCGGGATGGAGGCCGCCGCACAGGAAAGCCATCCGGTCCCGGTCCTCGGCCACGATCCGCAGCACCTCCCACAGCCGGCCCTCCCATGCGCCGTCGCGAGCCACCAGCTCGACCACCCGCGCCGGCACCGCACCGTCGAACCCGACATGCCGGGTCAGCTCCCCCTGAAGGTCCTGGCTGGTCATCTTCGTCATCGCTCGACCTCGTGATCCGCGTAGGCGACGCCCACGGTGGTTCCCGGGCGAACGGCGCTCAAGGCAGCACCGCCCGGGGCGACAGCATCCGAGGTGGCGACGCTCGGGGCGACAGCACCCCAGGCGACGGTGCTCGGAGACCGTTCATGCGAGCGTAGGCGCCCGCTGCCGACGGAGCCACGACCCTCCTTCACCCCCGGACGTGACCTTCGGCCCTGTTCGGTCGCGAGCGGGAAGGTGATGCTGAGGAGAGGACTGTTGCGCCGAGTGCGGGCGCCGACTTCGATCGGAGGAGCGGCACGCACAGCGAGGAGGGGTGACGCATGTTTGCTTGGGAAGGGTTCGAGGATGCGGTGGGAGCGGACCGGCTGGGTGGTGGCGCCCACCCGGTGCACCGGTTCACCGCCGGCCGTGTGTGCGCCCAGACCGGCTGCACGACCTTGCTGTCGATCTACAACGAAGACGACCGATGCGCAAGGCACGGTTTCGCCCACGTCAGCGCTGGAGCGGAACGTCGGCCAGCGAAGAAGATCGAGCACGCGCACAGGACCTCGGCTGCATGAGCACCACTCGCCGTCCCGGCAGCGCGAGATCTCCGAGCGGGACCGGCGTCGCACCGGACCTGACCCCGGCCGAGCACCTCCGACGGTTGAGCGCAGAAGCGTGGGAGCAGATGGCCGATGCGGCGGGGTCGGAGCCCGGCGCTCGCGCCATGCACCATCGCGACAGGACCGGCTGGAGCGCACTGGCACACCTGATCGCCGCCGAGCGATCCCTGGTGCGAGCCGCACGAGCCTTCGACCGCGAGGCGCCGACTGCGCCTGTGCCAACGGTGGCCTCTCGCGGTCCGCTGGTGAACGGCACACCGGTTCCCCACCACGACAGGGACGCCTGTTCGCACGCCGAGACCCTCCCAGGGCCGGCGCCCGGCATCGGCGAGCCCCCCACCGCTGCCCCCGAGCCCCCGCCACTGCTGCAGCTGATCTGGTTCTGCCGAGCTGCCGACCACCTGGCGACCCAGCTCAACA
>JAJZLP010000005.1 GCA_021803325.1 Actinomycetes bacterium
CCGGTCAACAGTGCCGCCGGTCTACCGCCTGGGGTTGGTCATCGCTGTGGTCCCCGGAGCGACGCGCACCGCCACCCGGACGCGGTCCCACCGACCCACGTGACGCCGGCAGCCGGTGAGCACCTGTCGGCTCTGGTCCCATGCATGGATGGCGTCGCCGTCGGTGGGCGAGGTGTGCTCGGAGTACAGCACACTGTCGGCCATACGACCGACGGTGCCGACCGGCGCAGCCACGTCCGCCCCGAAGCGGTCACCGGCGACCGCGGCCACCTCGGCTGCAGTCAGCGCCCGGAGGTCGCCGCAGCGGTGCTCGACCAGGGTGTCGAGCACTTCGTGCCAGGCACCGACGACACGGCTGCGGTGATCCCCGACCTGGCGTCGACGCCGACGGCGCTGACGGCGTGCCCACACCGACCCGGGCAGACCCAGCACGAGCAGCGCCAGCACGCCACCGGCAGCAGCAACGGCGATCCACAGCGCACCACCGTGCGATGCGAGCAGGTGGACGGGCGGCGCCAGTGCATGACCGCTGTGGTGGGACACGGCCACCGCCGGAGTCGGCGGCGGCGTGGACGTGGGCTGCTTGGAGCCAGCGGCCGACGGGAGCGCCGGGATGCCGATCTGGGCCGGCGTCGGGTCGGCCACCACCCAGCCGAGGCCCGCCACCGGGATCTCCACCCACGTCCACGCCTGGCGGTTGGTCACCGCGATGGTGCGCCCGCCTGCCGCCGGTCCCGGCGTGGCCGAAGGCGGCGACAGCCGGAACCCGGTGACCAGCCGAGCCGGGATGCCCACATAGCGGGCGACCAGGGCGAAGAGGGTCGCGTACTGCTCTGGGGTGGCTTGGCGTTTTGTCATGACGGCGTGGATCACGGCGGCGAGCGAGGTGCCACCCTCGTCTGCCCCGGAACCGGCAGCCCTCGCCCCGGCACCTGCTCCGGCCGACGCGACCGGGTCGAGCAGGGCATCGCGCGAGTGGATCAGGTCGGCCACTGCAGCCAAGAAGGTCAGGGAGCGGGCCGGTGCCTGCCCGCTCTGGGTGGCCAACGCGTGGACGGTCGCAGCGAGATAGGGCTGCACCGAGGCAGGGACCGACAGGTCGGCCGGGTCGGGGGAGGACGCCGGAGGACGCCGCAGGTCTGCCGCACCCATCGTCTGGAGCGTGACGGTGGGCGCCCGCGAGACGACGGTGTAGCGCGTGCCGGCAGCCATCGGCGCGGCGGGCACCACCATGCCGGCGCTCGGCGCGGCGTCGATCGCGACTCCCGACACCAACGTTGCCCGGTCGACCACCGGCAGCCACGGGAACGGCAACGCCCGCTCGAGGTGGTAGTGCTGGACGAGCGTGGTGCCGCCCGCCGGGGCGCCCGGCGCTACCGGCACCCGCCCTCCGGTCGGCGCGAAGGTCCGGTCGAGACCCCAGACGTCGCCGTCGTAGCGGTCGAGGATCGCCAGCGTGAGATATCCGTCGAAGGGTCGGTTCGCGCGCACTGTCAGCTCGGTGACCGCAGGCGCCGCCGGGTTCGCCTGGCGCAGGATGGCGACCGCGTCGGTCGGAACCACCGGCTGTTCGCTGCGCAGCGGCGGGCGGCGGGCCGGCGCGACGGGGGAACCGGCCAGGCCCGGCAGGCGCGGGACCAGCATCGCCGAGGCCACCGTGACCACCACCAGGGTCGCCATGCCGAGGACCAGCGGACGCAGCGGCAGCGCCTGGTTGCTGCCGTGGCCACCGGGCCACCGAGCTGCCATCCGGGCGACGGCTCCGGCGGGACCGCCGTCGGGCCTGGGGCCGGCCGGATCCTGGCCCCCGAGCGCACCCCGACCCGCCGACACCCCGGTACCCGCCTCGGCCAGCTCGTCGCGTGGACCGACGACGGCCAGCCACCGCTGGGTGAAGAGGACCACGCCGACGACCGCCACGAACGCGGCGGCGACACCGACGAACCGCTGGGGGTCGCCGGCAGTGAGCGCAAGGGCCACGACGAACCCGGCGATCCAGCAGACAGCGGCGCCGGCCACGCTGCGCCGACGAGCCAAGAGCTCCCCGGAGGTCGCACCGACCAGCCAGCACAGGAGGACCGGCGTGACGAGCACCCAGCGGGGCGACGCTATCGGCAGGGTCTCCGACAGCAGGCGGGCGCTGCCTTCGGCCAATCCCCGGCCCAGGTCCGCTACGCCGAGCGGCTCGTGCAGGGTGGCGAGAAGAAGGAACAGCACGGCGGCGACCGCCGAGGCCGACACCGACCAGGTGGCCGACCGACCTGTGGCGGCGAACGCGGCGGGGATGCCCACAGCCAGGACAGCGGCGACCAGCGCCAGCGGCACGAAGGTACTGCCGGAGAACGCCGCGGCGAGCGGGGAGACGGCCAGGACCGTGGCGGCGGCGGCCAACGGCCACAGCGCGCCACCAAGGACGGTCCGAGCCAGCATGGCCGGGTCATCGACAGCGATCCGGTGGGTGACAGACCGGGGCCGACCGGCACCGGCCGGCGCGCCGGGGGCGGGCGGGGGGGCCGCAGCACGCTCGCGGATGCCGGCTCCGGGGCTCATGCCTGCCTCCGCGCCGGTGGGGGCGGCGGTGCTGCTGCGGCCGCGGGCACCGGGACAGCACCAGCCGCAGGGACAGCACCAGCCGCAGGGACAGCACCAGCCGCAGGGGAACCAGGCCGGCGCGCAGCCAGGTTCCAGGCGGCGGCAAACCGATCCCCGTCGGTGGCCTCGATCACCGTGACGCCGGGCAGCCGGACGGGCGGCTGCGGCACATCGGCGATCGACACCACCACGACCCGGCGGAAGCGGCGTCGCAGGGCCGGCAGGGCCGCCAGCGAACCGTCGCGGATGGCGCCGGTCACCACCACCAGCGCGGTACCGCCCCGATGGTGCCGGAGGCGCACCAGCTCGCGTTCGAGATCGCCTCCGGTCGGCTTCACCTCGGTGAGCCAGTCGACGATCGGCTGCGGCGACCGGTCGCCGGGGCCGCCAACCCGCTCCCCCGTGCTGCAGCACAGCTGGACGGCGGCGTTCTGGCGGGCGCTGGCCACCACCACCGACGCGGCCACGTCCACTGCCGTCTCGAAGCTCGACGTGGTGTGCAGCGCCGGGTTCAGGTCGAGCAGCACCACGGTGTAGGGCTGGGAGGTGTCGACGTTGTGGCGGACCATCAGGCGACCGGTGCGTGCCGTGGACTTCCAGTGGATCATGCGCAGGTCGTCGCCGGTCACGTACTCCCGCAAGCGGTGGAAGGTGATGTCCCCTTCGGGCGCGGTGTCCGACGACGGGCCCTCGAGGTTGCGAGTCACGCCCGACGGCAGCGGCAGCAGGGGCAGCACCCTCGGGTGAACCCACAGCCGTTCCACCTCGCCGAAGCGTCGGGTGACCCGGAGCAGGCCGAAGGGGTCGCCGCGACCGACTTCGACCGGACCGACGTCGAACACCCCTCGCCGGGCGGTGGGAAGCCGGTAGGTGCGGACCCCGCGCTCACCACCGCGGAGCTCGGGCAGGACGGTGCGGACCACGCCGTCGCCGTAGGGCTGCTGGGCCACGGTGACCGGCAGGCGTGACCGGCCGACGTTGGCCAGCTGCAGGTGGGCGATGGCGGGCATGCCCTTCGGCACGCGTGTCGGATGGATCTGGCGTTCGATGCGGACCGAGGGCGGGCGGGCGACCCAGACCACCGCTGCCGCCACCAGTAGGAGCGCTCCGGCGCCGACCACCACCATCGCCGGCCACACCAGCGCGGCTCCTGCCGCGACGAGCACGGCACCGAGCACCAGCGATCCCAGCCCGGCGCGCGTCATCGGCGCGGTCGGCCTCGAAGCCCGGAGCGCTGCACCGTGCTCACGTGCCGATGTTCCGGGGAACGGGAACCGACTGGACGGCACGGGCCACCACATCCGCGCTGGTGCGCCCTTGGAGCTCGGCTTCCGGGTGCAGCAGGATCCGGTGGCACCACACCGACGACGCACACAGCTTGACGTCGTCAGGCGTGACGAACGGCCGGTCTCCCATGGCCGCCCACGCCCGAGCCGCACGCAGCAGCGCCAGGCTGCCACGTGGTGACACACCGAGCCGAACCTCGGGTGCCTGGCGGGTGGCGTGCGCCAGCGCCACGATGTACCCCTCGATCGTCGGCGCGACCTCCACGGTCTTGACATGGTCGATCATGGCGAGCAGGTCAAGCCCCTCCATCACCGGCGCCAGGTGGGAGACAGTGGCCCCGTCCTTCTCGTGCCGCAGCACGTCGGCCTCGGCCTCCGCCGGCGGGTACCCGACCTCCAGACGCATGAGGAACCGGTCGAGCTGGGCTTCGGGCAGCGGGTAGGTGCCCTCCATGTCGATGGGGTTTTGGGTGGCGACCACCATGAAGGGTCGGGGCACCGGGTAGACGACGGCGTCGGTCGAGACGGTTCGCTCCTCCATCACCTCGAGCAGCGCCGCCTGGGTCTTCGGCGAAGCCCGGTTGATCTCGTCGCCGACCACGATGTTGGCGAAGATCGGACCGCGCCGGAACTCGAACGTGCCGCTGCCCTGGTTGAACACCGACACGCCGGTCACGTCCGACGGCAGCAGGTCGGGCGTGAACTGGATGCGGTTCCACTCCAGCCGGATCGAGGCTGCCATCGCCCGGGCGAGGGAGGTCTTGCCGGTCCCCGGCACGTCCTGCAGCAGCAGGTGCCCCTCGGCCAGCATGCAGGTGAGGGCGCGGCGGACGACGTCGTCCTTCCCTCGGATCACCTGGCAGAGGTTGCCGGTGAGCCGGTCGACCCGTTGGGCGAAGGCGGCGCCGGCAGCGGCACGGTCACTCGGCGACATCGGCCCACCGGCCTGGTGGGTCACCACGGCCCGAACCTGCTGGTGCGGTGCTCTCGGCGTCGTCCTCGCATCACGGTGTTCCTCCCGCTGTGGTGGTTCGTTGTCCTCGGGCCGGCGTTGGGCCAGCCACATCGCCGGGCACCGGCCCAGGTCTTGCAGGTCGTGGCTCTGCCTGTCACCAGCTGCTGCCCGCCCATCAGCTGCCTCGTTGTCACGGGACGGCGCTGGCGGACAGCCACCAGTCGACGTGGTGATGGGTGCCGGTGCTCGACGACCCGGTGCTCGACGACCCCGTGCTCGACGACCCGGTGCTCGACGACCCCGTGCTCGACGACCCGGTGCTCGACGACCCCGAACCCGACGACCCGGTGCTCGACGACCCCGTGCTCGACGACCCCGAACCCGACGAACCCGAACCCGACGACCCCGAACCCGACGAACCCGAACCCGACGACCCCGTGCTCGA
>JAJZLP010000203.1 GCA_021803325.1 Actinomycetes bacterium
GCGGCACCTGCTCCGGTGGTTCGGGCACCGTCATCGTCAGCGCGCCGTTCGGCGATCGCTGCATGCTCGGCAGCTTCCCCAGCCTGCCGGTCGGCTTCGGCTGCGCGGACCTCGGCTTCGGCTGCGCGGGCGTCGGCTTCGGTGGCGCGGGCGTCGGCGTCGGCTGCGCGGGCGTCGGCTTCGGCTGCGCGCTGTTCGGCTGCTGCTGCGTGCTCGGCCGCCGTACTGGCGCGATCCGAGGCAGCCGTCGCCTGCTCCTGCAGCGCGGCTCGGGCCTGGGCCTCCGACCCGAGCTGTGCACGAAGCTGTTCGACCAGCGTCCGCTCGACCGCTAGCTGCCGGGAGCGCCGTTGTCCCGACACAGCGGCGGCGATGGCCGTGGCGATCACGATCGCGCCGACCGCGGCGAGGAGGACGGTCATGGCCGCGACCGTAGCGGGCGCGGCCGGAGCCGACATGGAGCGACGGCGCCGATCGCGTCCGATCAGCCGGACAGACGGGGTTCGCTGATCGGGTGGCCCGGCGCCGGTGGATCAGTCGGTCAGGTCGAACCGGTAGACGGTGGTGTCGCGCCGCACGAACCCGATGCGCTGGTACAGGCGGTTCGCTGCTGCACGTGAGGGCCGAGACGTGAGGTCGACGGTGCGTGCACCCGCTGCTCGGGCCCGGTCGATGGCGGCCGCCGACAGCGCCGCACCGACACCGGACCCTCGTGCCGACTCGTCCACGACCACGTCCTCGATCCATGCCCGCATGCCGGTCGGGATGCGAAACATGGCGAGCGTCAGGCTGCCCACCACCCGGCCAGCGCTGCGGGCCACGAACACCACGGTCGCCGGATCGTCGATGATGGTGGCGAGCTCGTCAGCCGTGAGCGCTGTGGCCGACGACGAAAGCTGCGGCAGGAGGGATGCCATGGCCGCGAGAAGGTCGGTGTCCGCCCGGGTGGCCTCGGCAACGGTGACTCCAGCCGATGTGTCGGGCAACGGCACGTTGTCAGTGTAGTGGTGGGGCTGCGCGTCCGGGGGCAGTGCCCAGGTGGCCGTTCATGACCCGGTGGCTGCTCGTGCCCGGTGGCTGTCCATGACCGGTACGGCTGGAGCCGTCGGCGTCCGGCGCGGTCAGGCGGCTGGGCGGTGCTCGTGGTCGCTGACCTGGCGGAGGCGTTCGTCGAGCTCGTCGAGTGCCTGGCGGTGCGCGTGCAGCTCGCTCTGCGCGTTGCGTGTCGCTCTCGCCGTCGACAGGCCGGTCCGTCGTGATGTCAGGGAGCGGGGGGCGATGTCCACGGCGACCTCCTCGAGCCGGTCGACCGCCGCCCGGTGGCGAGGTGCCGGCATCACTGACGGTACGCGGTCGACGTGTCCGCAGGGTCACCGGCGTGTGAACGCAGCACGAACGACTGGTCGAGCTCCATCGGGCGTCGCTGGTCGACTCGGCGGGGAACGGTTCGACCGGAGCATCGCAGAGGGGCAAGCCTGGCCGCCCGGGCCGGTCCAGCGGAGCGGGGTTCGACCGGTGGCTCAGCCGGTGGTCGCCGGGTGCGACGCGAGCCGATCCAGGGCGGCGACCCTGGCTACGCACTGTGCGACGGCTTGGGGAGGATCGGTGAGCGGACGGCAGCCGAGCACGGTGGTGGGTGGCACCTGCCACGGTGCGGGTGCGTCGCGGACGTGGCTCCAGACGTAGGCACCGTCCTGCACCGTCGGGACGGAGCCGAGCGCGATGGAGAGGAAGCCGACGGCGTAGGACGGCGATCCGCTGGTTTCGGTCACGACGACGGTGGTCACCTGCCATCGCGCCAGCGCGCGGCGCAGTGTCCCCACGGCAGCGGTGGTAGCAAGCGGCGGCCTGGCGTAGCCGGTGAAAGCGCTGAGGATCTGTTCGGCGCTCCCTGGGGTCGGCTTCGCCTGGAACCGTCCGGTGGGGCCGGGCACGAAGGCGTCGCCGCCGGCCATGACGAAATGCATTCCCGAGATGGCCTGCCAGGCGCTGGTCTGGGACAGGCCCCAGGGGACAGCGAGCACGACGGACCCGGCGGGGAGCCTTGTGCCGGCAGTCCGGTACCACATCGGGACCTGGACGCTGCTCGTCGCGAACGGGAGCTGGTAGGTGGCGCCCATGGGGACGAGGACGGCGACGGCGGCCAGCAGTCCGGTGGCCCCGGGGACGAAGCGACGCATCCTCGGCCACAGCGCCCGGTCGACGCTGCCCCGGTCAATGCTGCCCAAGTCGGTGCTGTCCCGGTTCTGCCGATGGCGGACGAGCTGGACGAGGCGGTCGAGGCCGGCGGCGCAGACGATGGCCACGAACAGATCGAGGATCCCCGAGAGCCGTCCTGGGCTGGCCTCGTCGGCGAGGGGAAGGTGGGCGACCAGTTGCCACGGCATCCACCAGTGGGCCGGTGGCAGGTGCTGGGCCGCTGACAGGAACGAACCGGGCTTGCCCACCAGGACGGTGCCGAGCGAAAGGACGGCGAGCACGGCGGCCATGACCGCTGCGAATTGCACGAGCCGGGAGCGCCGCATCAAGACCACCACCGCCACGACCGCCGCCAACACGGTCGGCCCCACGTAGTTCTGTGCCGGTCCGGCCTTGCCGTAGTACCCGAACACTCCGGGCTGCAAGGCCTGGCGCGTGGCACCTTGCCCTGGAAGCACGAAGGCGCCGATGGAGTTGCCCGTCTTGGCGATGAAGGTCCACGGGGCTCCGACCGTGTGGCGGGGCCCCTCCAACGCGTACCAGACGGGGTAGGCGAGCAGGGCGACGGCGACCGCACTGCCCGTACCGATGCCCCGCAGCGCGATCGGTGCGCGTCGGCGCAGCTCGTCGGGTTCGCGCCTGGCCGCGTAAGCGACGACCAGGATCGTGCCGATCAAGGCGGCCAGTGCGGTGAGTACCACCATCTCGGGGCTGACCAGGTACTGCACGGCGGCCAGCACACCGAGGGCGATGCCGACCGGAACGGGCCGGTACCGCTGGCGGACCATGAGCTCGTCGAGGCACAGCAGGACGAGTGGGGGGATGGCGAGGAACGCAGCCTGCAGGTGGACGTACTCCAAGCCGGCGACGACGAACGGCGAGAAGCCGTACAGCAGGCCGCCGAGGGCGGCTGCCGGCCACCACCGGACCCACCGTCGCAGCAGTGCGAAGCCGGCGAGAGCGGACAGGACGGGCGTCACCAGCAGCACCACGTTGACCGCCGCGATGGGCCCGAAGACCCAGGTGATCGGGCTCACAGCCACGGCCAGGCCCAGCACCCCCGGATTGTCGAGCATGTTGACGCCGCCGGGGTGGTAGTCCGCTCCGGTGAAGAACGGCAGGTGCCCGTGGCGGAGTGCTTCCGCTGGTGCGGTGAAGAACCACAGGTACTGGCCTGGGTCCCCGCAGGCACACAAGAACGAGGACGCCGGGTGCCCGGTCCAGACGTGCCACCACATACCGACCGACAGCGCCAGGTACCCGGCGGCCAGGCCGGCGAAGGCTGCGAGGGATTGCCGCCGCCGGTGGCGTGGGCTGGCGCCGCTGCCGGCGGCAGCAGGTGCTGCCGGGCGTCCCGCAGGGAAGGATGTGCTGGCAGGGTCACCGGGTGCGGCACGTCGCTCGGTGTCTGGCCGTTCGGCGACGCGCCCGGCTGTGGCTTCGCGCCGCGCGCTGGGTCGCAGCGCGGCGGGACCCGCGCGTTGGCTCGACGTGCTCACCCGCCGGTCCCGCACGTGGGTTCGGTGGCGGCGTGCCCTTCCGCCCCCTGTCGCATCTGCCGAGTGTGGCACACCACGGCAGGCGGTATGGTCGGCGCCCGGCGTGCTCGCAGGAACCGGCGTGCCAGCTGGATGGTGTTGCCAGGTGGGCGGGGTGACCGGCCGGTCGGGCACCGTGGGCCAGGCGGCGCGGCGGGTGGGGCAGCGGGCGGGGTGGCGCTGCGCTGTGGTTCGTGGCTGGCGGAAGCGAGGCGAGGTGAACGGGGTCGCCAGGTGGGTGGGGTGGCGCGGCGGACGAGCGCCGGGGGCGGGGTGGTGCGGGCCCCCGTGGTTCGCGGCGGGCGGGTGGAGGGCGGATCGCGGCCGGCGGAGGCGGGTGCCGGGGCGTGGGAGAGCGATCGCCGACGTGTCGACCTAGGCTTGTCGGGGCATGGCATTCCCCGGCGATCAGCGTTCCCCGGTACGGATGTTCACCGCCAAGGCACCGAGCCGCCAGGCGATGGTCTTTGCACCGGGGCCTGGCCGTCTGGTGCGCCGGCCTGACCGGCTTGCCGTGGAGGAGCCCTTGGAGGTGCGGCTGTCGAGCCCTCGCGGGACGAGCACGCTCGGCATCACCATGCGGACTCCGGGAAACGACATGGAGCTGGTGGCCGGCCTGTTGCTGGCCGAGGGCGTCATCGACGGCGCCGACGACCTGGCGAGCATCGCGTACTGCGTCGGTGGCGCCGGCCGGGGTGGTGCTGCTGACCGGGACCCGAACCAGTACAACGTGGTGACCGCCCGGTTGCGGCGTCCGCCCCGGCGAGCGGGCAGGGAGCGGCAGACGGTGACGTCGAGCGCCTGCGGGGCGTGTGGCACCGCATCGATCGACGCGCTCCGGGCCGTCGGGCATCCGGTGATCGGCCCCGGACCGCGAGTGGCGGTGGACTGGCTGTGCGCCCTTCCCGGCCTGCTGCGCCGAGAGCAGCTCTGCTTCGACGAGACCGGCACGGTCCACGCCGCCGGGCTGGCCGAGCCTGGCGGCGAGCTGCTGGTGGTTCGCGAGGACGTCGGACGGCACAACGCGGTCGACAAGGTGGTGGGTTGGGCCCTGTGCGAGCGCCGGCTGCCCCTCGGCGACGCCGTCCTGGTGGTGAGCGGGCGGGTGTCGTTCGAGATCGTCCAGAAGGCCGTGCGAGCGGGGATCGGTGTGGTCGTCGCGGTGTCGGGCGCCACCAGCCTGGCCGTCGCGCTGGCAGCGGAGCTGGGCGTCACCCTGGTCGGCTTTGTGCGCGATGAGCGCTGCACCGTGTACTCGGGACCTGAACGGCTGGCTGTCGGCTGACGGCGCGACCACCTGCGCTCCAGCACCGCACCCGATGGTCGTTCGGTGTCACAGGTCGATCCATGCCGGCGACCAGCCCATGCTCGAAGTCGGGTCGAGGTGTGGCCCGGGTCGAGGTGTGGGTTGGGAGAGGTGTGGGTTGGGAGAGGTGTGGCCCGGGTCGAGGTGTGGGTTGGGCAGCGCTCAGGCCGGCGGCACGGTCCCCACGACCCGGGGTGCCCGCGAGCCGTCTCCGACCGGTTCGCGTCGCGATGC
>JAJZLP010000350.1 GCA_021803325.1 Actinomycetes bacterium
GGCACCAGCAGCAGGTAGGGCAGGCTGCTGTCCGGGTCGGGGTTGCGGGCGACGACCAATTCCATGGCCCCGAGTCTGCCTCCAGCCACCAGCCACCAGCCACCAGCCACCAGCCACCAGCCACGCGACGCCAGCCCCCAGCCGCCAGCCGCCAGCCCCCAGCCCCCAGCCCCCAGCCACCAGCCACGCGACGCCATCCACCGACGGGGCATCACGGCGGCAGCCTGACGGGCATACCTGCCATTGCCGTTGGGGAATGGGTGGATCCACCCGAGGCGGTGGCCGAACCGTACGGTCGCGCTCAGCGGCTCTTCGTGCTCGGACAGCTCCTCCGGCCGGCAGCTCCGCCCGTGTGCTCGGCGCGCCGGGCGCGGCGCGCACGCCGGACGTAGACCACGACAGCCGCGGCGGCGACCGAGACGCCGAAGCCGGCCCATGCCGCACGTTGGGTGTCGGGAGCCCAGCGCTCCGACGGAGCTGCGCCGTCAGCGGCCGCCCCACCCCGGCTCGCGCGGCTTCCGCCGCCTTCACGCTCCTCGTAGAAGGAGCGGGGCACGGTCAGCGCGAAGGTGGCGGCCGGGAGCGCAGCGAGGCCCTTGTGGCCCCGCACGCGGGCCTGACCGTGGAGGACCGCGCCGATCATCGAGGCCTGGCCGCTGCACAGCTTGGCCATCGCCAGCCAGTCGCCGGCAACCACCGGAGCGCCGCCTGCCGCGCCGTCGCTGACGAGGACGCGCCCAGGGCCGAAGGAGAGCGTCACGGCCATCCCCCGGTCGGATGCTTCGAGGACGATGCGGCCTCTCGCCAGGCGTGCCGCCGCAGCCCGGCTCCGGAACGCCTTGACGTTCTCCTCGAGCAGCCCGGCGATCATGGCCGCCAGTCCCGACGCGTCGTCGCCGTCGACGAGCACCACCTCGGGGTGCCCGCCCGCGGCGCCACTGTGCTGCTGCCCGTCGGCGGCCTGCCGCACCATGCTCAGACCTTCCGTCGGGGCGCGTGTCGGCCGTGCATCAGACCTTCCGCCACCAGTGCTCGAGGCCCAGGTCCTCGGCAATGACCGACAGCGCGTTGTACGCCGGCCCGAACGTGATGAACCCGTGGGGATGCTGGGTCGACCCCCCCATGTAGAGGCGCTCGACCGGCGTCCGGTAGTGGCCGAGCTCCGGCAGCGGCCGCTGGTCGAGCATGTTGTCGAGGCTGATCTCACCCATCATCCAGTCGCCCCGGACCATGTTCGGCAGCTTGCGCGCGATGTCGAGCGGCGTGAACACCGCCCGGCCGAGGAAGGCGTCGTCGGTCAGGTTCGGGGCGAAGCGGCGCCAGGCCTCGACGCACTTGCGACCGTAGTGCGGCCCGACGCCGTCCCACGCCGCCGCTCCCCCTTCGGCCAGCGCGAACGGCGCGAACTGCCTGAGCAGTCCGGTCGCGCAGCCCTCGGGGGCGTCCGTGGGGTCGTACAGGGAATTGACGGCGGCGTTGGGGCGGGGGTCGGGGAGCCTGCCGGCTCGGATCGCCGCCCAGTCGGCGTCGAGCTCCTGCGGCGACCCGTAGCCGAGGTTCACCACCCACGCCCGGTCGACGTCGGGGTCGAAGGCGGCAGCCTCGTACTCCGGGAACCGGTCCATGGCGAGGTGGACGGAGAACAGTGTCCAGTCCTTGTGCCGCACCTCGGTCCGCACCTTTTCCCGGAACGGCTCCGGCACCGCCTGGCCGTCCATGAACTCCAGGAACGTCTGCTCCACCGACACCGTCGAGACGACGGCCTTCGCCGCCGAGATCTCCGTGCCGTCCGCCAGGCGCACCCCGACCGCTCTGCCGCCGTCGACGAGGATCCTCGACACCTCGGCGTCGGAGACCATCACCCCGCCGTGCTGGGCGAGGTCGCGCCACAGGGCGTGGGCCAGCCGGTGGGACCCGCCCACGCACAGATGCCAGTTGTCGATCTTGCCGGCGAGGAGCGGGAACCCGATGGCGAGGCCCTTCACGTCGTTGGTGTACCCGCACACCGCCCCGTGGAAGGCGAGGTGCGCCTTCACCTTCGGGTTGCGGAAGTGCTGGTCGAGGAACTGGTCGATGGTCTCGACGCGAAGCTTCACCGACAGGAACTCGCTGCGCTTGTCGACGCCGAACGACGCCAGCGCCTTGGTGAGCTCCTTCACGGCCATGGGCGGCTCGTACATGAGCGTCCCGAGGACCAGGTCGATGAAGCCGTGCGCCTCGCGCTGGAGCCGGCGGAAGGTCTCCGCGTCCTCCTCGTCGAAGCGGGCGATCGACGCGCAGGTCTTGTCGAGGTCGTCGTGCACGACCAGCGCCGTCCCGTCCTCGAACACCGAAGCCATCTGCACCTCGGGGCGCACGTACTCCACGCCGTGGGCGCGCACGTCGAGGTCCGCCACCGGGGGCGCCATGTCCACGAAGGTGTGGTAGTTGGCGTGCACGTTGTGCAAAAAGCCCGGGAGCGTCAGCTCCTCGGTGCACAGCCCGCCGCCCTCCTCGTGGCGCCGCTCGCAGACGATCACGTCGAGCCCGCTCCTGGCCAGGTACGACCCGAGCGTCAGGCCGTTGTGGCCGGCCCCGATGATGACGATGTCACATGCGTCACGCATGTGCGGCTCCTTCGTACGGTGGCGCTCCCTCGGGCCACGTCGTCTCCACCCCGTCGGCGTACGCCTCGAGCAGGGTCTTCACCAGCTCTGCCTGTCGCAGCATGAACCGCATGTCCCCGCGCACCTTGACCGTGCCGCGCAGGGCGGCATCGATGGGATCGAGGACGCCGGCGGCGATCTCGTCGAAGATCGTCGCCGGGCCCTGGAAGCGGTAGTCGAGCTCGGTCCCGTCATCCTCGAGGTCGACCTCGCGGTACCAGGCGCACTGACCGTCCTCGATGCGCACCAGGAAGTGCCGCTGCCCGCCTGCGCTCACGTACGGCGAGATGGCGTCCCCGGCGATCTCGATCCTGCACGTCCACGCACCTGTGGGCACATCCCCCAGTTGCTCGACGCGGCCGTTGATGGCCTTCACCACCGCGTCGTACCAGTCGGGCGTGTAGATGTCCGGCATCGTCAGTACCCTCTCGTGTCGACGGTCGGGCTCGGCAGCCCCAGGTCTTGGGCGATCGCCTTGTAGGCGTTGTACCCGCAGGCGGCGTGCACGCCCCCTCCCGGGTACGAGGACGGACCGCACAGGTAGAGCGACTCCACCTCGGTGCGGTAGTTCGACGCCTCGGGGAACGGGCGGTTCACCCCCATCTGGTCCGGGGAGAATTCCCCGTTCGAGAAGTCCCCCTCGCGCATCAGGTTCTTCCGCTCCATCTGCTCCGGGGTGTAGAGGCGCTCGGCGATCACGTTGTCGGGCCGCATGTTCGGCGCGGACTGCCGCCAGACCTGCAGGAACCGCTGGTTGTAGGTGGAGCGGACCTCGGCCCACTGCTCGGCGCTCAGGGCGCTCGCCACCGGGAAGAAGTACCAGCCGGCCGCCGCGTGCGCGCCGGCGGGCGCCTGGGAGCGGTCCCACAGGCTGTTCACCCACATCCCGGCTGCGGGCTGCGGGAGCAGGTCGCTGTACGCGTCGCGGATGTACCGGGCCATGTCTTCGGGTCCGTCGTAGCCCACCAGGGTGTAGAAGCACCGGTCGATGGCCGGGTTGTGGCGGGCCGACGTGTAGGCCGGCGCCTCGCGCAGCGCGAACATCGGCGTGCCGAGCACGTGGCTCGGCCCGTAGCGGAAGGCCTTGGCCCGCTTCACCCACAGCGGGCTCAGGTGCTCCTCACCGACCATGTCGAGCAGGGTCTGGCGGAGGTCGGCGTTGGAGGCGACGAGCCTGGAGGCCCGGTACTCCCGGCCGCCGCGTACCCGCACCCCGACCGCTCGGCCACCCTCGACGAGGACCTTTTCCACCTCGGAGCTCTCGACGAGGTCGACGCCCTCGCGGTAGCAGGCCTGGGTCATTGCCTTGGCGAGGCTGTGGGTGCCCCCGAGGGTCAGCTTCCAGTTGCCCGTCGTCCACATGACGAAGCTGAGGAATCCCGCGCCGGTGCCGGTCTGGTCGAGCGGGAAGCCGAACTCGACGCTCACCCGGTACAGGAGCGCGCGCAGCTCCGGGGTCTCGAACAGCTCGTCGACCACCTGCTTGGGCGACTTCCACGCGAAGTGGGATCCGACACCGAGGTCGCCGAGCATGGCGGCGAGCATCTCTCCCTGCTGGTCCATGTTGCTCTCCGGCGTGGGGGGGTTGTAGATGCCGGCGGCCAGCATGCTCTCGAAGGTCCTCGCCCGGTTCTTCAGCTCCACGAACAGGTCGGCGTCGCCTGCGGAGTACGCGGCGATGCTGGCGCGCGTGGCCTCGGGCATGTCGGGGCGGAAGATGATCACCGGCGGCCGACCGTCGGCGAAGGCGATCCCCGCCTGTGCTTCGGGCATGACGGTCCGAAGTCCCAGGTCCTCCAGGCCGAAGTCCCTGATCATGGGCATCACGTCGAAGAACTCCATGTACTGGGCGTGGAGGTTCTGCCGGAAGCCGGGGAGCAGGGGCTCCTCGGTGTTGACGCCGCCGCCCTCCTCGTGGCGCCGCTCGAGCACCACGGTGGACAGGCCAGCCCGCTGCAGGTACGCAGCCAGGCACAGGCCGTTGTGGCCGGCGCCCACCACGATGGCGTCGTACTCGGTCGTCCCCACGAGCCTCACCGCACCTGGCGCCTGGTGGCGCCGACGGCGGCCGCGGTGCTGCGAACGCCGGCCGCGGCGCACGTGGGCGCCGCCAGGCCCGTCGGGCGACCCCCGACGCTTGGCGGACGCTCCTGCCCGCCGACCGTTCGGCGGTACCGCCGTGCCGTGACCGGGTCCCCCCGACCGGTCTCCGTCGCCGCTTCCTTCACCGCTGCGTCCCCTTTCGCCTGCCGTGCCAGTACCGGACCGCTGCCGCACCACGAACGGGCCGGGCGGTGGCCGTGCCGAAGGGGCTCCGTCCACCGGCTGGTCGCTCCGAGGTCGCTGTGGCCGGGCTCGCTGCCGCCCCCTCCGGCTGCGACGGTAGATGAGACAGATGAGACTGTCAAGACACTTGCGAGTGCTAGTGTCTCATAGGTGACATTGACGGAGCTTTCGCGGCACCTGCTCGACCGGCACCCGCTCGACATCGAACCCGGCAGTGTCGAGGAACGACTGGTGCACGCCACACTCAGGTGCGTGGCGCGCTGGGGGACGGCCAAGACCAGCCTCGCCGACGTCGCCGACGAGGCCGGCATCAGCCGGGCCACGCT
>JAJZLP010000241.1 GCA_021803325.1 Actinomycetes bacterium
CCTCGGCGGGCCCGATCACGGTGGCTCTCGTCGGCTCGTCGTCTTCGAGCGGGCCGAGCACATCGGCCGCGGCGACGTGGAATCCCAGTGGCCTGCTGTCCGGGGAACGCTGCCCGTTGGCCGGTGCGTCCTCCACCGCCTTCTTGACCCGGGAGCGCAGGATCGACGACGGGTCGGGTGGGTCGCTTGCTCCCAGCGCCGAAGGTGGCACGGGCGGGGGTGTGAGGGGCAGTGAGGCTGTGGCGCCGAGACCAAAGGGAAGCCACCGCTCGGCCGTGGGCTCGGCACCGGCGTCGTCGGCGACAGGTGGTTCTGCGGACGTTTCCTCGTCGGTCCAGGAGGGCTCGCTGGCAGCGGCTTCGGGTGTGGTGGGGTCGGTCCAGGTGGGCTCGCCGGCAGCGGCTTCGGGTGTGGTGGGGTCGGTCCAGGATGGCTCGCTGGCAGCGGGGTCAGAGGCCGAGGTGTCGGTCTGCTCGGGCCCAACCGGCTGGCCGCTCGTCACCCCGGCGGTCATCTCGTCGGTGCCGGCCACGTCGACCGAGCGCTCGGAGACCGGTGCGGGCGGCGGTGGGATGACCATGGCAGCCGAGCGGGCACTCGCCAGGCCAGGAGCCTGGATGGTCACGGCGTCCCGCACGATGGTGCCCAGCTCCTCGATGGAGCGAGCCAGGATGATCTGGCTCTGCTGGACCTCGGTCAACCGTTGCAGGATCTCGTGCCACAGCTCGGCAGACGACAGGGCGACCGAACGAACGAGCTCGACGTCGGCTCGGGGTCTCGGATCCTCGCCAGGGCCGCCCAAGTCGATGGGATGGGTGGAAACGTCCGTCATCGTTGCTCCCTCGACGGCCGCGGGCCGTGGGACGGCCCTCGGCTGGTCCCGGCAGTCGGGCACGCCACCGCCCGACGACCAAGCAGGTACCTAGCGTAGCGATCAAGCCACTCCGTGGGAAGAGAAGCTGCTGGTCGGCCGGTCGTGCAGGCGGCCCGCTCGGGAACCGGACGCGTTGGCCTACCAGTAACGGCGGACAGACGTCCCGGTGGGCGCGAACCATGCACGTGGTATCCATCGGCACGAAGCACCGTCAGGCTGAATGCCGGGAGTGGTGGATCCGCCCAGCGCCGACGCGGGCTCGGTGAAGGCGTCTTGCCCGCGCTGCGTAGCGGGCCGGCGTCCGACGTGGCCGGATCGGCTGGTGAGCGGCTCAGTTGTGCGCTGCGCTGCGCAATTCGTCGAGCGACAGCTCGCTCGTGGCCTCGCCCCCGCACTGGCTGCACCGGTCGACGTGGCGCCACGAACGGAGCAGCCGAGTGCCCTCGGGGTTGAGGCGCACCACGAAGGACTCGGATTCGGGGTCGACGTCGAGGCCGAAGTACGGGCGCCAGCCCGTAGCTGCATGGTGGCTCTCGACCTCGAGGCCTTTGAGGATCCGCCGGAAGCGCATCCGCTCGGTGTCGAACAGCCAAGTGCTGTGGCATGACTCGAGGACGAGGGGATCCATGCAGACATCCTTCCCCCTTTGGACGACGATCGGACCGCGGCCGCATTGCGATTCCATGACGAAGAGGAAGCGCGTGGCCCTCGCGTCACGAGTTGTGGCCATCTGTGTGCGGGGTTGTGCGGAAGCGGGTCAAGCTCGGGAGGTGCCGTGACGAAGGACTCCACAGTCATGGACCGCAGCGACCTCGACCGCCTGTTGCACGTGCTGGCCCAGATGGACGGTTCCGACCTCCACCTGAAGGCAGGCGCTCCGCCGCGGGTGCGCGTGGACGGCGCACTCCGCACGCTCGACGACGAGCCCAGCTTCAGCGCTGCGGAGACGGGGGCGATAGCCGAGGCGATCATGCCGGACCCGGTTGTCGAGACGTTCCGCCGGTACCACGAGGCGGACTTCGCCTACGCCGTGCCGGGGCTGGGGCGGTTCCGCACCAACGCCTTCTACCAGCGCGGATCGGTGGCACTGGCGATGCGCCGCGTGCGCACGAGCGCGGCGACCATCGCGGACCTGGGCCTGCCTGATGCCGTGCGCCGGCTCGCCGAGGAGCAGCGCGGCCTGGTGCTGGTCACCGGCCCAACCGGGTCCGGCAAGACGACGTCGCTGGCTGCCATGGTCGACCACATCAACCACACGCGGGCCTGCCATGTGATCACGATCGAGGACCCCGTCGAGTACCTCCACCGGGACGACCTGGCCGCGATCGACCAGCGCGAGGTCGGCTTCGACACCGACAGCTTCACCTCGGCCATGCGGGTCGTGCTCCGGCAGGACCCCGACGTCATCCTCATCGGCGAGATGCGCGATCCGGAGACGGTGTACACGGCCCTCACCGCGGCGGAGACCGGTCACCTCGTCTTCTCGACCCTCCACACGACGACGGCCACCGAGACGATCAACCGCATCGTGGACTTCTTCCCGCCTCACCAGCAGGGTCAGATCCGCGTCAGCTTGGCGGCATGCCTGAAGGGCACCATCTGCCAGCGGCTGGTCCCGCGGGCCGACGGCCGGGGCCGTGTTCCGGGGCTCGAGGTGATGGTCGTGAACGGTCGTATCCAGCAGGCCATCCTTGATCCGGTGCAGACCTCCGACATCGACCTGATCATGGCCGAAGGCGACTACTACGGCATGCAGACGTTCGACCAGGCGCTGGTGTCACTGCTCGAGAAGGGATTGGTCGACCTGCGCGAAGCCATGACCGCTGCCACCAATCCCCATGACCTGAAGGTGATGCTCGAGCACCGAGGGCTGATCCAGACAGGCCGTGGTGGGTTCGCGGCAGTTCCCGGCTGATCTCACGGTCGGCGGCTCCGGCGGCGACACCGGGATCGCACCTGTCAGGCCCGCGGCCATCATGGTGCGGCCCAGTGCGCTGGCGGTGGGTCTGACCGGCCTGCGGACAGCGCCGATCCGCCCCGTCTCGGATGCGACGTGATGCCGGCGGTGCCGATGGCGCCCACCATGGCGAGCACCGCCACCGCAACGACGGCGGTGCGCCCGATCTCCGCGCGGGATGGCAGCCGGCTGCTTCTCCGGGCGGCGGATGCTGCACCGGCAGCTCCGATCGCGACCACGACGCCGACGATCGACCCACCGGCGGCCGGCCAGGGACCGAGCCATCCGAGCACGGCGCCGGCAGGCACCAGCGCGGCCAGGCCATCGGCCACACCGGAGCGATTGCCCAGGCCGGGCCGGATGGCCAGGCGACCCGCACGGGCCGACCCGAAGAGGCCGGCCAGCCCGGCGGCACCCACGCCGATGCCGGCGTCGACCAGATGGCCCCAGCCCGCCGAGGTGCCGGCTGCCACAGCGAGCGCGGCCGCCCCCACAGCCGTGCCGACGATGGTGACCGATGGCGCCAGGGCAGAGCCGTCGGCTGCCATCGCGCCGAGGGCAAGACCGGTGGCGAGCAGGATGCAGCACCCCGGTACTGCTGCGACAGGCCGGACGACGGCTGCCACCAGGCAGAACAACGCGGCAGTGCCCGCCTCGACGGCGACGATGCGCCCTGGGATGCGAGCCCCGCAGGTCCGGCACCGGCCGCGCAGCGCGAGCCACGACACCACGGGAACGTTGTCGAACCAGGCCAGCGGTCGATCGCAGGCGGGGCAGTACGACCCGGGCCGGGACAGCGACAGGCCCAGTGGTACCCGGAAGGCGACCACGTCCAGGAACGAGCCGACGGCCAGCCCGACGAGCCCGGCAACGACAACGGTGGCGACGAGGGCGGCGGTCATGACGGGCGGACGGGCGGGCGCAACGGTCGTGCGGGGCGGGTGGTCACGAGGGCTGGCCGGTCGCGACGGAGCGTGTGGTCACGAGGACCCGCCGATCGTGGTGGGGCGTGTGGTCGCGACGGGGCGTGTGGTCGCGACGGGGCGTGTGGTCGCGAGGACCCGCCGATCGTGGTGGGGCGGTCGGAGGGGTCGTCGACGCACGGCTCCCATGGCTGGTCCAATAGCCACGCATAGTGGCGCTAACACTCCTTATAGTGGTACGATCGACTGGTCGCCGGGCCGACGACCGAGAACGGCCACCGTCGCGGGAAGGCGTTCAATGTCGGCCAGGATCGTGCCGATGGTCAAGCCATGACCGATGTCGACGCCGTCAGGCTGCTCGCGAGCGAGCACAACCTGGAGTTCGTCGACCTCGACGCGTACAGCGTCGATCCGTCGGTTGCCAGCGTGCTGCCGCGCAAGGTCGCCCGCAAGTACCAAGTGGTGCCGATCGGGCGGAAGTTCGGCGCCCCGGTGATCGCCATCGGTGATCCCGGCGACGTCATGGCCATCGACACCCTCCGGGCCACCATCGGCCGCGAATTCATCTCGGTGGTGGCCCCGTCCGAGCAGATCGAACAGTGCATCGACCGGGTCTATGTGAACGGAGCGGACGTCCCTGTCGCCGACGTGGGAGCGGACGGACCAGGAGGGCGTACGGACCCGAGCACGCCGGACCCGGTGTCAGCTGCCTTGACCGATGCGCTGGACCGCACCAGGCCGCCTGGTTCGCCTGCCGGCGGCAGCGGGTTCCTCCCGCCACCGCCGCTGCCGCCACCCCCGATGTCGTCTCCTCCCAACACCGGGCCCGGGTTCCTGCCGGTGGGCGCCGTGCCTCCTCCCCCTGTCACCGCGCCCCCGGCTCCCCGTGCCGGCGCGATGCAGCCGGCAGCCGCGGCCCCGGCAGGACCTGCGGTCCGCGGCGGCGCCAGCGCGCCGGCGCCGGGCCCGTTCTTCGCCGAGGCTGCCACGCAGACCGCATCGGGGTCGACCCGTATAGCGGCGCCGCTCCGACAGGAAGACCCCCGTCGCTTCGCCGGCCCGCTTGTCGCTCCTGGACTGGACCCCCCGCCGACTGCTGCACCTGACGGCGGGGCGGCGAGCGAAGGGTCGGTCCTGCCGCCGCCGATCTCGGGCGGGTACCGAGGCGGTGTTGGACCCGGTTCCGCCGTGAGCTCTGGCTCCGACCCCGGTTCCGCCGTGAGCTCTGGCTCCGACCCCGGTTCCGCCGTGAGCTCTGGCTCTGACCCCGGTTCCGCCGTGAGCTCTGGCTCTGACCCCGGTTCCGCCGTGAGCTCTGGCTCTGACCCCGGTTCCGCCGTGAGCTCTGGCTCCGACCCCGGTTCCATCCTCGCCCTGGATGTCGGGTCCGCTCCCGGTCCCGGCGAGTCGTCCCCGGTGGAAGCGGTCTTCGACGAGGCGGCTGCCGACCTGGTCGACGAGGCGGTCGCACAGTTCGAG
>JAJZLP010000101.1 GCA_021803325.1 Actinomycetes bacterium
CTGCTGTCGCCGGTGGTGGTGGTGGTGGTGGTGGTGGTGGTGGTGGTGGTGGTGTCGGTGGCGGGGACGCTGCTGTCGCCGACGACGACGACGGTGGTGGTGGTGGTGGTGGTGTCGGTGGCGGGGACGCTGCTGTCGCCGACGGTGGTGGAGGAGCGGGTGTCCGTTGGTCCGGCACCTACACGGGGGAGGGGGACCGCTCGGGAGCCAGGTGGTACGCGATCGGCAGGCCGGCAGTCGCTGGCCGGGGCCGGCCGAACAGGTATCCCTGGACCCGGTCGCAACCTTCGGTGCGCAGGAAGTCGAACTGCTTGGCGGTCTCTACGCCCTCAGCGGTGACGGCAAGCTCCAGGTCAGCGGCCAGGGCTACCACCGATCGGATGATCGATTCGTCTCGCGGTGAACGCCCGATACCGCTCACGAAGCTCCGGTCCACTTTGAGCATGCCGATTGGCAGGTCGCGTACGTAGCGGAGCGATGAGTACCCGTTGCCGAAATCGTCGATGGCCAGCTCGATCCCGAGCTCGTGGAGCAGGTGCAGCGTCTCGCGGGCCCGGGCGTCGTCCGTCGGCAGCATCGCCTCGCTGAGCTCCATCGCCACGCTCACGTGTGACGGGTCGACGCCGGCGCTCCGAAGTGAGGTGGCAACGGCTTCAGCGAGGTCGGGCTCGGTGAGCTGCCGTGCCGACAGGTTGACGCTGACTCCCAGGGCCGATTCGGGCGGCCGGGTCGCGTTCCACCGCTGTACTTGTCGGCACGCCTCGCTCAGGACCCACGTGCCGATCGGGACGATCATGCCCGTCCGCTCGGCTGCGGCCAGGAAGTCCGCCGGGGCCAGCAGACCGTGGTCGGGGTGCCGCCAGCGCAGCAAGGCCTCGGCGCCGGTGACCGCGCCCGTCCGAGCCGACACGATGGGCTGGTAGTACAGCTCGAGCTGCTCCTCGGTCAATGCCGTGGCTAGGTCATCTGCGGTGTGTGGCCTGTGGAGCGCGGGGACATGTGCCGCAGCATCGAAGAACTGGATGCGGTCCCCTCCGGTCCGGGCCTTGGCGAGGTACATGGCGACGTCGGCCTCGCCGAGGAGTGTGTCCACCCCGCTGGCGTCGTCCACGGTGGTGATGCCGATGCTGGCCCCGAGAGACAGGCGCCGGCCGAGCACGGTGAAGGGCTGGTCGACCGCAGTGAGAATGCGCTCGGCAAGGTCGACCGCCTCGGGGCGGTTGCGAACGTCCTCGCACAGGACAACGAATTCGTCGCCACCCAGGCGGGCCACCGTGTCCCCCGACCGCAGTGCCTGCTGCAGGCGGGTGGCCAGCTCCACCAGCACGTCGTCGCCGCAGCGGTGGCCGAGGCTGTCGTTCACGGCTTTGAACCGGTCGAGGTCGAGCAGCATCACCACGGGCGGCGGGCCGGCCGACCGCTTGCGGCGGGCGAGCGCCTGTTCGATCCGGTCGACGAGGAGGGCGCGGTTGGGCAGCCCGGTCAGCGGGTCGTGCGAGGCCCGGTGCGCCAGGATCGCCTCGGTCTGAGCGCGGACGGTGACGTCACGGATGTTGGCCACGTAGCCGGCGACCGCCGGGTTGTCCCGCTGATCACTCACCACCGCTTCGGCATGGCACCAGGTGCCGTCCGCACGTGCCATCCGGAATTGCACGCTCTGAATGGTGTCGGCGCTCGTGTCGGTGTCGGCGTTCGTGTCGGTGGTGGGGCTCGTGTCGGTGGTGGGGCTCGTGTCGGTGTCGGCGCTTGTGTCGGTGGTGGGGCTCGTGTCGGTGGTGGGGCTCGTGTCGGTGGTGGGGCTCGTGTCGGTTCTGTTGCCGGCGTTGCCGGCGGTACCGGAGGAGCGCTCGGCGCCGAACTGGCTCGATCCGACTGGTGGCACGGCGGGGTCGCCATCGGCGGCCGGGCCTGTCTCCGGCCGGGACGATACCGCTGGTGTCCCGGTGGGAGCCGGAGCGGCGCCCTCGAGGTCGGTGACCGCAGCGGAGCGGAACCGGTCGGTGGTGCGTTTGCGGACCAGGTCTCGGTCGTCAGGGTGGATGAGGTCGGTGGCCACTGCGCCGACGAGCTGCTCGGGAAGGTGTCCAAGGAGAGCGAAGACGGCCGGGCTGGCGTAGCTGATGATGCCGGCCGGGTCGACCACGAAGGTGGTGTCGGACGCGTGCTGCACGAGGGAGCGGAAGCGTTCCTCGCTGTGCCGGATCGCAGCGTCGGCCTGCTCGGTCTGCTCGGCGGCGGCGCCGATCATGCGGCCGGTGAACGCGAACACGAAGAGCCCGAGGAAGCCGATGACCTGGGCTGGTCCCAGTGCAAGACGACAGGGGAGCAGATGGAGCGACAGCGCCACCTGGCCACTGGTGATCCCCAACGCACCCCATAGCACCGCTGGCCGCCAGGATCTGGAACCGAATTGCGCCACGTTGACCACGACGATGATCGTGAACGACATCACCATCACCGGGCCCCACCCGGTGAGGAAGGTGATCCACGTCACCGCTGCGCAATGGGTGGCCAGCCGGACGTGCGGGGCGATTCGCCCGGAGATGCACCACCGGTTCACGGCCAGCCCGACGATGGGCACGATGAGGAAGGTGGCCAGATAGACCCAGATCGGGAGCACGTCGATGAGGCGGTAGTGCCTGAGGGCGAGCAACACCAGGAAGGCTGCAGGCCCCATGGCGTACGAGATCGTGAGGGCAGTGCTGCGGTGCTCGCCGAGGCCGCCGTCGTCGTGGCCGCGGTCGAGCACGCCGCGGTGGACGTGGTTGCGGTCCTGCTGGTGGTGGTCGTGGTGGTGGTCGAACGGGCCGGGCACCGGCGTGTCCTGCCGCCCCTGGTTCCTCATGGCCTGTTCTCCCGGATGGCCGCCCGTGCCCGTGCTTCGGCGGTGTCCTGCCGCCCCAGGTTCCCCATGTGGCCTGCCCCCGGATGGCCCCAGTGCCCGTTGCCGGCGGTGTCCGGCTGCCGCCAGGAGCATCGGCATGCCGTCGAGCCGGCTTGAGATGCTGGACCGTTGACCCGTGGCGTGCGGCCCGGTACGATGGCGAGTGATGTTGACTCGCCGCGACCTGCTGCTGACCTGAGGGCGAGCGCTCCGCTGCGCTCGCCATTTCGCCTCCTGCCCCGGCAGGAGGTTTTTTCTTTTCCGGCTCGGCCCGCTAGCCGTCGACCACAGCTGGTACCGGGCCAACGAGGATCGGCCGAGCGACCTGACCCCGAGCGACCCGACACCGAGCGACCCGACACCGAGCGACCCGACACCGAGCGACCCGACACCGAGCGACCTGGAGACGACGACCATGCCATCCACGCCTGGGGCACCACATCCGATGCCATTCGAGAAGTACCGGCCATTCCGGCCGCTGCCCCTGCGCCGTTCCGACCGCTCCTGGCCCGACCGGCAGATCGAGCAGGCTCCGGTGTGGTGCTCGGTCGACTTGCGCGACGGCAACCAGGCGCTGATCGACCCCATGGACCCCGCCCGCAAGCGACGGATGTTCGACACGCTGGTGGCGATGGGCTTCAAGGAGATCGAGGTGGGATTTCCCGCGGCGAGCCAACCCGACTTCGATTTCGTGCGGCAGCTGATCGAGGAGGACGTGGTCCCAGACGACGTCACCATCCAGGTACTGGTGCAGTGCCGTCCCGAGCTCATCGAGCGGACCTACCAGGCGCTCGTCGGCGCCCATCACGCCATCGTGCACTTCTACAATTCGACGTCGGTGCTCCAGCGCCGGGTGGTGTTCGGTCTCGACAAGGCCGGCGTCACGCAGATCGCTGTGGACGCCGCCCGCTTGTGCCGCAAGCTCGAGCGCGACGTGCTTTCGGGGACCGACGTCCGCTACGAGTACTCCCCGGAGAGCTTCACCGGCACCGAGCTGGAGTTCGCCGTGGAGATCTGCAGCGCGGTGATGGGGGAGATCGAGCCGTCAGCGGACCGGCCCATCATCCTCAACCTGCCGGCCACGGTTGAGATGTACACGCCGAACATCTATGCGGATGCCATCGAGTGGTTCCACCGGTCCATCCCCAACCGGGAGCGGGTTGTGCTGTCGCTGCATCCCCACAACGACCGAGGTACGGCTGTCGCTGCAGCCGAGCTCGGGGTGATGGCGGGAGCGGACCGCGTGGAGGGAACCCTGTTCGGCAACGGAGAGCGCACCGGCAACGTCGACGTCGTCACCCTTGCCCTCAACCTCTTCTCCCAAGGTGTGGACCCGCAGCTGGACATACACGACATCGACGGGCTGCGGCGGGTGGCGGAGTACTGCAACCGCCTGCCGGTCCACCCGCGCCATCCGTATGTGGGCGACCTGGTGTACACGGCGTTCTCGGGGTCACATCAGGACGCCATCAAGAAGGGCATGGATGCGCTGCCTCCCGACTACGACACGTGGGAGGTGCCCTACCTGCCGATCGACCCGGTGCACGTCGGGCGCACCTACGAGGCGGTCATCCGCGTCAACAGCCAGTCGGGCAAGGGCGGTGTGGCATACATCATGAAGGCCGAGCACGGCATGGACCTGCCGCGCCGCCTTCAGGTGGAGCTGTCTGGTGCGGTGCAGACGATCACCGAGGACAGCGGCACGGAGATCTCTCCCGACGAGATGTGGGCGGTCTTCGAACGCGAGTACCTGGGTGACCACCCTTCGGTGACGCTGGTCGATCATCAGACGACGACCACGGCGGAAGGAGCACGGGTCGTCGCGGAGCTCCGGGTCGACGGCCAGGACCGACAGGCGACCGGCACCGGCAACGGACCGATCTCCGCCTTCGTGCACGCACTCAACACCGTCCTCGGCACCGACGTGGAGGTGACCGACTACGCCGAGCACGCGCTGCAAGCCGGCGCCGAGGCCACCGCGGTGGCCTACGTCGAGGCGCGCACCGACGATGGTGTGCGGTGGGGCGTAGGCATGGACTCGAGCATCCTGACTGCCTCGTACAAAGGTGTGCTGAGCGCTCTGTGCCGCCTGCAGGCACTGGCCGACTGAACCTGGCCGCGCTCTGTCCACCGCGCCCGGTGGAAGCCAGGTCCGCCGGGCGTGTGTGGGGTCCCGAGACAGTGTGTGGGGTCCCGAGACAGTGTGTGGGGTCCCGAGACAGTGTGTGGGGTCCCGAGACAGTGTGTGGGGTCCCGGGTCGGTGTGTCGGGTTCCGGGTCGTGTGTG
>JAJZLP010000295.1 GCA_021803325.1 Actinomycetes bacterium
CGGTCGAGGCGCTGGACCGGTACCTCATGTACCGCGGGCTGATCACGGACGGTGACGTCTTGGTGTCGATGCTCGGAGACCTCCTCGATCTGTTCGAGCAGGGCGCGGCGAATGGCACCCCGGTTCGCGAGCTCGTCGGGGAGGACCCGGTCGAGTTCGCCGAGGTGTTCGTGCGCAACTACTCCGAGGGTCAGTGGATCAACAAGGAACGCGAGCGGCTGATCAGGGCCATCGACCGCGCTGCGGATGATCGCCCCGGCGCCCCTGGCTCTGCGGGCGACGGGCAGACGCTTTGAGCCGGGCCGGGACCCTCGCGGTCAGCGCCAGCGGTCTGCGCAAGTCTTTCGGTGCCCGCCTGGTGCTCGACGGCCTCGACCTCGAGGTCGCCGAGGGAACGATCTTTGCGCTCCTCGGTCCCAACGGCGCCGGTAAGACAACGATCATTCGCATCCTTTCCACGCTGATCACCGCCGACGCGGGGAAGATCCGGGTCGCCGGCCGAGACGTGGTCACTGACGCGGATGGGGTCAGAGCGGTGATCGGGGTGACCGGGCAGTTCTCTGCGGTGGACAACCTGCTCACGGGCGCCGAGAACCTGCAGATGATGACTGACCTCCGCCACCTCGGCCGCCGCGCCGGAGCACGTCGGGTGGCCGAACTGCTGGAGCAGTTCGAGCTCGCAGATGCCGCCAACCAACGGCTCTCGACCTATTCGGGGGGGATGAGACGACGGCTGGACCTGGCCATGACGCTCGTAAGCCGACCCCAGGTGATCTTCCTCGACGAGCCCACCACCGGCTTGGACCCCCCCAGCCGGCTGACCATGTGGCAGATCGTCCGGGACCTTGCAGCTGCCGGGGTCACCATCCTGCTCACCACCCAGTACCTCGACGAGGCCGACCAGCTCGCCGACCGGATCGCCGTGCTCGACCAGGGTCACATCGTCGCCGAGGGCACCCCCGCAGAGTTGAAGGATCGCATCCCCGGCGGGCATTTCCGGCTCCACTTCGCCGACGGCGACCTGCTGCGCTCGGCGACCAGCCTGCTGCCGGGAGCCGCAGCCGACCAGGATCAACTCGTGCTGCAGGTCCCCGCAGACGGCAGCGTGGACTCCCTCCGTCAGCTGCTCGACACCCTGCACCACGCCCGCATCGCAGTTGAACGCCTGACGATTCACACCCCCGACCTCGACGACGTCTTCCTCGCCGTCACCGGCAGCCACGCGGCAGGCGAACGCGACCGCGACGCCACGACACAAGGAGCAGCGCCACGATGACCTCCTTCGCCTCGACGCTCAGCGACACACGAGTCATGTTCCGCCGCAACCTCAAGCATCAACTTCGCTACCCGTCGGTAACCGTCATGCTCGTCGGCCTACCGATCGTGTTCCTCCTGCTGTTCGTCTACGTCTTCGGCGGCCAGCTCGGCGCCGGCCTCGGCCCACACCAGGGACGCCACGACTACCTCGACTACCTCGTACCGGGCATTCTGCTGATCACCTTGGCCTCAGTGGTTCAGGGCACCGCGATCATGGTCGCGATGGACATGACCGGCGGCATCATCGACCGATTCCGCACCATGGCCATCCCTCGGTCCTCGGTGCTCACCGGCCACGTGCTCGGCAGCCTCCTCCAAACACTCCTGGCCATCGCCGTGCTCATCGGCGTCGCCTTCGGGCTCGGGTACCGGTCCAGCGCGGGACCGCTGCGGTGGCTCGCCGCCCTCGGGATCCTGGCGCTCGCCGGCTTCGCCCTCATCTGGCTGGCCGTCGCGCTCGGCCTCGCCGCCAAGAGCGTCGAGACCGCCAGCAACACCCCCATGTTCCTGATCCTGCTGCCCTTCCTCGGCAGCGGTTTCGTGCCCACCGCCACCATGCCGTCCGGGCTGCGCCAGTTTGCCGAGTACCAGCCCTTCACGCCCGTCGCCGACACCGTGCGCGGGTTGCTCACCGGCGCCGCCGTCGGGGACCACGCCATCGTCGCCGCCGTGTGGTGCGTGGGCACCGCCGCCGGCTCCTACCTCTGGTCGGTCCGCCTCTACGACCGGCGTCGAGCCGTCCAGCCCAGATGACCGCGCACCGCACCCGCACCCCCGGCGCAGGAGCGGTCGAGACCCGACCTCCGGTCGGCGTGCCAGAATCGCTGCGATGAGTCCCGGCGTCGAGCGCCGTCGTAGCCGGAGGCGATCGCTGTGGCCGGTTCGCCCCCCGGGCCGGCGAGGTGCCGACCGTCAACCAGCAGAGGAGCACCGGTGACACCCCTCGCTCGCGTCCACAACTTCTCCATCTCGCTCGACGGATTCGGGACCGGCGAGGACCTGGCGCTCGACGCACCGTTCGGCCACGCCGGCCATCGGCTCCACCAGTGGATGTTCGCCACCAGATGGGGACGCACCGAGGTGCTCGGTCAGGCAGGCGGCGCTGCGGGCATCGACGATGCGATGGCCCGACAGCATGCCGTCGGGATCGGCGCGGAGATCATGGGCGCCGGCAAGTTCGGTCCCCCCGGGTGGCAGGAGGATCCCGACTGGACGGGCTGGTGGGGTCCGAACCCGCCGTTTCACACACCGACGTTCGTCCTCACCCGTCACGTCCGCCCGTCGATCGAGCTGGAGGGCGGCACGACGTTCCACTTCGTCGACGCGCCCCCCGGAGAGGCGCTCGCCCTCGCCCGGGAGGCGGCCGCAGGCCGGGACGTGCGCATCGGCGGGGGACCAACGGTGGTGCGGGCGTTCCTCGCCGAAGGGCTCATCGATCACCTGCATGTCGTCGTCGTACCGGTCCTGCTCGGTCGGGGCGTGAGCCTCTGGGAGGGGCTGGAGGGCCTCGAGAGCGACTTCGACGTCGAAGCCGTCTCCTCCCCCAGCGGCGTGACGCACCTGACGTTCACCCGGGTGGGCCGCTAGGACCCAACCGCCCGTTGCGGGCGCCGGCCCAGGGCTGAGGGCCGGAGCCCCTCAGGTCGGGCCCGGCTCGATGGCCGAGCGGGCGGCACCCCGGGCGTGGGTCCGTCGTCGGATCGAACACACGTGCGACACACTCTGTTACCGTCCGGGGTGTGAGTCGCTTGGTCGTGCACGTCGTGGTTTGGGTCGGGAGAGGCTGAGATGGCGTTCGGGCAACCGTCCGGTCCGCCGGCGTCATCGAGGCAACTGCAGCAGCTCCTCGCCCTGGTCCAGGACGCTGGACACAGCAACTTCCGGGACGCGCGCGGTCCGATGGGGTTCACCCAACGCCAAGCCGGCGGCAGGTTCACCCGCGCCGAGGCCGACGACTACATCCGACAGCTCCAGGAAGCCGAGGCCGATCCGGCAGAGCCGGTCGAGACCCAAGGGTGGCGGCGCTCGACGCAGCAGCAGCTCCTGGGCCGTATGCCTGCCGAGCAGCTGGCCGCCGAGCTCCGTCGTCGCAGTTGGATGACCATCGAACCCCTGACGCCCTAGGCTCCCGCAGGGCAGGACCCCTGTCGCGGTCGCATCAGCGTCGGATTACGCGCCGCAGGGTCCGGGCACGGCGCGCCCTGCCGAGGCGTCCGGCGCCGGCGCTCCGGGGACCGGTGCAGGACGCCCCCGAGCCGTACGCCACGCCCCGAGAAGTGACGCTGACCAGGACGTCCGTCCACCCTCCCCGGAGATCGACCCGGGGCTGGGCACCGACTACCCCGGGGCGCAGCAAGAGGTGCGAGAGCGGCCGAATCGGACTCACTGCTAACGCCGTCCCGGGTACGGAGCTGGTGTCGCGCTGAGCAGCACCAACAGCCCAGGTCAGAGCCTTGGACGGCACTACGGGAGCTTCGCCGCTGGTTGCCGCTAGATGGCTACGGCGTCGAGCTTCGGTTGCATCAAGGTTGCATTGGGAGTGGAGCCAACTATCTGCCATGGCGGCTCCGTCGCCACGGCAGACGCTGATGTTCTGCGTGTAAGGCCTGGCCGGAACAGTGAGCCGTGCTAAGTACTAGATCCGTCGGTCCGTATCGTCCCTCGGCTGGTCAGGGGTGGTGTTCAGTGCGGAGGTTCTGCTCCCGCCCTTGGCTGGACCGGCAACCGGGGCGCCCTGGTAGCGTCGCCCAATGCGAGTGCTGGTCACAGGCAGCCGCGGCTTTGTGGGGACATGGTTCATGGCCCACCTGGCAGAGAGCGGCGACGAGGCGCTCGAGCTCCCCGAGGACCTGGACATCCTCGACCGCCAAGCCCTACGTGCCGTTGTCCAAGAGACGGGTGCCGACGCTATATGCCACCTAGCTGCGCAGGCGGCCGTCGGTCGCTCGTGGCAAGACCCCTACGACACCTTCGCCGTCAACGCCGTGGGCACGCTCAACCTCTGCTCAGCCGCCCTGGGCGCCGAGCCCCGGCCGTGGTCAGCTCCGCCGAGGTCTATGGCGAGGTACGCCCCGAGGCTATGCCCATCACTGAAGACCAGCCCCTGGCGCCTCCCACCCCTTACGCGGCCAGCAAGGCAGCGGCCGAGATGGTCGGGCTACAAGCTTGGTTAGGACAAGGCCTGGAGGTGGTCCGAGCGCGCCCTTTCAACCACATCGGGCCGGGCCAAGGGCCGGGTTTTGTCGTGCCCGATTTCGCCGCTCAAATTGTCAAGGCAGCCAGGGGCGAGCTCGACCGGGTCTCCACCGGCAACTTGGGGACCCAACGCGACATCACCGACGTACGCGACGTGGCCAGGGCCTACCGGCTGTTACTGGCCCATGGTGAGCCGGGCCATGTCTACAACGTGTGCCGGCGCGAACCTGTACCTGTTTCGTACCTTCTGCGGCGGCTCATGGAACTGGCCGGCATCGATGTGCCGGTGTGGACCGACCCGGCACTGGTCCGGCCAGTCGACGTGCCAGTGCACGTCGGGGACGCCGGGCGCCTGACGAGGTTGTGCGCGTGGGGACCCCAGGTGCCGTTGGAGCAGACGCTGAGAGACATCCTCGCCCGCCTGGGCGGCTGAACTCCCAGGGACGGGACCCGCCGGGCGCACCTCGCGGCGAGAGAACGACGCCCGTCCAAGGTGTGCCGCAGGTGCAGGGACCGTCTCAGCTCAGGCGGCGTTGGTGCGGTACTGGGCCATGAGGGCGTCCCGCTCGAGCTCGCTCAGGCGGACGAAGCCGTAGTCCGGTTCGGGCCGGGCCAAGAGCGGGTG
>JAJZLP010000022.1:0-7938 GCA_021803325.1 Actinomycetes bacterium
CGCTCCGCGCAACTTACCGGTATGTCAGTAAATCTATGGCGCTTGTGTCGATGTTGTCCAGTGGTGCTCTCGTCGAGCGCCGGGCACGCCTGAAGCCGCACCAGGCTGAACCAGGACGACACGCTGCTGGCTGACCAGCCAGCTCACCTGGCGCCCGCCACCTGCCGCCTGCCGCCCCGGACCCGCCACCTGCCGCCTGCCGCCCCGGACCCGCCACCTGCCGCCTGCCGCCCCGGACCCGCCACCTGCCGCCTGCCGCCCCGGACCGCCACCTGTCACTTGTCACCTGTCACCTGTCACCTGTCACCGGCCATCTACCGCCTGGCGCAGGTCGCCTGGAGCCCGGCCCCCACAGGCATCCCGTCCCAGGTCACGTGCCGCCAGGGCCAGCGAGCAACCGGCCGAGCGGCACCCGCAGCGCCGACGGCAGGCCAGGTCGCCGAGTCGCCCGGTCCGGTCCGGTCCGGTCCGGTCACGGCACCGTAAGACCGACGACAGGACGAGCCAACGGCCTGCCACCCATCGACCCGAAGTACCTGGCATCACCGAACGCGAACACCCCGCCGTCCGACGCCACCTCCCAATACCCCCCACCACCGGAAGTACCGACCAACCCCACCACCGGCGCCGACAACGGCCTGCCACCCATCGACCCGAAGTACCTGGCATCACCGAACGCGAACACCCCGCCGTCCGACGCCACCTCCCAATACCCCCCACCACAAGGCGTACCGGTGGTCTTCACACCGGTGGAGCCCACGGGGCTCGTCTCCGCAGCAGTCGCTGGGATCGTCACCGGGGGGCTCGGGGCGGACGGATCGGACGAGCCGACTGTGTTCACGGCCACCACCGTGAAGGTGTAGGTCGTTCCCGGCACGAGATTGGCTACGGTCGCCGACCTTGCCGCTCCGTCGACCAGCGTTCCCGTGGCTGTGGCGGCCGCTGGTGCCGGCACGATCCGGTAGCCGGTGACCACGCTGCCTCCGTCACTGGCAGGAGCGCTCCAGGTGACGGTGACGGTGCCACCAGGCCCTGCAGCGACGGATCCGATCTTCGGTGCACCAGGAACGGTGACCGGTGGCGCCGAAGAGACCGGCTGGACCCCACCGGGGCTGCTCGGCGGAGCCGGCGAGGCCACCGTCAACGACACGCTGTTGGTCGCCACACCGGTCGACGTCGTCAGGCTCAGCGAGTAGGACCCCATGCCCTGGCTGGACGGAACGGCCGCCACGACCGACGTCGCGGACCACGACGACGGCACGATGGAGACGGCTGGGCCCGAGACCGGTACCAGATGCACTGTCCCGGCTGCCGATCCCAGGTTCGACCCGGTGATCGTGACCGACCCTCCGGGCGCTACCGTGCTGGGATCGACGGCGGACACGACGGGGGTCGACGCCGAAGGCTTCAGCAGTGCGAACGACGACAGGTGCATCGTCTGAACCGTGACGGTGACGGTGCCGCCGGAGACCGTGACCGTGCCACCGGGGTCACCGGCGTGCGTCCCAACCTCCTGCCAGGTGAGCGTCGACGGGTCGTAGTACCAGACGGTCGAAGCGGCTGCCTCGGTTGCCGACGTGCCGGCCGGCAGGGGGAAGCTGAACCTGACCGTGACCGCCTTGGAGAACAGCACGTGGGTCGACACGCCGTCGACCATCTCGGGCGATACCGTGAACGCCGAGCCGGTCACCGCGGTACCGAAGCTGGCGGGCGGCACGAAGCTGGGTGATGACACCGGGGCGGGGATGGTTCCGTCGAAGGGCGTACCCGCGACGGTCGTGACGGTGGTGCCGGCCGGGATGACCACGCTGTCACCGCCCGACCCGACGGTCACGGTCGACGTGGTGGTGCCGTCGACCGTGCCGGAGCCGGTCGCTGCGGTGGCTGCCACGCCCGGGAGGTCGCCCAGGTAGCCCTCGACATACGGCGAGGTGCCGTACGGCGTTCCCGAGCCGCCTCCGTTCGTGACGTACCCCGTGAAGCGGACATCGCCCGACGGGGTCACGATGAGGTTGTTCCCCTCGTCCCCTTCGGAGTAGTTCGTGATCCAGGACCCCACGGCAAACGTCCGCCAGGTGCCCGACACGCCAGCTGCCGTGTCGATCGACGTCGGCTGAAGCTCGTAGATGCTCATCGACTGCGCGTCGGCGACCCATACGTTGCCGGCGGCATCGACCGCGATCCCGCTGGGCGCACCGCCCGTCGCCGGGTAATTCGCCACGGTCGCCCACTGGTCACGAGCAGGGTTGGTGCTCGACGGAACGATGACCCCCAGCACCGGCGGTCCCCACTGGGTGAACCAGATGTCGCCGTTCGGCGCCAGTGCGAGCTGCTCGGTCCCGCCCCCAATCGGATTGCTTGCGCCTCCAACCGGGTAGACACCGGTCGACACCGGCGAGGCGGTCGTCGGCGCGGGAAGCTCGGACGGTACGATCTCGTCGACCCCCGAGCTCTCGTCCACCACCCACACGTTGCCGAACCCGTCGGTGACCATGCCCTCGGGGTCACCTCCGATGGCCCACTCCTTCGGGGCGGACGCGCCAGCCGGGATCTCCGCCAGCACACCGTTGCCGCCTTCGGCCACCCAGACGTTGCCGAACGGGTCCACACTGACGCCGTCGGGCCGGGCACCCGAAGCCAGCGTGATTTGCGTCTCACCGTCGGCGGTCCCCGGACTGGCCGCTGCCACATCCAGCCGGGCCACCTGGCCGGTCAGCTTTTCCGACACCCATACGTTGCCGGCCTGGTCGATGGCGATACCTGTCGGCCCGCTCCCTGCCGGCAGCGGGTACTCCCGGACGGTGCCGCTTGTCGTCAGCTCGCCGATGGCGTCGGTGGCCCCGTCGGCGAACCAGACGTCACCCGCCTGGTCCTCGGCCACGCCGAGTGGGAGGCTGGCCTGGCCGAGAAGGGGCACCACGACCTGCGTGCTGTCCGTCGGCGCCGTCAAGGTGATCGGAACGGACGTCGAGCCACCACTGTCGGAGAGCATCAGTGTGTAATCGGTTCCGGTCGACGAAGCCGGTGTGGTCGCTGGAATCCAGATGATCAGACCCGACGGGCCCCAGTGCGCCACCTGCACCGGGTACGTCGTGCTGCTGGCACCCGCCAAGGACACCGTTCCCCCGACACTGGCCTGGCTGGCTCCGATGGATCCCGGCACGGCCAGCAGGGTTCCAGGGCTGATCGGGCTCACCGACGGAGCCGACAGCACCGGCGCCGGCGCCGTTGCGACGTCGCGGAAGTGGATGAAATTGTCGGGGAAGTCGCTGGACCCGAAGTCGATCTTCAGTGCCGCGGTGTACCCGCCCGGGAAGGCAGTCGCCGTCGCAGGCACGTAGTTGTCCTCGGTGATGTCGATCCCGGTGGCAGTGACCTTTTCGACATAGGCGACGTGTCCGGCAGTATCACTCGGCACCCCGTTCCACTGAGCAATCGCTCCGACCGCCGGCGTCTGGTTCACCGCCACACCCGTCGGCGCGTCAGCGGCCCACTGGCTGGCGTTACCGAAGGAGGAGGTGGCGTTGTAGCCATTCTGCTGCAGGCGGTAGGCGGCATACAGGGTGCAGTTGTGGTAGTCCCCATTCGGGCTCCGGCTCGCGTAGACGTGGCCGGGGTTGACGCCGTAGTACAGGCCCGGCCACTGGCCGTTCGTCGCTGCGGCGGTGCTGTACCCGGTGCTCTCGAACGTGTTGACACACGCATAGGTCTGTGTCGCCTGGCAGAGCACCGTGACCGTCCCGCTGTCGAAGGTGGTGCCGACGGGACCCGGATTGGCGGGAATTCCGTTGGTGGCCGAGGACGGTTCCACCGTTGATGCTGCTGCCGGCCCCGCCGTCACCGCGAGAGCGCCGAACACCGGAACGAGCAAGCAGAGCGCGGCAGCCCCTGCTGCCCGAAACGCCAGCGGTGCCCTGGGCGCACCCCAGCGCAACTGCGGCGACGTCCGGACCCGAATCAGCGAGCATCCGGGCCGCAGCCGACGTTGCCGACTGCTTTTCCCTGTTGCCACCACCGCCGGTACTGGCCCAACGCCATCGCGTCGCGTTGTCTCCACCACGTCCAACCCCCATTCGGGCATCGGCGCATGCGGGAACCGCTCGTCTTCGCATGCACGCCGCTGCCACCTGCTCTGCCTCGGTGCGGGCACCGTACGACGACATGGTGCGCGTTCTGGAGGATGGGAACGCGCGGGCTCGGCGACGGCCTTCGGTTGCCCGTCGAATCGTCCAAGGCCAACCCATCCAGCCGCCTGGCACCATCGAGCACCATCGCGCCGGCTCCGAGGGCCCCTGCCGACCGCCCGCACTGGCACCACCGCCGCAGCACCCCGCCCCCCGTCGGAACCAGCCCAGGCGGAGGCCGCTCGTCGCAGCCAGCTCGCCAGAACCAGCCCAGGCGGAGGCCGCTCGTCGCGCAGCCAAGGTCGTGCACGAAGGAGTGCCTGCACCGACCAGCGGGACCGGTCAGCGCTTGGACCGGGTGGCCCACTCCTTGAATCGCTGGATCTGCGGTAGGGACGGCACGGCCCGTTCCAGAGCAGGCAGGGTTCCATCGGCGTTCACCGGGACGATCCGGGCCTGATCGTTGAAATCCTTCCGAAACGCGGTCCAGCGCCGGCTGCGCTGGCTGACGCCCATGGGGCCCATCCCATGGCGCTCCAAAAAGGCGACGCCTGCGTTCACCCTGGTCCTGGTACCGATTCCGAGCCGAAACAGTGCTTCCACGTCCAGTGGTGCGGGCACCCCGGCACGGAATTCCTCGGGCCGCAGCACCACGGCATGCAACGCCTCCGCCTGTTGCAATTCGCACCGGTGGAAGAACAAGTCTGCGCCCGCCTCGCGCATCCGCAGGCGTAGCGCGTCATCCAAGAAATGCCCGGTACGAACCACGATCACCGGGTGCGGCGCCGGGCGGCAGCGCCGAACCCGCTCCACCACGGCGACGCCGGGGAACTGGTCACCTCGATGCCGCTCGTCTGCCGCATCGACGATGGCCACGTCCACATCAGCCCACATCCCGTCGGCGCCCGCCAGCGCATCGGCGTGGCCGACCAGGGCGACAACGTCGATATCCGGATGCTCCCCAAGCACAGCACCCAGGCCCCGACGGCTGACCTCGTCGTCGTCTACGACGGCGACATGCTGCACCGGAGGGCCTCCAATTGCCGGTCCACGGCATGCAGCCGTGCCTCCACCTCGTCCACCAGGGCGGCATCGTAGTGTCGTCGCCCCTCGGCCAGCGCGGTCCACGCGTCGTCTCGCACGGCCGCCACCAGGTCGATCACCGATCGCCGACCGCGATCGTAGGCAGCATCGAGGCAAGCCGCGTCCTCTCCTGCCTGTGCCCGGACGACGCCGTCCGCAGCGCTCCGCAACGCCCGGCCGAGCCCCATGAGCGCGCCGATCGCCGAAGCCGGCCACAGGCACTCGGCGACCAAGTCGGCCCAATCGATCGGACCGGCCATCAGCGCCAGGCACAGGGCACCCACGGCGACGAGCGCTGTAGACACCAGCATCCGACGCCGCACGTCGAGCTCGTGCCGGTAGAAAGCAAGCAGGACCACCACCGGGGTGGTCGCCTCGAGGAACGGGAACCGCTGCGCACCGTCGGCGCTGCGCGCCTGGCGCATGGTGACGGTGGACACCAGGGCCTGTACCGCAGCGAGACCGAGCGACGCTGTCACGATCGCTCGGTGCGCCGAAGCGCCAAGCGCCTGAACCTCACGGTGTGCCCACCACGCCAGCGCGACACTCCAGGTTGCCGCTGGGATCGACACCCATGGCGGTATGCGGGCATGGTCGCTTCCCATGGTCTCAAGCGACCACAACGCTGCCAGCAGCAGCACGAGCGGACCGGGGTCGAACGGCACCAGCCGGTGCTCCCGGTCCGGCGCCAACGTGACCTTGCGACCGGCAACAACCAACTTCCGGCGACGGCCGGGCAGCATGGCCTCGGCTCGATCAACCACCTTCAGCTCGACATCGCCGCGTAGGTCCATCGCGTCGAGCACCGCGCACAGCGCACTGGCTTGGCCAGCGGTCAGCAACACGGTACCGTCCCCCTCGGCCACCAGGAGCTGGACCACCGACCGCAGGTCTCGCTGGACACTGTTGTGCGCCTGCTGCCAGCTCATCAGGGCCATCCCAAGAAAGGCGGCTCCTCCGGTGACGCGCTCGGCGAGCTGCTGCTTCCACGCTGCGAGCATGTGTGCGACAGCGGCGTCGCCGCGGATCGAACCCAGCAGCAGCATGGTCCGCGACAGCAGGTCGACCACCGAGTCCGCCCCCATCGCTACGGCGGTCTGCCCAGCCAGCTCGTGCCCGTGGACCTGCGCCTCAAGATACTGGTGATGCTGGTCGACAAGGACCCGGTGGTGGTGGCGCTCGTACGCCCGCATGATGGCGCCCATTCCCACACCAACCACCTGCCAGCGATACGAGCCGATCGAACCAGGCCGCTTCACGAGCCGGCGCAGGGCGACGCCAGTGGCTGCGGTCACGGCCGGGACCACGACCGCCCGCCCCCCCATGCGGATCCCGGCTTCCACGGCGAGCGGCACCCCGACCAGCACCGCGGCGTCGGCCCGCTCGGCGGACAGACCCCACCCCGCGCCGTCGATCGCGTCGGCGACGAGCCTGGGTCCAAGGTGGAACCGGGACGATCGCGCCAAGCCTCGCGCCGTGACGATGTCGGCGACTGCGCACACCCCCGCCAGCACCAGCCGGCGCCGCCCGGCTCCGGAATGTCGAGCCAACACCACTTGGAACGCACGCGCAGCCAATCGGTACGACGCGTGGAACCGCGCCCGCTGGGCCAGGAGGACGGCTTCCCACATGTCGGTGGCCCGCTCAATGGGCGCTGCGAGCGCCCCCAGGGGATGCATTCCGGCATCAGGCTCGAGCCCGGTCGACGGCCCCCCGAGCAATCGCCGTCGACCAGGAGTACCGCCGCGAGACCGATCGGACCAGGCTCGGCCCATCCCCGAAGGCAACGGTACGGCCGCACCTGCGCGCCGCGGATCCAACGCCCGGACTCCGCTATCGACGAAGCGCCTTCCTGCGCGCCCCCAGCGGACCGTCGGCTCGTCCGCTCCACCAGGCATGACCACCTCCCGTCCGAGATGCCTCGCCAGTACACAGCTCGTCGGCCGGGCGATCCGGCGACCGACCACGGCGCGACGTTCGGACCCACCGCCGCAGATGTGCCCACTGCGCCCAGCGCCGAAGGTGGATCCGCGTCCCCACCTTCGCGTTCGCTTCCCCAGCGACACCGTCGCGAGCTCGGACGTGAACCGCGCTGACCTCCCCACCGAACGTACCGCGACGAGCGCTCGTTGTCGACTCGTTGTGAATGATGTCGTGTCGGTCCTGGCACGGACCGAGGCTCCTGCTGCCCATACCGTCCGGGCAGCCTGGATGGTGAGCCGTCATCGGTCGGCCCGGGTCGCCGATGTCCTCGACTCTCGGATGCGCTTGCCGGTCTGGCGGATGTCGGCAGCGCCGCCCTGCCGGGCACCGCCACGATCGCCGACGCAGCGAGAACAGCCACGATCCGCGGCGCTGGGTACCGTCCGGTGGCCGTGACTAGGGTGCACCGCTGACAGGGAGGCACCGTGCACGACGACCCACCAAACCGGCAGCTTCCAGGAGCTTGGGGACGCCGACCGGCCCGATGGCTCCGACAGATCCACCGGCTGGCACCAGGCCACCGGCTGGGAACAGGCCACCGGCTGGCACCAGGCCACCGGCTGGGAACAGGCCACCGGCTGGCACCAGGCCACCGGCTGGGAACAGGCCACCGGCTGGGAACAGGCCACCGGCTGGGAACAGGCCACCGGCTGGCAGTGCTGGCCTCGGTGACGATGGGCGCGACGGTCTTGGCCGCGTGCGGCGGGGCACCGTCTTCAGGGCACCAACTCGCCACGGTGCACGGGAT
>JAJZLP010000022.1:8038-28931 GCA_021803325.1 Actinomycetes bacterium
CAGGCCACCGGCTGGGAACAGGCCACCGGCTGGCAGTGCTGGCCTCGGTGACGATGGGCGCGACGGTCTTGGCCGCGTGCGGCGGGGCACCGTCTTCAGGGCACCAACTCGCCACGGTGCACGGGATCGGCACCAACTGGGGTGCCAGCGCACCTGGCGCACCCGCCTGCAATCCGCTCGGCGGCCAGAGCTGCATGCTGCCGTTCCCAAGCGATTACTACACGGTGCCCGATCGCACCATGCCGTCGGGTCGCCGGGTCGCCTTCCCGACGGCTGCCATGCCGGCCAACGCTGCGGGCGCACACATCGATCCCACGGCATGGGGCGCCAACGACGGCTTCAGCCCTGGATCAGTCATCGAGGTCCAGGTCCCCGGGCTCGACGCAGCCCGCACGGGGCTCGCCGATCAGAACCACGTACCGCAGTCGCTGGCATCCAACGCGCCCATCGTGCTGCTCGACGCCACCACCGGCCGGCGCCTGGCCTGGTGGGCCGAGCCCGACGCCAGGGCTCCCAACCCGGCCACCGCGCTCCTGCTCATCCACCCTGCGGCGAACCTGCCAGAAGGGCACCGGATCGTCGTCGCCCTTCGTGACCTGCGGACATCCTCGGGCACGCCCATCGCCCCGACCGGCACCTTCGCCGACGTGGTGGCCGGCCGGCCGGCACCCGGCCCGACCGGGGCCACCATCACCGCCCACCTGCAGCGGATGCTGACGGTCCTGCACACCGACGCCGGCGTGTCGACCCGTGGCCTCTACCTGGCGTGGGACTTCACCGTCGACTCCACCGCCAACCTGACCGGCTGGGCACTGCACATGCGCGACGTGGCCATGGGCGCCCTCCACGGCGGCGTGCCCGCCTACCAGGTCACCGCGGTCCACGACCTCACCCCCCTCGACACCGGCGGGCGCACCATCGCCCGGCAGATCACCGGCACCATCGACGTCCCCGACTTCCTGAACGGCCCGAGCGGCGACCAGAGCGCCACCTTCCGGTTCGGCGCCGGTGGCATGCCCACCACGGTGCCTGGAGCGGTCGAGCATGCGGTCTTCTCGTGCCTGGTGCCCCGCAGTGTCGACGCCACTCCCGCCACTGCCGGCGCTGCGGTGACCCCGGGACGCCCCGTCCTGTACGGCAAGGGCCTGTTCTCGGTGGCAACCCAGATGGACGCCGTCGGCGAGCGCGACCTCGCCGACCGGTACCGGATGGTCCTCTGCTCGGTCAACTGGCTCGGTCTCGACGGCAACGACCTGCTGAACGACGCCACACTGCTGGTCAACCTGTCGACGTTCCCGAGCCTGCCCGACCACTTGCAACAGTCCATGATCGACGCCTTGTACCTCGGTCGCCTGATGGCGAGCCCCCATGGCTTTGCCGCGAACCCCGCCTTCGAGGGGACCGGAACGCACACGCCGTTCATCGACACCTCGACACCCCTCACCTACTACGGCAACAGCGAGGGAAGCCTGATGGGCGGCGCGGTGACCGCCATCTCCACGCAATGGCACCGGGCGGTGCTGGGCGTGCCGTCGATGGACTACGCGATCCTCCTCCCCCGCAGTGTCGACTTCACCTCCCTGTACGCAGTGCTCGACCGGAGCTACCCGACCGAGCAGACCCAGCAGCTCATCTTCGACATCCTGCAGATGCTGTGGGACCGGGGGGAAACCGACGGCTACGTCGAGCAGCTGGCGGGCCATCCCCTGCCCGGCACACCGAGCCACCAGGTGCTGCTGCAGATGGGCTTCGGCGACCACCAGGTGGCCAACGTCACCACCGTGATCGAAGCCCGGACCCTCGGCGCCGTCGTCCACCGGCCGGTCCTGCCCCCCGGCCTGGTAGGCGGCGACCCGTTCGCCGGCTTGCCCGCGGCGGGCACCTCCAGCCGGGCTGCCGCCACGTTGTACGTGTGGGAGGACCCGAACATCCCGCCCCCTCCGATCGGCAACGTCCCGCCGTCGACCGGCATCGACCCGCACGGCTTCATCCCCCGCAGCCTGCCGGCCGCCCAGCAGCAGCTCGCCGGGTTCCTCGCCACCGGCACGGTCACCGACGTGTGCGGCGCCTCGCCGTGCACCACCACGGCGACCAGCGCCGTGCACCTGGTGAACCCGACCCCGTAAACCGGGCACCGCCGGCCACCCGAACCAGCACTGCCGGCGGGCCGAACCGGAAGCGACAGCCGCCCCAGCAGGCACCGCCGGTCACCTGAGCTGGGGCCGCCACCGTCTTGCCGGGCACTGCGGTCGTCGTGAACCCGGTGGAACCGTCAACCAGCGTCGCCGGCCAGCGCACGCTCCACCAGCGCCGACCACTGCGGGTCGTCCTGAGGGTCGTGCCCTGGGACCAAGTGCACGCGGATGAAGAGCGAGGCGGCAGCCGCCTTCGCGTCGGCTGCGGCCCTGGCGGCAGCGGCTTCGGCGGGTGCTGCCCCGGCACCTGCTGCCTCGGCGGCTGCGGCCTCGGCGAGCAGGGACGCCGCCTGCAGGGTCCGGGTCAGCCGGTCGAGGTTGCGCCGGAAATGAGCAGCACCCGCGGCCACATCCTCCGGAGTGCGATCTCGGTCCAGGTCCTCCTGGATCCGGGCCTCGGTCCGCGCCAAGGCGTCGCGCACAGCAGCGCCGTCCGCTCCGGCCGCCTCGCCGGCACGAGCCAGCTCGCCGCGGACCCGATCGACGACCGGACCGAGCAGCCCCAGCCGAGAGCAGTCGCGCCGAACCTGGGCGCACAACACGTTGTGGGTTCCCTCCCAGCTCTCGAAAACGATGGCGTCACGGTAGAGCCGGGGCAGCGGCGAGAAGTCCTCGATCGTGCCGTTGCCGCCCAGCACCTCGATGCCACGGTGGACGACGTCGGAGGCCGCGATCGAAGTGACGTACTTGTTGGCGTTCACCAGCAGCCGGTGCACTGCCCGCTCCTCGGTCGACGCGTCCCCGGCGTCGATCCGCTCGATCACGCCGGTGAGGAGCATGGTCGACGACAGCGCTGCCAGCTCCTCGACCTTCATGAGCGCCAGCTGCTCGCGCACGATGGGGAACGCGCCGATCGGCTGCCCGAACGCCCGGCGGTGGCGGGCGAAGCTGGTGGCTTCGAGCACGGCCCGGCGCATGATGCCTGTGGAGCCCACTGCGTTCAACCAGCGCGAGGTGTTGAGCAGCTCGTCCACCGCCACGTGGAACCCTTCGTCGACCGGGCCGATCGGCCATCCGAGCGCTCCGTCGAAGTCGATCTCCGCAGAGGCCAGTGCCCGGGTGCCGAGCTTGTCCTTCAGGCGGCGGATGCGGAAGCCGTTCGGCTCCTCGGTCCCGTCGAGCGTCCGGGGCACCAAGAAACAGCCCAGCCCGCGGGTACCAGGACCGGCTCCGTCGGGTCGAGCCGTGACGGCGAACAGATCGGCATCGGCCACCGAGCAGAACCACTTCTCCCCGGTGAGCCGGTAGGCACCGGGGTGCTGTGGGTCGGGAACTGCCCGAGTGGTGTTCGCCCCCACATCCGATCCGCCCTGCACCTCGGTCAGGAACTGCGACCCCCGCCACGCCCGGTCGTAGTCAGGATCGACGAGCCGCCCCAGGTACCGGTCGCGAAGCTCGGCCGATCCTCGGTGTGCCAGTGCGCGGGCCAGGCCGACGGTGCAGACCATGGGGCAACCGTGGCCGCCCTCGCCTGCATGCGACAGGAGATAGAAGAGCGCCGCCGCCTCGAACGCGCCGCTGCCACCGGGCACGCCGACGGGGAGGTGCTCCGAACCAGCAGCACCCGAACCGGCAGCACCAGAACCAGCAGCACCCGAACCGGCAGCACCCGAACCGGCAGGCGCTCCGATCGCCGCTGCCACCAAGCCCGACGCCCACACCGCCCGACCGGCGCGCCGATGGTCTGCGTGGAAGGTCACTCCTGCCAGCGGGTTCCCCACGCCGTCGTACGGATCGAGGGCCGGCAGCACCCGGTGCCGCTCCACCTCGGCGATCGCCGGCTCGACGACTTCTGCCATCGTTGCGCCGAAGGCCCGCAGCCACGGCAGCATCGCGGCCGTGCGCTCGTTGCCGGCGCGCAGGCGCAGCACCTGCTCCATGTTGGGGGTGGCGGTCGCCCAGTTCCCGCGGAGCTCGGCGCGCCAGCGGGTCAGGTCCTGGCGTTCGGGCGGTCCGCCCATGGCACCCTCCTCGGTGTGTGTCGCGGGCCTGCATCCCGCCGAGCGGTGAGCGTACCTGGTGCGCCAGGGCCCCCACGGATCCCAGCTCGACGCACCGTGTCGGTCCGCGGTTCGGGGACATGCGGCTCCCAGCTCCGGTGCGAGCCTGCCGGCGAGCTGCACCTACCCGAAACGGTCGACCCGGGAACGGGCTACCCCTGGTCGACGCCGTCGGAACGCTGGCTCGACGTCGACCCGTAACCGCCCGCCGCCGGAAGAGGCGCTCCACGCGCTACACGACCCGGGTCATCTCCCGAGCCGATCGTGCCGCCGGGCGCGCCCAAACCAGCCGGCGCGGGAGATCCCGGACCAGGTGGCGCGGGCGCCTCAGGACGCTCGGCTCCGTGGCCCGGCGCCACCACCGGCGACAGCGCCCGCTGCAGCAGGGCTTGCAACCGCTCGAGCTCACCCACGGCAGCCGACCGCTGGGAGTCGAGGCGGGCAACGACGGCTTCGTGCTCCGCCCGCCGGGCATTGAGCTCTTGGACCACCCGGCGCCGGTGCTCGTCGGCTTCAGCCACCACGGCGGCGGCACGGCGCCGGGCCTCGGCCTCGGCCGTCCGCGCGATCTCGTCGGCTTCAGCGCGGGCGCGGTCGGCCGCTCCGCCTGCCTCGCGGCGCAGCTCCTCGGCCGCCTCCCACGCCTCGTTCAAGATGCGTGACACCCGCTCGCCGAGTGCTTGGATCGACGGCGGTGGCCCGGACCGCTGCCGCTCCTGGGCTTCGCGGAGGCGCATGCGGAGCTCGGTCACATGCCCCAATGCCTCGGTCATCTGGCGTTCGGCTGCCTCCGCCCGAGCAGTCGCGCGCGCCACGGCCTGCTCGCTGCGCACCATGTACGCGTCGACCTCAGCGGGGTCATACCCTCGGCGAACCATCGCGAAGGCGCGCAGGTCAGGGCGGCGATCGGGGATCGGCCCCACCGGCATGGACCGGTCGGGATACCGCTCGCCGGGCGCCACGTGCTCGTCGGGCCCGGGCAGCGCGCCAGCCCACCCCGAGCGGGCCGCAGGGTCGTCCGGTCGCGCGCCCGGACGCGTGGCCGGTGCCGCCGGCCGCGCACCCGATCCACCTGCCTGCACATCCTGCTGGGCCACGCTCTGCGGTGCCGGTCGTGATCCCTGACCCGCTGGCATCGACGCCGCTGCCGCCGGCCGAGCGCCAGGACCGACCGGCACCTGTTGTGCAGGAGAGCGGCGGCCCATCGGCACCGACGGGTCCACGACCCGGGCGAGCACCGCCTCCTCGCGCTCGATGTCGAAGAGCGCGGGGCGCTCTCCCCAGTCCTGGGTGTTCCGGTCGTCGTCGGGCACGGGTGTGTCCGGTGGCATGGCCATCCCCTCTTCCGCCGGATCGTGCTTTGGATCGGGGGTCGACCCGCCGATCCTGTGGTGCACCATCCTGGACGCACGCTATCAACCGCTCACGGCGGACTGGGACCAGCGTCGGCGCCAGACCCCGACACCGGCGCCAGACCCCGACACCGACGCCAGACCCCGACACCGGCAGCACACCCCGACACCGGCAGCACACCCCGACACCGGCAGCACACCCCGACACCGACAGCACACCCCGACACCGGCAGCAGACCCCGACACCGGCGCCAGACCCCGACACCGGCGCCAGACCCCGACATCGACGGCAGACCCCGACATCGGCAGCACACCCCGACACCGGCAGCACACCCCGACACCGGCAGCACACCCCGACACCGGCAGCAGACCCCGACACCGGCAGCAGACCCCGACACCGGCAGCAGAGCTGCCACCACAGGAGCGCCGACACCAATGGACGCGGTGCGGTCGTCCGATGCCGTCCCAACCGTTGGAGTCAGGGCTGGGACGATACGGGCACCCGGAGCTGGACGTGGGACAGCTGCAGCGCGGATGGCTCGTTGTCCGGCCGCCAGGTCGGTGCGTCGTTCTGGGTGAGCTGGAGCTGGAGCTCGTCACCGGCAGCGACCGGCCACGCGGTCGGCCAGAGCTCGAAGGCGAGGCGCAGGGTCTGGCCAGGCTCGCCTTGCAGCCGCTGTACCGACCGGGTGATCAAGGTCTGCTGGCCGGTCGCCGGGTTCACCTCCCACAAGCTGGCCGCCAGCTCGGCGTTGGTGCCGGCGAGCAGCGCGTCAGCGTGCACGACCGGTGCTCCCAGGAGTGTGACCGGTGTCGCCATCGCCGGCAGCATGGTGAACGAGGCCAGGCCGGGACCGGTGGCTTCGGTGCTCGGCAGCGTGCGGCACCCCGACTGGGCAATGGGATCAGTCTGCACATCCTCGACGGGATCCGTGCCGACGCTGGTGGTCTCGCTCGTGGAACTGCTCGATAGGACGAGCACGCGGTCCGCCAGGGAGCGAAGGTGATTGGAAGCGACCCAGGTCGTCTGCTGGCCCGGAAGGCAGGCCACTGTGGCGGCTTCCACCTTGGGCTGCCCCGGCGATCGGTGGTGCAGCACGGTCAGGAGCCAGGCGTTGGCCTGATCCAGGATCCGCTGCCATACCGCCGGCGGGTTGTTCGCATAGGAGTGGCCGACGTCGGCCAGGACGGTCCAGATCGGGTAACCGGGTCTGGCGGCACGCAGGCGCTGTTCCATCTGCACGCTCTGCATCGCCGGAAAGAGGGGGTCGGTGACACCTTGGACCGTGAAGATCGGTACGGCCTTCGCCAACGAGGGTACCGGCATGTACCAGGCCGAGCGGTACTCGGCCAGCTGCCTCACAGCCTCAGTCGCCACCGGGTTGGCGGAGTACGGTTCGCCGGCGGCGAGCGCCGCGAACCACGATGTCAGGTCGGCCGATGGATCGACGGCCGGTGGCGCGTATTGGGCACTGGCTTCGCCCAGGCCGAACAATCCGCTCACGTAGCTGAGCTTCGCGATCCCATAGGGGGTGATGTGGCTGGTGGCTGGTGGCGAGCCGGCTGCCGGCACCTGGGCGATGGCCGCCCCGCCGTTGTCGACCAGAGCCTGTGCAAGGTCGGTCCAGCCGAAGAGCGGGATGGCAGCAGCCAAATGGACCGGCGTGCCGTCGGGCGACCGCCACGGTACGGTGGTGCCGTTGCGACGCATCACCCGGTCCTGGGAGAGCGCCAGCAGCCAGCTCTGGCCGCCGCCATACGAGTCACCGGTCACGACCACCTGGTCGGGCTGCGCCACCCTGGCGTCGACCAGCTTGCCAACCAGCGTCTGGACGTCGCGCACCTCCCACCGGCGATCGGCGAGATGCGTCCAACTCGCCCTCCCGCTGCAACCGGGTTGGGTCAGGTAGACCGGATCGAACGCCGTGATCCCACCGGCGGAGGGGGCCCCAGCCAGCGGGACCTTGCCACAGGAGTGCCAGAAGCCTCGCGCGGTGAAGTTCAAGACCGCGAAGCCCTGGGAAGCGAACCAGGCGTTGTTCCAGTGGTAGGTGTAGGGGCTGCCGTTGCCACCGAGTTGCACGGACTCGAAGTTCGACTTGTTGCTGCCCCAGCCGTGGAGGAACACCACCAGGGGTAGGGGGCCTGCGGCTCCGTCCGGTATCGTGACGTCGGTTGACAGCGGCGTCCCGTCAAAGCTGGTCACGTACCCCGAGCACACCGTCGAGGGTGCACCGCCAACCGGGTCGAGCTGGGCCGACTCGACGAGCCCCAGCGGACAGCGGACTGGTGGTGCGATGCCAGCGCCAGCGCCAGGCACCACGGTCCCCGCCACCGGCACCGCACCTGCCAGCGAGGCCAACTGCACGCCCGTTGCCGCGCCCAGGGTCGCTGCTGGCATCGACAGGACAGCCATCACCGCAACTCCGAAGGCGACGAGACCAGCGGACGCTACGACCCGTGACGTCCGTGGTCGGCGCGGCTGAGGGCTCCATGCGATCACGGCGACTCCTCGGTAGACGGGCCACAGGGCTCCGGAGCAACGGTGAAACACCTGGCTGCTTTCGCGATCCCTCAAGCGTTGTCCATCCGTTGACCACGGGCACGAACCGCGGTCCTGCCTGCAACAGGCACCGCACCGCACCGCACCGGGCACTCACCGCACCGGGCACCGCACCGCGCACCGCACCGCCATGACCACGGGAGGATCGAGGACGAACGCAGGTCGCTGCCCACCCCACTGCCCGGCGGAGCCGAGACCTGCCCGACACACCGGCAGCGATCACCTCCAGGACCCAGCCTGCCTCGACAGCTGATCGACCCACGCTCCGCCACGGGTCCGTTCCGGGCGACCCGGGTCGCCCGGTGTCAGCCGACAGTGGCGAGGATGTGCTTCACCAGCTTGTCCTCGATCTCGAGGTTCCAGGCGCTCTCGGCGACGTCCACCACCAGGAACAGATCGGACAGCAGCAGCGTCTCGAGTGCGGCGACGCCGAGATGCTGCAGCCATTTGCCCACGCCGATTCGCACGACGAAGTCGTCGGGGTCGCCGGAGATGGAGATCGTCAGCGCCCGGTCGGCGTCGATCACACCGCGGAGGAACCCCCCCTTCTTCGCTTGCAAGACGATGCCGTGCCGGCTGGGCGCGGACGCCTGTACCGAGAACCCGTCGTTCTTCAGGTACTGCTCGACGTCGCTCTGCAGCACACCGAGATCCGTTCCCTTGCCCTGGAAGTGCTCGACCTTCTCCCCGATCATGGCCAATCCTCGCTCTCGGGACGGACGGGACGCCCGAGCCGCCGAGACGACCCCGAACGCGCCGCCGGTCCGGCGGTCGTCGCTACGGGCGATCGTACCGACGGGTCGCAGCCATGTCTGGTCGCGGTGATGTTCTCGCTGTGGTGTTCCTCCATGCCCGGCTCGCCATGCCGGACTCGCCATGCCGTACTCGCCATGCCGGACTCGCCATGCCGGACTCGCAGCGACACCGAGGCGGGCTGGGCGGGCCTGCGACGGTGCCCCACGCGTTCGGGCCTGGCGGCCCAGAAGGCGCGCTTCCCAGATGGACCAGGTGGACCAGGTGGAGCCCCAACTGGGAAGGTGCGCTCCGGCGATGGCATCATCGGCCCATGAACCACGCCTTGACCATGCTCCTCGACGACCTGGTGGACGGCGCGTTGGCCCGCCAGGTGCCGACGGTCGACCAGGCGCTCGCCGTGCTCGCCAGCGGCGACGACGACCTCCTCGACGTGGTGGCTGCCGCCGGGCGGGTCCGGCGGCACTTCTTCGGCAACCGCGTCAAGCTCAACCTGATCGTGAACATGAAGAGCGGTCTGTGCCCCGAGGACTGCTCGTACTGCTCGCAGCGACGGGGGTCTGAAGCCGACGTCCTGAAGTACAACTGGATCGACCCGGCTGCCGCAGCGGAGACCGCCGACCGGGCTGTCGCCGGCGGGGCCACGCGCATCTGCCTGGTGGCCAGCGGCAGGGGCCCGTCGGAGCGCGATGCAGACCGTGTGGCGCTAGCCGTCCGCGCCATCAAGGAGCGCCACCCCGGTATCGAGATCTGCACCAGCCTGGGCTTACTGACCCCCGATCGCGCCGAGCAGCTTGTCGACGCCGGCGTCTACGCCTACAACCACAATCTGAACACCAGTGAGGCCAACTACGGCCACATCTGCTCGACCCACACCTACGCGGACCGCCGCGACACGGTCGAAACGGCCCGCGACGCCGGGCTGTCACCGTGCTCTGGCGCGATCTTCGGCATGGGAGAGACCGACCGCGACATCGTGGACCTGGCGTTCGACCTCCGTCGCGCCGACCCCGACTCGGTGCCCGTCAACTTCCTCATCCCCTTCGACGGGACACCCCTGGCCGGCGAGTGGCAGCTGACCCCGCAGCGCTGCCTGCGCATCCTGGCGCTGTTCCGCTTCGTCTTTCCCGCGTCGGAGGTCCGGATCGCCGGCGGGCGCGAGCTGCACCTCCGCAGCCTGCAGCCACTCGGGCTGCACCTGGCCAACTCGATCTTCCTCGGCGACTACCTCACCACCGAAGGACAAGCCGCCCACGACGACCTGCAGATGATCGCCGACGCCGGGTTCGTCATCGAAGGCCAGCAGGACCACGCGCCGCCGGCGCCCCGGCCTGAACTGGTCGCCATCCGGCGCCGGGGCCCCGGCACAGACGTGCCCACCAACGCGTAGCGGCCCCGTCCCCCGCTCCGAAGCCTGCCGCTTCCCAGCAACGCTGGGGCTATCCGCTCTCCTTGCTCCGAAGTCTCCCGATCCCCACACGCTCACCCAAGGCAGGCCCAGGCAGGCCCAGGCAGGCCCAGGCAGGGTGCACGCGCCGCCGATCAGCGCCTCTCCTGGGCACGCCGGAGCACGTCCAGGATGTAGGCCCGCTCGGCGCTGCCCTCGACGAAGAACCCGGCGACGGCATGGAAGCCGTCCGCGGCGCGGATGATGCGCTCCGACACCGCGACCACACGCAGAAGCTCGGATACCCCGAGCTTGTGCAGCAGCTCGCTCGCCCGCCGACGGTCATCGTCGGTGACCGCTCCACCGGTGGCGAGGTTATCGGCGAGCACCTCCACCATTCGCTCTGGGTCGGCCGGCCAGACCGGTGCGCCGGAAAGCTGCTCGTCGTTCACCGTGCCATGGCCGGTCGTCGCATCATCGGATCGGTCCTCCTGGGCACCGACGGTAGCGGCTGACAGACCAGACGTGAGCACTCCGAGTCCACCGGGCAGCAAGCACGACGACGCCAAGTCGGATGATGCGCACAGGCCACCACCACAGGCGACAGGCGACGGTCAGCGGGCGACGGTCAGCGGGCGACGGTCAGCAGGCGACAGGCGACAGGCGACAGGCGACAGGCGACAGGCGACAGGCGACAGGCGACAGGCGACAGGCGACAGGCGACAGGCGACAGGCGACAGGCAGCAAGCAGCAGGCAGCAGGCCACGGGTCAGCAGACACCAGCGACGGACAACCAGCGACAGTCAGCGGTCGACGGACAACGCTGCATCCAGCCGGGCGATGTTCCCGGAAACCGTTGTCGCCCAGTTCCGCACAGGCCCCTCATAGTTCTGCAGCATCGCGATCGGCGTGGCCGATCCTGCGGTGCGCGCCAGCGCCGAACCGAGCGCTGCCACGTCCACCAGGAGATGCATGGCATCGCCGGTCGTCCGGGTGGGCAGGGACGTGTACGCCGCGGCAACAGCACCGGCGAAGTCGTCGGCACCTTGGCTCCACTGGTCGAGCGCCGCCGCCACGCACGGTGCACCGGAGCGCTGCGCCGATCCTCCCTGCGCGCACGACAACACCGCCTGCTGGGCCGCCCGTGCCACCGTGCTGTACGTTGCGGTCGCTTGGGCAATCCGGCCCGGCGTCAAAGAGCCCTGCCGCACCCCGCTGACACCGATGAAGGTTGGGATGACCACGGCTGCAATGGCGGCGTACACGACCGGAGCAGCACCGAAACACCATGCCAGCACCGACCTTGATCCGGAGGAGGACGGTACGGTGCCCACCCCCGCTGCTCCACCGTCGCCGAGCGGCGCGGCCGGATAGGCGCTGGTCAGCAGGCAGGCGAACGCATGCACTCGCGCGTCGAACCGCACGACGGCGGCGAACGCGAAGTGGAACGACGAGGGCAGCCGCCCGCGCACCACGGTAGCCACCCAGGCGACCAGCCCGACCGGGACGAGACCAGCGGTTGCCATGGCAGCGAGCAGCCCCGCCGGCCAAGCCATCGCTGCTCGGAAGAGCACCTCGGAGCGGCCGACGGCTGCAGGAGACACCAGCTCGAGCTGCACCGGGTACGACATCGCACCCGCCCCGAACGTCGGGTAGCGGTCGGTCAGCAGGAGCATGTAGGCGTTCACGCGGGCGTTCCACTGACCCCATCCCCATACCAATGCCCACAGGCGTCGGGGTACCTGCCCCGTGGCCAGCGCCACGATCCACATCACCACCACACCGACAACGACGACGATCCCGGCAAGCTCCAGACAGACCAGGTGCGGGAGCACCAGGACACCTCGGAGCACGACGGTCCACCGCCGCTGGGGCATCGGCTCTCCCAGATGGAGCTCGACCTCCCCGCCGCCGCCCCTACCGTCCCGCCTTCCGGCGTCAGCCGTGGAGAACTCACCGCTGCTCGACGACCCGGAACCGCCACCCAATACAGGACCACCCAATACAGGACCACCGGACCAGCCCGGACCGCCAGTGGGCACGCTCTCGTCGATCGGCACGGGAGCGTCGGCTCGCCGCAGGTCCGGCATCGCGCTGGTGGTTGGCACCCGGATCGAGCCGAGCCCTGGGGCCCGGACCTCATCGTCGCCTGCGGCCCGGACGACGCCCTCACCGGAGCTCCCGGTGCCGTCGGCGACTGACCCAGTGGCGGACCTGTCGGTCGAACCAGGTACCGGATCGCCGAGCGGAGCGGATGCCGCTCCCAGCACGAACCGGGGGGCCGGCTTTTCGGGGAGAGCGGGCGTCCCACCGGACGCTGAGCCCGCAGCCACCCCACCTCGCGAACCCGGCGTGCCACCGGACGCCGAGCCGGCAGCCACCCCACCTCGCGAACCCGGCGTGCCACCGGACGCTGCATTCGGGCTCGGTGCACCGCCAGACCCACGGTCACCGGGCTTGCCGGCCGGTCCTTGTGCTCGACCGCCGAACACCCCGACGTTCCCCGAGGGCGGCAGGTCCCACGTGCCACCGGTAACCGGCGCGGCCGTGGTCGGGCGCGGCGGCACCGACGGGTCGCCATCTTCCACCGGATGCTCCCGCCATTCACCGTCGACGAAGCGGGCACGAGCAAGCCACCGGGCTCCGCTCCAGTAGAAGCGGTCAAGCGGATCGCCCGTCGCCTCGTACCAGCCCGGCATGGCCTTGGGTGCCGGCATGCGAGCGACGTCCGCCGTCATGACAATTCCATCGGCTTGACACACCGGCCCATTGAGGGTTTGCACGCGTTCGGGCGTGGGTTCACCTCCCCTGGCCACGCTGCAGGACATTTCGACCATTCGGCGGGCACGGTCCGTGGCTGGCGTCACCCGAATGGCCGGCTGGCACACGACCGAACATCACCACGTACCCGACACCAGCCCACCCGTACCTGGCCGCCACCAGCCCACCCGTGCGTGGCTGACACCCGCCCACCCGTACAGGCCCGATGCTGACTACGCAGGCACCGTCGACGTTTGACTGAGGACACTGCGTGCCATTCGGAGGACGAGATCGCGATTGTGGGTGACGAGGTACTCGAAACGTCGGCTGTCGTTCGGGCCTGTGTCACCCACGTCGCGGGCCAGGAGCGCTCCGGCATAGTGCGGCCCGAGCACGATGACGCTCCAGTCGGCGCCCATGGCCCGGCGGTGCTCCAGGTGAAGGATCCGGCGAGCGGGGGGGCCGCTACCGACTTCGGGCCCGGCAACGACCACGAAGGCGGCACGATCGACGACATCGGCGAGCCGCTCGATGTCATCGGCACTCGGGCGGGAACGCTCGTCGAAGGAGACCATCAACAGCGCCGGGGGCCCGTGCCCGATGGACTGCTCGACGAGGTAGGTGGCGATGGGCTGGAGGATGCGTCCTTCGGCGATCGACGTCCCAACCTGCTGACCCGCGGTGTGGAACGACGTGCCGGCGGCGTCGGACGGCGAACGCTGCAGGATGGGGAACACCGAGTGGGGGCTGACCGGAGCCCCCTGGAGCGGCTCCGGTCGACCCAGGTGCCAGCCCTGGCCGAACTCGGCACCGGCGGCCCTGGCGATCTGCACGTCGTCGGCATCCTCGATCCCCTCCGCCAGGATGCTGGCACCGCTCTGCTCGGCGTACAGGCGAGCCCCGTCGCTCATGGCGGCAATAGCCGCGCTGTCGCCGCGCACGCCGCGGAGATCGATCTTGAGGACATCAGGGTCGGCAAGGGGGAACAGCACCAGCGAGGCTGCCGTGGCCTCCGCATTGTCGACTGCGATCCCCCAGCCGATGGCCCGGACCTGCGTGAGTGCGTCGAACGTCGCACGTGGAGCATCGACGAGCATGCCTTCTTTGACCTCGACGAAGACTCGCAGTTGGTCCTGGGCCCACCGGGTCATCCGAGCGAGATCCTCGGGGCATGGTGTCAGCAACGTCGCCGGTTCGAAATTGAGGAACACGCTGGTGGACGCGTGCAAGTGGAAACTGCGAGCGGCAGCGCAGGCGGAGGCGGCACAGAGCCAGTCGAGCTCGGTGAGCCTGCCGCCCGCCCGCGCCCCGCGCAGAAGCGCGAGGGGCGACTCCACCGCACTCCCGGACGGTCCTCGGGTGAAGGCTTCGAACCCGACCGTCTCCCCACTCACCAGATGGACCAATGGCTGAAAGACGGTGCGCACGGCACGGGTGTCGATCACCTGGATCGCCTGTTCGACGAGAGCGTCGGGGACTGGCTCTTCCGGGCTGGGGGTGCCGACCTCCGCACCACTCCGGCGGTGCGCTCCCGCCGAGGCCAGCCCGGCTCCAGCGGGTCCGGCGGGTCCGGCAGGCTCGAGCGGTCGGGCAGGTTCGCGTGATCCGGAAGGGCCGAGCAGTCGGGCATCGTCACCGCGCCCGCCAGCACGATCGTCGGCGGACGGCAGTACCGGACCTCCTGGCCCGCTCTGGCGAGGGCGTGGCACCGACATGGGCGCTCCTTCCCTGCTTCATGTCCTGTACTTCACGTCATCGGCACCGGACGCCTCCGACCCGCATCGGCGGGCCGACACTCGTCGGAACCGGGATGCCCGCCTCCCGCGGACACCGAGGTGCTGGGCGGATAACCGCTGCGAACGGTGCGGGGGCAGGCACCCCGACTACCGGATCGCGGACGACGTCACCGCTGAACCAGCCCTGGGATCTACGGTACCGTGCCCGCTGCTCACTGCCCACCGCCCACTACCCACTGCCCGCTGCCCACTGCCCACTGCCCACCGCCCACTGCCCGCTGCTCACTGCCCACCGCCCACTACCCGCTGCCCACCGCTCGCCGCCCACCGCCCACCGCCCACCGCCCACTGCCCACCGCCCACTGCCCGCCATCCACCGCTCGATGCCCACCACCCACCACCCACTGCCCACTACCCAATGCCCACCGCCCACCGCCCACTGCCCACCGCCCACTGCCCACCGCCCACTGCCCGCTGCCCACCGCTCGCCGCCCACTGCTCGCCGCCCACTGCTCGCCGCTCACTGCACGCCGCTCACTGCACGCCGGCAGCACCTCCCCCGGCCCTGGGCTGCAGGGTCCTCCGGCTGCGGCGCCCTCCGGCTGCGCTGGAACCGAGCGAGATCCTGCGACGTCGCTGGCCGGGCAGCCGACAGTGGGTTCACTCCCGGGTCGGGGCGGTTCCCGACCGGCGCAGCAAGGCGGCGAGCCGGTGGGCGGGCATTGGGGCGTAGAAGTGGTAGCCCTGGGCCAGCCGTGCGCCGAGGTGGCCGAGGTCGGCGGCCTCGACAGCGCTCTCCACGCCTTCGGCGACCACGGTGAGCCCGAGGGTGTCGGCGAGGGAGATGACGCTGGCCACGATGGCTTGGTGCCGGCGGTCGTCGTGCATGCCGGTGACAAAAGATCGGTCGATCTTGACGATGTCGAACGGAAGCCGATCGAGATAGCTGAGCGAGGAGTACCCCGTCCCGAAGTCGTCGATGCCGAGGTGCGTTCCGAGGTCACGCAGGGCGGCGAGCCCGGAGGCCACGATGTCGCCGTAGTCGAGGAGGACCGTCTCAGTCACCTCCAAGGCGAGCCGACCCGGGTCGAGCCCGGTGTCGGCGAGGACCTGGCGGACGAGAGCCGGGAACTGCTCGTCGCGCAGCTGGCGCCCGGACACGTTCACCGACACCATCATCGGCGCTCTGCCGGGCGAGCCCTGCGGCCACGCTGCCGCGTGCTGGCACGCCTGCATCAGCATGGACCGGCCGAGGGCAGCGATGAGGCCACTCTCCTCGGCGAGGCCGATGAACTCGGCCGGCAGAACGATCCCCCGCTCCGGGTGCACCCACCGGGCGAGTGCCTCGGCGCCGACGACGACCTTGTCAGCCAGCGACACGACCGGCTGGAAGTAGGCATGGATCTGCCCGGCCTCGATCGCCCGTTGCAGCATGCGACGGGCGCCAAGACGTCCCGACGCGTCCCGGCGAGCCGGGTGCTCGATCACGACGATCTCACCCGGACCAATCTGCCTCGCCTGTCCGGCTGCGACCGCGGCGTCGCGTAGCAGGTCAGCCGGCTCGCTGCCGGTCCCGGCCGCGGCCGTCACCCCGACACACGCGCCAAGCCCGACCTCGACGTCGCCGGGGAGGACGAGCGGCTCGGCGATGATCGCCTGGGTGAGGCGAGCGAGCGCGACAGCGGCGGCGACATCGGGCAGGCCCGGAGCGCAGATCGCGAGCTCCTCGCCGACGATGCTGCCGACCGTGGTCCCCGCAGGGAGCTTGGCGTCGAGCTGGGTGCCGAGCAGGGCCAGTACCGTGTCGCCAGCCTGGTGGCCGAGCGTTTCGTTGACGAGCTGGATCCCGTCCACGTCGAGATAGAGCACGCCGACGACACCGCCCTGCCCCCCCTCGCAGAGCGCGAGCGCCTGCCCGAGGCGGTCGAGGAACAGGGCCCGGTTGGGCAGGCCGCTCAGCTGGTCGTGGAGGGCCAGGTGCATCAGCTGTCGTTCGAGCAGGTTGCGCTGGGTGACGTCCTGGATGGAGACGAGGATGGCATCGCGGCCGTCGAAGACGATCTCATGGGAGACGATCTCGACCTCGATCACCTGGCCGTCGGCCCGCACATGGCGCCACACGCCGCTATTGCGCAACGGCGAGCGAGACATCGCGAGGTGGTCGTGCAACATGGGCAGGTCGCCAGCCGGGCGGATGTCGGCGATGGTGCGGCTCCGGAACTGCCGGCGGGTGTACCCGTAGTGAGCGCAGGCGGCCCCGTTGACCTCCAGGATGCGCAGGGTCGTGGCGTCGAAGATCCACATCGGCTGGGGATTGGCCCCGAACAGCAGCGCAAAGCTGCGTTCGTCGCGCATCGACCCGCTGTTCGGCACGAGCCGGACCGCGCTGTCGAGGACCTGGCCCACCAGTGCGACCGGCAGCCCGGCCGAATCGCGCACGGTCCCGACATGGATCCACGCCTCGACAGCCTGACCGCCGGGTCGCACGTAGCGCTTGCGCATCTGGTGCTCGTGCAGATGCCCCCGGGCGACGGCGCGCAAGGCCGAACGCTCGATGTCGACGTCCTCGGGGTGCGTGATGTCCGCCACACTGAGGGTGCGTAATTGTGCCAGGTCGCGTCCGACCAGTTCGCAATAGGCAGCGTTGGCGAACAGGTAGCGACTCGTCAGGCTTGCCACCGCGCTCGGCAACGGGCTCGCCAGCAGCCCCGGCAGGAGCGGTCGGAGCACCTCGGACACCGCGTCTGCTGACAAGCGCCGGGACAGGCCGATCCGTACGCGAGACCCAGCGCTCGTGGCGGCGGAGCCGTCGGGCGGTGGGGACGGGTTCATGGGCGAGGCCCGCAGCAAGGGCCGGTAGGCCCGCAGCACCGCGAACGCGTGAAGCCGGTCTGACCGCTCACCAGGTGCGCCGAAGCCGATCCGCGGATCGCCGCGCGGCAGGAGCGGCACCTGCAGGACCGACAGGTCCTGGTGACGGTCGGGCCACCCCTCTGCGCCCCGACCGTTGCGTAGCCGCTCCGCCATCGAAGATCGCCGACGGAGGTCACAGGCGAGTCATCGACATAAGCGTCAGGTTCCTGTACCGGGATCATGACACCCCCAGGTCGAGCTGGCCGCAACCAGCATGCCTAGCGACCTTGTCCGTTGGAGCCGTGCCGAGCTTCCCCCGGGGAGCTGTCGATCCGCTGCTGGAGCCCATGATCGCCCCCTGCACCCGCCCGGCCGAGTGGCTACAGCCCAGATTGGTGCCTACCGTTCGACCGTAGCATCACCGCTCCGTTGACGACGCCTCGGCCACCCCCGAGCCCGTCGGCGCGCAGCCACCTTGTTCCCCTCCGTCGAAAGCTCCCGCCGCAGGCACACCCCACCCCGGCAGGCCCCACCGACCGTCGCCACGCCGTCGGGACGGCACACCCCACCAACCGGCACACCCCACCAACCGGCACACCCCACCAACCGTCGCCACGCCGTCGGGACGGCACACCCCACCCCGGCACACCCCACCAACCGGCACACCCCACCAACCGGCAGGCCCCACCGACCGTCGCCACGCCGTCGGGACGGCACACCCCACCCCGGCACACCCCACCAACCGGCACACCCCACCAACCGTCGCCACGCCGTCGGGTCTCCGTGTCAACATGACCGGCGATGACAGGCGAGCTGCGAACGTGACCCGGGGACACCGCAACGGCACGCGCGTGTCGACGGCGGCCCGGGTGTCCCAGCTGCTGATCGGCCGACCGCTGCGCACCAGCCAGGCCACCAGCGAAGAGATCGGCTCGATCGAGGGGTTGCCTGCGCTGTCGCTCGACGCGCTCACCTCTGTCGCGTACGGGCCCGAAGCCATTCTGGTCGTGCTGGCCGCTGCCGGCGCTGGGGCGTTGCACCTGGTGCTGCCGGTGACCCTCGTCATCATCGGGCTCCTGGTGCTGCTGGTGCTGTCCTACCGGCAGGTGATCGACGGCTATCCCCGCGGCGGCGGCGCCTACGCCGTGTCGCGTGCGAACCTGGGGCCGAAGGTAGCCCGGGTGGCCGCCGCATCCCTGGTCGTCGACTACACCCTGACGGTCGCCGTCTCCATCGCCGCCGGGATCGCTGCGCTGACATCGGCCTTTCCGGTGCTCACCCCCGAAACGGTGCCGCTGTGCCTGGCCATGCTGGCCGTGATCACGGTGCTCAACCTGCGGGGGCTCGGCGAGGCGGCACGAGCGTTCCTGCTCCCCACCGCGCTGTTCGTCGTCGGGCTGCTGGCGGTGATCGTCGTCGGGCTCGTCCACCCGCTGGACGCGCACCACCTGCAACCCGGCGCGTCCCTGGTCGCGAGACATGCATTGACAGCCGTCAGTGTCCTGCTGGTGCTCAAAGCCTTCGCCTCGGGGTGCAGCGCGCTGACCGGTGTCGAGGCGATCGCCAACGGGGTGCCGTTGTTTCGGGAGCCCCGGGTCCAACGCGCCAAGCGCACGGAACTGCTCCTGGGCATCATCCTGGGTGCCATGCTCCTCGGCCTGGCCCTACTGGCAGACCGCTTCCACGTGGGGCCGCGGGCGGGCGACACCGCCCTCAGCCAGATCATGGCCCTGTCGGTGGGCCGCAGCTGGGCGTACTACGCGGTGTCCCTGTCGATCACCGCGGTGCTCGGCCTTGCCGCCAACACGTCGTTCGGCGGTCTGCCCGTGCTCGCCAGCCTGCTGGCGCGCGACCATGAGGCGCCACACCTGTTCGCCCAGCGCGGCGAGCGGCTCGTTTACTCCCGGGGCGTGTGGGTGCTGGCCGTCCTGGCAGCTGTCCTGCTGGTGGCGGTGGGCGGGAACACCAACGCGCTCATCCCGCTGTTCGCCATCGGCGTGTTCACCGGCTTTACGTTGGCGCAGACCGGCATGGTCGTCCACTGGCACCGGGCCCGGCCCGCAGGCTGGTACCGGCGCGCCGCTCTCAACGGTCTGGGCGCCACCGTCACCGCCATCGCCACCGTGGTGTTCGTCTTCAGCAAGTTCACTGCCGGCGGCTGGGTCGTGGTGGTGGCGGTGCCGCTTCTCGTGCTGCTGTTCCACCGCGTCCACACCTACTACGACACAGCTGGCGCGGCGATGGGGCTCGGGACCGTGCCCGCCAAACCGCGCGCCCGAGCCACGCTGGTGGTGGTCCCGATCATTGGCGTGTCCCGCGTGACCGAGGCCGCTCTGGCCGACGCCCTGTCGATGGGCGACGAGGTCATCGCTGTGAGCACCGTGTTCGCCGACGACCCGGACGCGCCGGAGCGCCTGCAAGCCGAGTGGGACGCGTGGGACCCCGGCGTACGTCTGGCCATCCTCCGGACCGAGTACCACTCGCTCGTCCACCCCATCGTTCGCTTCCTCCGGTCGCTCGAACAGCAGCCGGGACGGCGGATCGTCGTACTGGTGCCAGTCGTCGTCCCCCGCCACTGGCGCCACCGCCTGCTGCACAACCAGCTCGACCTCGTCCTGCGAACCGCGCTCGCACGCCAGCCGGGGATCGTGGTCGCCCGGACTGCGTTCCGCATCGATGAGGAGGCCGGTACCGACGGATAGTCCACCGGCGAAGAGCCCACCGACAGCGACCCCCCCAACCTCCACCCCACCCACAACCACCCCCACCGGCGACCGCCAACCCACCCACAACCAACCACCCACCGGCGACCACCAACCCACCCACAACCACCACCCACCGGCGACCACCCCCCACCGGCGACCGCCAACCCACCCACAACCACCACCCACCGGCGACCACCCCCACCCACAATTGCCACCCCACCGGCGACCACTGGGAGCGCTCCCCAGTCGGGAATGCCGCGGGTGCCGGCTGTCGTACTGGCTGCGACGACGGTTTCCCTGCCTGGCCCGACGCTCCCTTGTCTGGCGTTCCGTCGGCGCTGGCGGTGCTGGCGGTGCTGAAGGCGCTTTCTTTGCTGGCGATGCCGGCGGGTCCAGCGGCCCAGCGGCCCAGCGGCCCAGGGAGACGTCCGTATGAGATGAGCAGGCACTCCCGCCGACCCTGGACTGGGCGCAGTCCAGACGGAGCGACCCGCTAGATCCGTCGACGATCCCGTGGCGGGTTCAGCCCCACCCATGCACCGGCGCTCACAGGCATGCATGCAGGCATGCCTGCCACTATGCATGCATG
>JAJZLP010000266.1 GCA_021803325.1 Actinomycetes bacterium
CACAGTGGCTGGGACGTCGGCGAGGTGGTGGCGGCGGGGGGCGCTCCGATCCCGTCGAGCACCACTGTCGTCTGGGGTCGAGCGCCGGCAACGATGGTCGGGGCTGGGCGCACGGCCTCGTCGACGAGTGTCCGGTCGCCGTCCGTGACGACGATGCGGGCGCCGGCCAGGCCGGGCAGCATGGACGCAGTGGACTCCGTCCCGGTGAGCGTGGCTGTCACCGTGCCTAGCACTGCCCGGACCGTGACCCTGGTGCCGACCGGAGGTGCCGTCGGCGCTGTCCCACAGTCGACAAGAGCGCTGGAGGCAGCCGGTCCGCTCCCGGCGGCCCCCGGTGCGGAACCGCTCGATGGGGCTGGCCGGCGGGGCAGGGACCCGAGCCCAGGGGGGGGCGCCGAGCTCGGGACGGGTCGCTGCGCGGCTCCGACAAGCACGATTGCCGTGGAACCTCCGGCCACGGTGACCATGATCACGGTGGCGGCGGCGACCAGATGCCACCTTCCGCCGCGCAACCACCGCGCGATGCGCGACCTGAGGCGCCCGCCGCCCGCAGGGAGGTGGTCCTCCGTGCTCGCCATGGTCCGCGCGTTCCTTTCGCCGAGGCTTGGCTTCCGCGCGTCCCGGTCCGTCGCCTTGACGGACCTGGTTACGCCACGTTCAGCCCCTGGGGGAGTATGACAGACGACACGCCGCGTGGTGGTGCATCCAGGGCTGTACCTGATGAGGTTGAATCAACACGCTGAGTGTACGTATCCCGAACATGCGGCACGTCTCGTGAGGATTTGATCCTCATCTGTGCAAGATCGATCGGAGGACGTCCGATCATCTGCACATGGGCACCGCAGCGTGGACGATCGTGAGCAGCCAGGACGAGCGAGCACCAGTGCTGCCGCTCAACGGGCGGCGCAGCATCTTGGCGCCGTGGCCGGCAGGATCGTTCTGCACCACCTGCGGGAGCATCGCCGAGCAGGGCTACGTCGGTCCTGTGACCGGCCGTCGGGCGTTCTTCCCTGATCCCCGGCTGGTGCTGGTGTGCCGACCGTGCGCGATGCGCGCGATCGGTGCCGACCAGGAAGGCCTCGACCGTCACCGGTGCAGTGGGGCCTGCACCGACCGGCTGCACGTCGACTTGGTGCCAGTGCAAAGCAGCGTCCTGGCGCTGGGGGAGCCCGCGGCGCGTGCTGCCGCCGTGGCCGGCCCCTACGACGGCACTCCATGGGCTGTCGTCGACGTGTCGGGGGTGTCCCGCACGCTGGCCCTGGCGTGCGGGTTGGCGCCCGACTCGGCGGCGGTTGGCGGTCTGATGGCCCTGTGGATCGAGATCGCCCGGCCGCTCGACTGGTCGACGGCGGCTGGCATGTGAGCAGCGGTCGCGATGTGCGGCTGCTCGACTGGTCGACGGCGGTCGGCGTGTGAGCAGCGGAAGGTATGTTCGGTCGTTCGACTGGTAGATGGTGGCTGGCGGGTGCGCGCATGTCGGTGTGTGCACATGGGCGGCCGGGTCCGCCGGCTTCCAACGGGTGGCCGATGTGGGGACGTCGAGCGAGTGCCCCGTGCCGGGATGCCTCCTGAGCCGGAGCCCGATGCGGGAGGTCCGGGCCTCGCGGAGGTCTCTGCGGTCAGGTCACGAGCACGGCCCGAGCCCGCAGCTCGCCCTGCTTCAGGCGGCGCAACGCTTCGGGCGCCTCGTCGAGCGGGAATGGTTCGTAGACCGACCGCACCATGCCGGCGGCCGCCATGCGGAGCACCTGCTTCATCTGCCATCGAGCGCCGATGACCGAGCCCACGACGCGCTTCTCCTCGACGAAGGGCACCTCGCCGACTTCGGCGTGGACACCGACGACGATGGTGCCGGCAGGCTTGGTGGCCGCGACTGCCTGGCGTACCGCCTCGCTCGATGGAGCGAAGACGATACTGGCGTTCACCCCACCGGCAGCCTGGAGCTGCTGTGCGACGTCTCCACCCGAAGCGTCGATGGCACGGTGCGCCCCCAGTTCCAGGGCGAGGTCGCGGTGCTCCTGGCTGCGGGTGACGGCGATGACCTCGGCGCCTGTAAGCGCAGCGAATTGCAGGGCCATATGGCCGACCCCCCCGATGCCGAACACCGCCACCGAGCTCCCTGGTGTCAGACCGGCTTTGGAGACGGCGTTGTATGCCGTGATGCCGGGGCAGAAGAGCGGAGCGGCCGCGGCGTCGTCGAGGGGGTCCGGAACCCGGTAGGCATGGGCGGCGGTCGCCAGCATGTGGGTGGCATAGCCGCCGTCGACGGTCTCACCGGTGATCTCTTTGGCCGGGCACAGCTGCTCGCGTCCGGCCAGGCAGAAGTCGCAGTGTCCGCACGTCGACCACAGAGGTTGCACCCCGACCCGGTCGCCGGGCTGGAGCCAGTCGACCCCGGCACCGACCTGGGCGACACGACCGACCACCTCGTGGCCGGGCACGATGGGCGTCTTGGCCGGCACGCCATGCTCGACCCAGTCGCCTTCGATCATGTGCAGGTTGGAGCGGCAGACGCCGCACGCGGTCACCTCGATCACGATCTGGCCGGTGGCAGGAGCAGGGACGCCCAGTTCGCCCAGCCGGAGTGGCCCCTCCTCGATCGGCGCCGGGGCGTCGAGCAGGACGGCGTGAGCGGTGGTGGCGGTCGTCGCGGATCCGGCCGTCACGACGCAGCCCGAGGTCCGTCGCTGGCGGTCGGCTGGGGGTCGGCGAAGTCGTGGAAGGCGTCGAGGGCCCGCGGACCCCACACCGTGCCCGGTCCGCCGTTCATGAGAATGGTCACGCCGATGGCCTCCGCCACTTCCTGAGCGGTCGCTCCGTGGCGGGCCGCGCCCCGGGCATGCGAGGCGATGCAGCCGTCACACTCCCTGGTGACAGCGATGGCCAGGGCGATCAGCTCCTTGGTCTTGGCGCTGAGCGCACCATCGGCAAGTGTGGCTTTGTGGAGGACCGAGTAGGCGTCGTAGACCTCCGGGATGGCCTGCCGGAGCCGTCGGCCGCTCTGTGCCAGCTCGGTGTTGAGATGGCGGGCGTTTTCCACGGGCTTCCCCTGTCGTCGGGGGCGGCCACCGCCGCCCGGGTGCGGTGCTGTCGGCGGGTTCGCCGGGTGGTTCCGGGACCTGCCCGGTACCACGATCACCTGTGGCCGAATTCCACCACGGGCCCGGCGTCTATGGCCAGCCGCGCCAGGACGACCAGCCGCGCCAGACCAATCAGCTGTGGCAGACCACCACGTGCCGAGCGCGCCGCTGGGTCGGGGTTGGTGCTGAGAACCCGGCGACGACGGTGCCGTGCGAAGGCGGCTCTGAACGCCGGTCCTACACAGGCCAAGGTCCGTGCGACCTATGGAGCGAGGACCTTGTTGGGGTCGTAGACGACGACAGTGCCGGCGATCAGATCGGTCATGCACCGCCGGTCCGAGCGGGTCAGCATCATGATGAACGAGATCAGCTCGGTGATGAGGCCCACCAGCCCTTGCACGAAGCATCCGATGATCTCCCGGAGCGCCATGGTGCCCCAGGTGGCTGGACGTCCGGTGTCGAGCTTGAAGCACCGCATGCCGAGCACCTTCTGCGTCGGGGTCTGACCCTGGCCCCAGAGAACGAGGCCCCAGATCACGTACCCGATGCCGAGCGTGACGGTCACGAGCAGGAAGCTGAGAAACCACGCGCCGATGCGACGGCCGATGCCGGCCAGCTCCACCCCGGGAGGGAGGGCCAGGCCATTGGCCCCGGCTGGCGCAAAGGTCGGGGCACCGTAGCCGGCCGGGGGGTAGGCCGGGGGGTAGGCCTGGGTGCCGTAGCCGGCCGGGGGGTAGGCCTGGGCGGGCGGGTACGTGGGGGCGCCGGATCCGGTTGCGGAGTGCTCCGCACCAGCCGGTGCCGTGGCGGCGTTCGCATTGGGACCAGCAGCGGCGCCGCCCGATAGAACCTGCTGCACCGCTGGTGCCCCGCAGGTCGCGCACTGCGCTTCCTCTGCTAGGAGCGCGTGCCCCTGCTCACATCGCGTTGCCGCCATGGCCCGCCACCTCCGGAGTCTCGTTGGTGCGCGTGACCATAGTCACGCTGCCGGCAGGTGTCCACGGTTGTCGTCAGCGGTCCGGCGGGCGCCGCGACGCCTCCCAGGGGCCGAGCTCGATGTCAGCGGGCGAGGGCAGCCGGCCCCACAGCCAGCCGAGCATCGTCGAGCGGTCCTCGGGGCGGGTCAGCCGGTCGGGAAGCTGGGCTACTGCGTCTGCGAGCTGTGCCTCGACGAACGCCTCGGGCCACTGCTCGGGGCTGTAGCCGAGACCGAGGTCGACCCGGTGCACCTCGACCTCGCGCCACCGTGCGACAGGGATCGACAGGCACGGGATCGCCCGGCCGCTCATGTTCAGGCCGTGGCCCGCCCAGGCTGCCGCAGGCGCTTCGTTGACTGTGGCCTCGTATGCGGCGGTGCTGAGGCGGAGGTCGTCGAGGATCTCGGCTGCCGGGCGCCCGGCTCCCCGTTCGATGGCTGCCGCGCGGGTTTCGCTGCCGCCCGCGTACATCTCTGCCACGCCGCCTCCGGCTGCCGCCCGGAAGATCCCGGTGAAAGCATCCGCATTGCGGGCGAGGTGGGTGAGGACGTGCCCGACAGTCCACGCCGGCAGCAGGCTCGGCCGGCTCATGTCCGCGTCGTCCATCTCGGCGACGTGGTCGAGCAGCCGCCGATGCGCCGAACTGCATTCGCTGATGATCTGCAGCAGCGGTTCCGGTGCCGACATGGGCGTGCCTTTCGCTTGCCGTGCCGGTTCCGGCACCGTGGCACCGGATGGTACCGGTCCGTCGTGCAGGTCTACCGGTCGAGCCGACGGTGGTCGTCGCGTCGTCCCCGAACCTGGGTGGGGACGACCTCGTCTCCGGCTCTTGGCTGGCGGGGTCCATGGCTGGCGGGGTCCATGGCTGGCGGGGTCCATGGCTGGCGGGGTCCATGGCTGGTGTGGTCCATGGCTGGTGTGGTCCATGGCTGGCGGGGTCCATGACTTCGGTTCCCAGGAATGGCCCCGGGGAGCCGGGGATCCGCCGGCCGGGCCGATCTCAGCGCCGGGCGAGGCGACGTCCGCTCTCGGTGCTCGGTGGGGTGTAGTTCAGCTCGAAGTGGTGGTA
>JAJZLP010000185.1 GCA_021803325.1 Actinomycetes bacterium
CCGGCTGCCCAGGAGCGCAGCCGACGGGCAGACGCAGTGCTTAGGGGTGCTGGCGGAGGCGCTCCCGAAGAGGGGCACCACCTGGGAACCACGCGGGTTCTGCTCACGTTCTGAACCAGCGCCGCGATCGGCGGCTTGCGCGAGAAGGAAGTCGAGTAACACGCTGCAAATTGTCGGCGCCAGCGCCGTTTAGCCATCAAGTCTCCTCAGCGGTGAGGCGCCGCGGGCGCTGGGTGGCAGGATCGGCTTCGGCTTGACGCTCGACCGCCAACACCTATCCCAATGCCCGCAAAGCCGCATTCCGGAGCATCGATGACTACGTGGAGCGCGCCACGTATGCGACTGCCCGCTGCGAGGCAATCGGATTCTTCAACCGATTGTTCTGCCATATGCCAACGGCCAGACACTCCGTCGCTGTGGGGCAGACGACACTGGTAAAGCCCCCTCCGACGAACATCGGCTGCGTCGCCGCACTCCACGCTTTTCCGTTCCAGTGGCCGACCATGAACCCGAGGCCGACGGACCAGCAGCTTTGCGCTGAGCTACACGTAACGGCGTCGGCGGCGACCTCTCCGAGAGGACGATTTTGGATCAATCTCCATGAACCGTGCACCAAGTGCAGCATGAAGTTCGCTCTCGTTCCTGATCCGCTCATCCAGCACGTGAACACTGCCTGGCAAGAGACGGCAGCGAATTCACCCGCGGATCCAGATGAGCCCGACGTCGGGACGATCGTCCATCTGTTGCCGTTCCAGTGTTCGGCGAGCAAGTTGCCCACACCGGGAAACGCGTCATACGCGCCGACGACCCAGCAGTTCGCCGCTGACGAACAGCTGATGCTATTCACAACCGTCGCGTGCGGACTGGGGGCACCAACGATCGACCAGCTATGTCCGTTCCAGTGCTCGAGCAGAATGGCCATGTTCGTCGTTGCGCCGTCTGTATAACCCGCGGCCCAGCAGTCGACTGCCGATACACAGCTCACCGACCGCAAGATGTCGCCGTTCGCTGTCACAGGGCTCGGCGTCGGCTCAACGAGCCAGCTGTGCCCGGTCCAGCGGGCTGAGTAGGTGCTATGCCCATCGCGCCCGACCGCTAGACACTCTGCACTGCTTGGGCAGGAGATGGCGTACAACGATGCACCGGGCGACGTCGGTGACGGGAATGTCGCAAACGACTGTCCTGTCCAGCGCTCGACGAGCGGCCTCACCAGGCCACCAGGTCGCCCTTGGAATCCGGCCGCGAGGCAGAACGTCGTCGACGCACACGACACGCCGGACAGCCCATCGAACGACTTGGCGGGATTCATGACAAGAACGCGGACGACCTTCCCCGACGGCGAGTTCGTCGGCCGACCCACCGGCGGCAACGAGCCTGGACTCGGTACGGTGGACACGGTTGGTGTAGCTAACGCATGCGTGACAAAGGTCCGGTCACCGCTCGAAGAGGTACCTGCCGCGTTCGTCGCCAGGAGGTCGACGTGGTAGGTCGTCTCGGGCAGCAGTCCAGAAAGGCGCACCGCCACACCGAGCATCGCCGTTCCTGATCCCGCGTTCTGCGGCGACGTCGTCAAGCCATACGCAGCAGTGGTGCCGAAGTTGACGACGTAGGTGGTATCCAGGCCGTTCGGATCGAGCGCCGCGTCCACCATGACCGAGGTCGAGCTGAGCGGAGCGATGAGGATGTCGCCGACAGTCGGAGGGGCAACAGATTGGGGTGGCGTGCTGGCGAACGCAGGCCTGCTCCCCGCGACGAGGACAACGGCCGTGGCGACCAGATTGAGGGCGGCGGGCATCACCCATCTCTGCAACTTCGTGTTACGCATTCCCGTCCACCTTTCGCAGCGATGCTGTCGAAATCCACAGGAGCCGGCACACCGAGGGTCTGTCGGTTGGCAGCCCGCGGCTGTTCATCACGATACGACGTCGAGGCCCGGGAACTGTTGGTCTATGACCGTGCCGCGAGGGTGCCCCGATTTGCACGGTCCGCCACCGAGTTCACCGCGGACCCCGCCGACTTCTCCCGAGCCTCGAAGGCGCGGTCCCTGGGAGCGGCCGCCAAGTTCGGCGGGGGTACGTGGCAACGAGGTCCTTCACCGTGTAGATCTCCCGATCGCGAACAAGTAGCATGAGACGAGTCGATGCCGCATTGGTGCAAGGGGGCAGCGACATGAGTACCTGGCACGTACGGGGCTGTACTGTTGCGGTTCTTCTCGCCGGCTTGGCCGGGATGGCGGATTGGACGGGTGCCGCTGCCGGCTCGAGCGCGGGCATTTCGCCGGAGCGCGCGCGCCCGGCCAGCGGGGGCGCACCGTCCCCCTGCGGGCGTGCGGTGCTCACGATCTTTCTCGGCGTCATCGACGGCGGTGCGACCTACTTCCAACACAACCGGCCCCCTGGCGTGCCCATGCCCCCGGGTCAGGGTGCGAAGAGCCCGCAGGCCGCGGCGCGCATCGTGGCGTCCAACACTGGCTTTGCGCGCTCCTCTTGCGGGTACGATACGAGCTCGTTCATCGCCGAATCGGTCGCAATCCTCGCTGCCTTCAGTTCCCTCGGTGGCAAGAACGGGTTCGTCCTGCTCCGAAGGGCCTGGGACGCCCTTACGCCTGCCAAGAAGAAGGTCGTCGAGCAGGCGATCCTCGATGGCAAGCCGCCAGCACTCGGATCCTCCGTAACGGCGAGCCCGCCAAGGACCGTGGTCGACTCCACGCGGCTGTTGTCACGCTCTGCAAGCACCGCCAAGGTCGCCGTCACCACCCACCTCGTCGAGGCGGCCAGGAACCGCGCCACGGACACCTATCTCGTGTCGTTGATCCGCGGCCACTGGTACGTGTCGGCCCTGGCCAGCATCGGATGACGGTGCCTCCCGGATGCCCCTGCGTCCAGGCCGGAGCCCTTGCCGCTCGGGCCGGAAGACCACGGAGTGACATGGGGAGCGGGCCGTGACCGGGCGCTTGGGCGCCAGAGGACCAATCTTGGCTGCCGTCCTGCTCCTCCTCGGCCTTCCTGCCATGGTCATGAAGAGTTCGGCGCCTCGTGCTTGGCCCGGGCGCGCCGTCTCAGCGCGTTTCGGACCGCTTTCGGCGAGCTTCATATCGGCCACCAAGGGCTTCGTGCTCGGCGCCACGCCTTGTGGAAAGGCAAGCTGCACCACCCTTGCCACCACCTCCGATGGCGGACGCAGCTGGACGAGTGCGCCGGTTCCGCCCGCTCCGATCGCCAACCCTTCCATGGGGGTTGGCACCGTCCCGGCCAACGCCGTCGGCGCGATCCTGTTCACCGGCGCGAGCGGCTACGCGTACGGGCCCGGGCTGTGGGCCACCACCGCCAGCCCGGGCCGATGGGTGGCATTGCACCCGGGGGGAGCGGTTCTCGACCTCAGCGTGGATGCCGGCACCCTCTGGGCAGTCGTCGCCAGCTGCTGGCCGCAGAACCCCGGCTGCCTGACGCCCTCGCTGCACCTCGAGCACGCACCGGCCGGCACGGACGCCTGGCGGGTGGTGCCCGGCGTCAGCGGCTTCGACCAAGCCCGGCTCGTCTTCCGAGGAGAGACCGGCTGGGTGGTGATGTGGCCGCGACGTCTCCCTGCGTCGGTGACGATCTGGCGAACAACCGATGCGGGCGCATCTTGGAGCCGGATCCCCGACCCGTGCTACCGGCCGAGCTGGGCGATCGACCTCGCCGAGCTGGCCTCTCCTGGGGGCTCGATCCTTTTCGAGCTGTGTGCAGGAAACCCCGGTGCCGGCCAGGAGGCCAAGCAGGTCCTCGAATCCACCGACGCCGGGACCTCCGCCCACCCCATCGGTGCCGCCCCGTCCGGAGGGCTCGTCGACGCGTTCGCGGCCCCGAGCCCTTCGCTGCTCGTGCTCGCAGCCAGCTCTGCTGCGGGATTCCTCGACCGCTCTGGTGACGCTGGGCGGCACTGGACGCGCACCACCCTCAACGACGGGGGCGTAGGGCTGTCGGGGCTCTCCTTCGTCAGCCCTTCGGTCGGGTTCGTCGTCGATGGGCGCCCTACCGAGCACCCGTGGCCCGACCGGCTCCTCATGACCCGCAACGGCGGCCTCACCTGGTCGGTGGTCCCGATCGGCACGGTGCCTGCGCCGCCCGTCGGCGGGCGAGTCGGCCCGAGCGCCATCTGGCGGGACGCGACGAAAGGGGGTCAGGTGGGCGTCTCTGCGGTGTGCCTCCCGGCAATGACCTCGAGTACCGCGCTCCAGGCCTGCGTGGCCCGTTACATGGCCGCTCACGGCGCTTCCGCCGCCGCCGTCGCCTTCTTCGGAGCCACCCACAGCTACCTCGTCCGCTTCCTCGACACCGGAAAGGTCGACGTCGGCTACACCCTCTCTGCGTTCCCGATGGACTGTGGCTGCATGGGCTGGATCCTTCTGAACGGCCAGCCCCCCTATCACCGTCCGCCGGCGCCGTCGCTCACGACCCCCGCCTATGGGCCCCTGCAGCGCGCCTACCGCCTGGCCGATGGCTACCGCCCGGGTGTCGAGCCGCTCTTCGTCCTCTCCCCCCCCGACCTCGAAGCGGCCCGGACGCTTGCGGGCGGCGCCGAGGAGCTATGGGTCCAGCTCCCCCTCAATGACGCCTGCAACGCGTGTGCCACGCCGTATCGAGCCCGCGCCCTCTACCGGCTCTCACCTGGCGGCACCTTGACGAGCACCGTCAGCCTCGGACCATGTCTGGCCGCGGCCCCGCCGGGAAGCGCTGCCACCAAGGTCCAGGTCGCCGAGCCCGCCTGCCCGCCCGTCGTCGCGACGCCGTAGCAACGCGGTTCCGCTGGCGGACCGAGCGTCGTCGCCTGCTTCGCAATGAGGTCGCGGTTAGCCCGCCGCGAGACAGTGCCCCGGGCCCGCGCAGGCGAGCAGCTTGAGTCCGCCGCCTGGCACCGACTCGTCCGACCAGGTGGTCCCGCCATCGTGGCTCACGAGGACGAGGCTCTCGCTCGCCGCCACCGTGGGATCGGCCTGCGGGTCGCCGCGGCGGTTCGTGATCGTTGTCACGGCGGAGCCGACGGCGACGCCCTCACTTGCGCTCGGGAA
>JAJZLP010000201.1 GCA_021803325.1 Actinomycetes bacterium
CGCCCGCTCCAAGATCCCTGGCGGCTTCCTTGGCCTTCGCCAAGTCCACACAGGCTCGGCACCCTCACGTTCCCGGTTCCCCGAGAGCCTTCACGACGCTGCAGACTTCGCTTCATGCTGCGGACCCGCCAGTTGATCCACCCCGCTTCGACCCCGGCCTCTCGACCGGACCCGGGGGCTTTTCTACCGAGGACCTTGGCGTCTCCTCGGACCGGACTTCCACCGGCTGGCTGACGAGAGCTTCCGCTCGGCTACGTCATGACCGCTCCTGACGCTCATGGCGTCCCGCCGAACTGCTGGACGCACGTGGATCCAGGCTGTCACGGCCCCAGCAGCGCCAGAGGCACGACCGCCACCCCATCCTTCCGGCGGTACGCGAACGGCGAGACGCACACGACCGCAGAGTCCAGTAGCTGGTCGCCGAGCTGCTCCCTCAGCCAGATCAGGTGCTTCACTTCTTCACGGGCGACCGTCTGAGTCAGTTTCACTTCGAGCGCGACGACACCGCCGTCCGGCCGTTCGACGATGATGTCGACCTCGTGACGGCCGTGTCGCTCGCGGAAGTGCGCGACGGTGGCGCCGGCAGCCTGCGCGTACACGCGAACCGAAAGCACGACGAGGGCCTCGAACAGTGCCCCGAGAAACGATCCGTCTCGTGGCACTGCCGGCTCGACGTCCTCGCCAGAGACCAGCTTGGCCCGGCCGGCCCCGACGAGGCTCGCCGCGAGCGCAGGGTCGGCGAGGAACCGCTTCGGCGTCTGGAGCAGCGGCGCGAGGTGGTTCTTTGTGGGCAGCCAGGCCGGCAGGTCGTCCACGATCCAGAGCCGCTCCAGCGCGTCACGGTAGGCCTCCGTCGTCGTGCGCGCTGGGGTCCTGCCCTCGCCACCGTGTGCGGAGTCGCGGATGCGCTCGATCGTCGTCGCCGTGCCGCTCGCAGCCGCGTAGGCGCGTAGCCAACGCCGGAGCGCGTCGGGCCGGCGCACGGCCCGGCCCAGCTCGTCGGGGATGTCGCGTTGCACGACCCTGTCGACATAGCCGCGCAGCGCGGCGTGGAGGTCAGCGCCTGCGTAGTTGCGGATGGCCGGGAACCCCGAACGGAGGATCTCGTCGACGTACCCGTTGAGGCCGACCTGGGTCTCCCCTTCGACAGGTGGCCGGCCGCCGCCGAGGAGCCCGGCGAGGCTGACCGTCGGCTGCTCGAGCTGGCGCTCGGAGAACGCCATCGGCCTCATCCGCACAGTCACGATGCGCCCCGCACCCGAGTGCGTGTCCGCGTCAGCCCCTGCGGATCCGGCCAGGTAGAACTGCCTCGGTGACTGGTCGGCATCGACGGCCTCCCGCACCACGTCGACAGCCTGCGGGTAGCGCTGGAACTCGTCGATGAAGATCGGTCGATCCCCGGCGAGCACGCGGTGTTGATCGGCTTGGAGGAGCTCCAGCTCTGCTGTCCGGAATAGCCGGTGCACGCTCTTCGAGCGGCGCTCAAGGGTGCTGGTCTTGCCGACGGCCTTCGCCCCTTCGACGATGACGGCGGGGAGGGTCAACCGATCGAGCTCGTCGTCGACCACTCGCAGCAGGTATGCCCTGACCACAGTTTCAACTATACAGGTCAGACGATCTCTACACTACAAAACAGACGTGTTTGACCAGACGATTAGGACGCCCGCAACGGTGCGGCACGGACACCTGATCGGGCCGGACGGCGCAGTGACTGACCCACTGCCCTGGTCTCGAAACCCATGTGCACGCCACGGCCGATGCTGTGTGCAGGCGGGCGCCCTGTCGCGACCGCCGACCGGGAGCGGCGATCCCGTCCGGTCAGAGCCCTGGCCAAACCGGCAGCCGTGGCCGGTCGGTGCCGCCACCGCTCCCGGTCACGGCGAGGGACGTCAGCTGGACACCCGGCAGGCCGGCGGCGACCGTGGCCGACCGCAGCCGGGTGACCACCCGATGCCCGCCGACGGCCGACGCCGCCGACGACCGACCGGACGAGCTCGACCCCGACGACCTCGACGGTGATCCCGACGACGACGACCCCGACGACCGCGGTGACCCCGACGAAGACGACCCCGACGACGACGACCCGGCGCTGCCCGATCCGGCGCTGCCCGACCCGGGCGATCCCCGGCCAGACGAGCCTGACGACGACGAGCCCGACGAACCGGCGGAGGAGGACCCAGCGGTGCCCGACGAACCAGGCGACGACGCCCCGGACGACCCCGGTGCCGGAGCGCCGGACGCCGCAGCCTGCAGGTTGACCGACGGGAGCTTCAGGTGGCGCGCCAGCAGGTAGCTGAAGATGTTCTTGACGACGTAGGCGCTGCCGCTGGCTCCGAACCCAGCCTGGCTGATGACGCTGGCCACGACATACTGCGGGCTGGTGGCCGGAGCGAACCCGACGAACAGGGAGTTCGGCGCCAGCGAGGCACCCGTCGACGTGTGGACCGAGGCGGTGCCGGTCTTGCCCGCCACCTGCAGCTGGCTCAGGGGGAACCCCTGGAACGTGCCGTATGCGGTCCCGATCGGGCTCGAGACAGCCCCTTCGAACCCGGCGAGGATCTCCTGGTGGTTCTGCGCCGACAGCGGGACATGCCCCACGACCTTGGGGGCGATGCGCTTGACGACCTTGCCGTTGGGCCCGACGATGGCGTTGGCCACCTCGGGCTGGTAACGGGTGCCGCCGTTGGCGAAGGTGGAGTAGGCGTTGGCCAGTTCGATGGGGGTGATGATGGTGGCGCCCTGGCCGAAGGCCATCTCGATGTTGTTGCCGGCGTACCACTGGGGGTAGGGATAGGCCTGGGGGTACTGCTGGTGGAGCTTCTGCTCGACCTGGGGACTGTCGACGAACCCGGGCTGCTCGCCGGGGAGGTCGATGCCGGTGCCCTGGCCGAGCGAGTAGGCGTTGGCGTACTTCTGGATGGCGTCCTCGCCGTAGGTCTGGCGGTTGACCCAGAACTGGTAGCCGAGGTTGTAGAAGAAGACGTCGTCGGACATGGCGATGGCCTGGCTCATCGAGAGGACCCCGCCGACCTCGTAGCCGGAGTTGTGGAGGGTGCACAGGCCGGCGGTGCAGTTCGGGATGGTGAACGTGCCCGAGGAGTCGTCGAAGGTGCCGTACGTGGGGAACAACCCGTCCTGCAGGGCAGCCGAGGAGGTGGCCAGCTTGAACGTCGATCCCGGGGTGTAGAGCCCGGCGATGGCCCGGTTGATGAGCGGCTCGTGGCTCTGGGCGGAGGTGAGCGCCTGGTAGTTGGCCTGGCTGATGCCGCCAGCCCACACCGTGGGGTTGTACGTCGGGTAGGAGGCCATGGCCAGCACGTGACCGTTGTTCGGGTCCATGACCACCGCGGCGCCCGACGGAGCAGCGAAGCCGTTGTGGTGCAGCGACTGGATCTCGCCCGACAGCGCCTGATCGAGGGCCTGCTGCAGGCCGAGGTCGACGTTCAGGACCACGGTGTCGCCCGGCTGGGCCGGGGTGCTCCTGGCCACGCCCACCGAGTTGCCCTGGGCGTCGACCTCCACGAGCTGCTTGCCCGGCGTGCCCCGAAGGTACTGCTGGTACTGGGCTTCGATCCCGCTCTGCCCGAACTGGTCACCGGGCTGGTAGCCCTGGCTCTTGTAGGCGGCAAGCTCGGACGGGCTGATCTGGGTGACGTAGCCGAGCACGTGGGCGGCGGTGGTGCCGTAGGGATAGGAGCGGATGGAGACGGCCTGGGCTTGGACGCCGGGGAACTCGGCCCGGTGCTGGGCCAACGTGGTGATCTCGGCGACGGTGACGTTCTGCGCCACGGGGATCTGCTGGTAGGGCGTGTACTGCGGGTTCGCCAGCGCGCTGTCGACGGCGGCGGCGCTCTGCCCGGTGAGGGCTGCGAGCGCACCGACGACCGCGGGATGCTGCTGGGCGTCGGCCCGGCTGAGCGTGATCTGCTCTTCGGCCTGGTTCTGCACCAGCGGCACGCCGCTGCGGTCCACGATGACGCCGCGGGGAGCCGGCACCTGGCTGGTCCGGTACGCCTGGGCGGTCACCGTGTTGGCCAGCGACTTGGTGTTGAGGACCTGCAGGTACCACAACCGGACCACCATCAGCGAAAAGAGCACCAGCGCAGCGGCCCCGAGCACTTGGATGCGCACCTTCGGCCGGGCCGGTGCCGGCGGGCCGGTCGGCACCACTCGCCGCATCCCGGTTCGCCGGTTGCTGAAGCGGAGGCGCGACAGCGACGCCCGGCGTCGCTGGGCTCCCCGGTTGCCCGAGGAGGCGGCGACCTGCGCCACCCGGTCACGGAACCGGGCGCGGAACAGGGACCGGCGGCGGCTCACCGCGAGCTCCGAGGCAGCGGGCGGGTGCCCGGAGCTGGCGCAGTCGCTGCGGGGAAGGTCCCCGTGGTAGTGGTGTGCAGGGCGTTCGCGGCCACGCGGTCTCCTCGCCCTGGTCGGTCCGCCGTCCGACGCGGACGGTCTGGCACGGGTGACCGGGCTCAGGCGATGGTATCCAGCGCACGGGCACCGGCGGACGCGGCCGGCCGACACGAGGAGGCAGGCGATGGCTGAGCATGCGGGCGTCGCACCCGAGACGGGGCCGAGCACCCCGAAACAGGCGATGGCTGAGCACGCGGGCGCGCCACCCGAGACGGGGCCGGGCACCCCAGGGTCAGCAGGATGGACCGGCGCACCGCAGGCACGATCGGCCACCGGACCTCCCGGCGGTGGACCCGGACCCGACGGCGAGATGCCTCGCGTTGCGGTCAGCGCGCCATCCACAGCCGGTGGGGTGGGAGCAGCTGATGTCCGGGCCATGCAGGCGGCGCTCGACGAGGCTCGCCGCGCCGCCGGGCACGGGGATGTGCCGGTGGGCGCTGTCGTGGTGGTCGACGGGCAGGTGGTCGCCGCCCGGCACAACGAGCGTGAGGCGACCGGCGACCCGACGGCCCACGCCGAGCTGCTGGCACTGCGCGACGCCGCGGCTGTCGTCGGGAGCTGGCGGCTGACCGGGGCGACGCTGGTGGCCACGCTCGAGCCGTGCCCG
>JAJZLP010000137.1 GCA_021803325.1 Actinomycetes bacterium
TCAAGCTGGGCGCGAACATCGTTCCACTGGGTCGCAATCCCGTCGCGCTGGCCAAGTCCCTGGCGCAGCTCGACCGTCTCTCCGGCGGACGGCTCTTGCTCAATTTCGTCGTCGGTCTCGGCGAGCCGACGGAGCGGACCGTGCTCGGTGTCGAGGGATCCGACCGCGGTCGGCTGCTGGCGGAGCTCGTGCCGCTGTTCCGCACCTGGTGGGCTGGCGGCACCGTCGACCACGACAGCGACCGGCACCACCTGCCGACAGTGACATCCGCTGGTCGGCCCCTGCAGGAACCACTCGAGATCTGGTTCGGTGGACGATCGCGAGCCGCCCTCACACGTGCCGGTCAGCTGGCCGACGGGTGGCTTGGTGCGGCGGTGTCACCGTCCGAAGCCGCCGATGCGGTGAGGCACATCATGGACGCGGCGTCGGACGCCGGCCGCACCGTCGACGCTGAGCATTTCGGCATCAGCTTGATGTATGCCCGCAACCCGGTCGACCCAACCACGATCGCCGAAATGCGCCGCCGGCATCCTCAAGCCGACCCCGCTGATCTCCTGCCAGTCGGCGCGGACGCGTTGCGCGCCGTCGTGGCGCGATTTGTCGCTTCGGGGATCAGCAAATTCGTGATCCGCCCCGTCGGTCCTCACGCCACCGACCGGCCTCATCTCGAGGACCTTGCCGAAGTGGTCCGGGAGCTGCAGACCTGAGGCGACGTGCGAATCGCTGAGCGGAACGCCGAACCACACTCGACGTGCATGTCACCAGGCTGCCTGAGCCGAGCCGGCACAGGCCGAGCCGGCACAGGCCGAGCCGGCACAGGCCGAACCGGGCCAGGCCGAACCAGGCGAACCAAGCCGGGCCAGGCGAACCAAGCCGGGCCAGACTGAACCAGCCCTGCCCAGGCCAGGCCGAACTGAGCCGGCCCGGGTCGAGCCGGGCCAGGCCGAGCCGCGCTGACCGGGTCCCCTCATTGGGGCTGGTTCAGGCTGCTGGTGGGGGTCGTTGGTTTCGCTGGCGGTTGTGGAAGCCGCACAGCAAGCGGCCGTTGTCCTGGGTGGTGGGGCCACCAGCGCTATACGGGATGATGTGGTCCACCTCGCAGCGTTCGGCCGGCTCGTCGCAGTAGGGATGAGCGCACCGGCGGTCGCGCAGCTCGATAGCACGGCGCGTCGCACCACCGAAGAACCGAACCGCAGGGCCGACCTCGACCCGGTTCCCCGGTCCGAACACCGCCCGTTCGACGTACGCGCCCGACAGCCACGGCACAAGCATCCCCGGCGCCACCACATGCCCGTCGGCAAGCTCGCAGATCCGACCATAAAGCGTCTCATAGCCAACCAGTACGCTGAACAGCGGAGCTGGACGGCGCGCATCAGGCGGCATGCTCCGACTTCGGGTGGCCATCTCCACCAGCGCGTCAGCCCGTCGCTGACCCGCGGTCCGGGGAAGTTCCCCCACGGTGGGATCACGGCCGAGACGACCAGCAGCGTCCGCCCAGTCAGCCTCGAACAGCGTTCGTTCCAACCTGCTCAATTCGCCGCCGACGATCGACCCGGCAATCGGATCCAACGTGATCTCACCAAGCCACATCCCGTCGAAGCTCGCCGCGAGATGCACCGCCCGCCGGCTTGTCGCCCGCCACGTTCGATGTGCATGAAGGCGACACGATCCATGAGCACCTGTTCGTGAACGTGCTGTCGTCGTGGTGGTCGTCGTCGATGGTTTGACCGCCGGTGCCGGCGAGGTGAAGGTGGCTACTCCGCCGTCACCTCGGTGACGGCGGCACGGGCCGAGGACTCGTCCACGATCGCCTTGCTCTGGGCGAAGGCGGCCACGAGGGACTGGACGGCCAGGTTGTTCACGGCACGGGGAATGCCGCGCGACACCTGGTGGATGAGCCCCAGTGCATCGTCGGAGAACAGGGTGTCGGTGCGCCCGGCGAGCTTCAGGTGGTGGGCTACGTAGTCGGCGGTCTCGGGCGCGTCCATGCCGGTCATCGAGTAGCGCAGGGCGATCCGCTGGTCCAAGGCGGCGAAGGCGCCGAGGCGGATCCGGCGGCGAAGCGTCGGCTGGCCGACGAGCAGGCAGGCGAAGGGCGCATGGGAGTCCATGTCGGCGTTGGTGAGGAGCCGGATCCCCTCGAGCTGCTCGGCGTCGAGGAGGTGGGCCTCGTCCAAGACGACCACCACCCGCCGGCCCCGCTCGTGCTCCTCAGTGGCCAGGGCATCGGCTGCTTGGGGGATGAGCGAGGACCGGTGGAACCTCGGGGTCCCACCCAACGTGGTCACGATCGTCGAGTAGAGGCCCCGCACCCCGACCGTTGGGTCGCCGAGGTAGATGACGGTGTGGCGGCTGGCGTCGACGCCGCCCAGCGCGGCGCGCACGGCGACGGTCTTGCCGGCGCCGACCTCGCCGGTGACCACCCCGACCACCCGCTCGTCGATGCACCAGCCGATCCGGGCGACCGCTTCAGCGTGTGACCGGTGGGTGTGGAGCATCGAGGGGGCGAGGTCCTTGGCAAAGGGCATGCGGGTGAGGCCCCAGTGGGCTCGGAGGCGGTCGATGGTCACGGCTGGTTCTCCTCGTTGTCGTGGTCGGTGGTGGTGGTGTCTTGCGGGTAGGGCACCTCGGAGCAGTCGTTGGCCAGCTGGGCGTAGTTGATGGCGGCGGCGAGCTCTTCGTCTCGGCGCCGGGCGAGCAGTCCGAGGTAGTCGATGCCGGTGGGGGTGGGCGCGGGTGCCGCCTCGGGCCGGGCCTGGGGGTGGGCGTGGCGGCCGATCACGACGGGGATCCCCGACCCCATCGACCGGCCCTGGAACCGGATCTCGACGGAAGTGAGGTCGAAGGGATCGAACACCACGTCCACGCGCGAGCCCACCAGGGCCGCGTCGACCTCGAAGGTGTTCGAGTGCAGCGAGACGGTCGCGGTCTTGGTCACCGTGCGGATCTCGGACCACAAGAACGCCTCGTGGAGCTGGGCGAAGGTCGGCAGCGTCGGCGGCGGGCCGGCCATGAGCCGCTCGATCGGAGCCTCGTTCGTCTCGGTGTGCACCCGACGGTGATAGACGGTCTCGACCCAGGCGCTGAACAGACGGTTGAGCTCGGCCAGGTCCGCCGGCACCTTGGCCTCGATCTCGACGAGGAACTGGAGGCGGACCGTCTCGAAAAACCGCTCGATCTTCCCCCGGCCTTGGGGCTTACCCGGCCGAGAATGGACCAGGGCGATGCCGAGGCTGGCCAGTGCCCGCAGCAGCTGCTTGGAGATGAACGCCGATCCGTTGTCCACATAGCACCGGTGAGGCAACCCTCGGGCGGCCAGTGCTGAGCGCAGCGCGGCCTCCAGACGCACGGTGTCCTCCGAGTGGCCCCACCGATAGCCGACGAGCGCTCGGGAGTGATCGTCGATGAAGGCGAACAGGTAGGTCTTCCTTCCGCCGACGACCGGTCCGTGCAGAGCGTCGCCGGTCCACAAGTCGCCCGGCTTCTCGGCCTCGAAACGGGAGAAAGCTTGGGGCGCCGAGCCGTCGGGCCGGGTGTTGAGCCCGAGACGGGCGAAGTGGCGCTGGAGCGTGCGGGCCGAGGGACCGTCCCCCTCGGCGGTGCGGACGATCTCGGCCACCTGGGCGGCGGTGCGCCGGGGGGCCTCGCGCTTCAAGGACTCGGCCAGTGCCAACAGGCGCTCGTCGGTCACCGGCACGCCGGTGCGGGCAACCGGGGCGAGCGCCTCGAACCCGCCGGCCCGATAGGCACGGATCCAACGGTCGAGAGTGCCGCGGGCGACCTTCGCACGCCGGCCGCCCGGCCCGGCGTGGTCCGCTCCGGCCAGCTCACGCACAAGCGCCCCGCGTTGGCGGGTAGTGAGCCCCGGATCGGCCGGCTCGCGGATCAGCGAATAGCGGAACAGCGCGACGTCTCGTTGCGCCTCGTTCATGGGTCGGGGCCTCCTTGTTGGTGGGTCCCCGCGACCCTGCCGGCTCACACCGGCGTTGCCCAGAGTGCGCTCGTGTTGGCGAGCAGGCCGCCGCCGGTCACCACCGAGGCGAGCGACCACACCGGGCGCGGCCCGAAGCGGCGAACCGCCACCAGCCCGAGCACGCCGATGGCCTCGACCGCGTCGCAGAACCCGTCGCCTCCGCTCGAGCGACGGTCGTGGGCAGGGTCCATCGCGTGCGCCCAGCGAGTGAAGTGCTCCCGGAGCCGCTCGGCCATGGTGGCGAACCGGCGCAACCAGCCCCGCACCGTCGAGGCCGGCCGAGAGAGCGTCTCGGCGATCGTCCGATGCCCCTTCCCGTTCGCCTTGGCCACGAGAGCCGCCCCCACGACCGCTGCGCTGTCACGACGGCGCACCAGGGTGTCTTCTGGCATGAGGACGTGGGTGACCGCGCACACCGCGCAGATCGAGCGGCGAAATCGCCGACGCTCGACCGCATCGAGCTGGCGGACCTCCCGGTCGGCGCTGTGCCCCCATGGGCGCAGTCCGGCACCACAGACCGGGCAGGCGAGACGGCCGGCGACAAGATCCGTCTCGACGCCGCCGGCGTCGGTCCCTACGATGAGCACAGCGGAGCTCCGGCTTCGTCAGGAAGGGCCCCCTCGTGATCCCGCAACGGTCAGGCGAGGGGGCTCTTGCGCGTTCAGGTCGTCCTCACGCTGTCGCCGACCGCGCCCCTCGGGCAAGCCCGCCCCGCTCCCGCCTGGCCTCCATCGCCGGTGGCGACGCCACGGTGTTCACCAGCTCATGATCACCATCGGTGTCCGCGGAGGTGTCAGTGGTGGCCAATCAACGCGGCGTCCAACACGGCTGCGCTCCCGCTCACCATCACGGTCCGCACCATCAGGATCAGCCAACTGCTCCCAATACCCGACAACCCGGCGAAACGCATCGAACCGGAGTGTCCGCGCCTGGTCGACAAGCATCTCCTCGTCACGAACCAACGACGGTGCGGTCTCATCACGCCGGAGCGCGGCGACCACAGCAACATGCGCGCCGGTGATATCCCCGTCACGCCAAGCTGCCTCACA
>JAJZLP010000237.1 GCA_021803325.1 Actinomycetes bacterium
CAAAGAGGTACTTGCGTGGCGGGATGACCTGGCTCGTGTCTGCGTGCTGGCACAGAAGCGGCACCTGGTCCTGTGCGGCGACGGGCATCGCACTCTCACAGTCATTGCTGATGGCCATTCCGAAGATGACAGACGCATGATCCTGTTGGGCCAGCTGGTTGACATTAGCCGGTGCCTTCCCTGAACCGGGATTGCCCTGGTCGAGGGCGTCCAGCTGGATCGGATGGCCGTTGATACCCCCTTCGGCATTCACCATATTGAATACGGCTTTTGCGTCGTTCAGTTCCGGCTGAGCGTATGCTGCGATCGCGCCAGACAATCCGTCGCTGAATCCCACTACGTAGGGGGTTTTGTTGTTGGCAGATCCGCTTGACGAGCTCGTCGTACTTGACGAGCCGCATGCTGCCAGTAGCAGACCAGATACTCCAATGAGCATGGCTCCAATTTGTAGCCTTCTTGTCTTCATCATCTGATGACCAGACCCCCTGTTCTTATTGGTTCCTGAGCGCCGCGCTCAGGCATTCACCTACACCTACACCATTGAGGTATGAAACCTCGCTGATCGTCCCAGCTCAGTCGTACTAGATCTCTTGGATTTGGGCGCTCTGGGCACCGTCGCGCGCCGCGAGGATGGGGCGGTTCGAGAGGGATTCCATCACCTGCTGGATGCGCTGCTCATCAACTCCGACGAGACGTAGCGCATAGCCTGCGTACTCATTGGCGAGCTCGTTGGAGGTCATTCGCCCTCCTGCCCGGTACCACCGGGCGACGTCGATGCCCATCGACATCATGCACGTCGCAGTTGTCTTGTCGTGTGCCGTGCGGAATTCCTTGCTGGCTTGTCCAACTCTTATCGGATCCAAGAACGCTGCCTCAATTTCCTTTCTGAGATCGATGACGCGTGCTAGGGATCGACTATCAAGGTTGAGGAGTTCGTAGTTGGCCACGCGTGCCATGGCTGTGTACCGTGCGTGAAAGTCGACGTGGGTTCGTACCACCTCGGCGAGTGTTTCGTCCGGCAACTCGAATGATGTTTTCGCCACAGCCAGTTCGCTGAGCAGGTAGAGGTGACCGCTTTCTACGATCTGTAGAAGTACCTCGTGTTTTGAGGTGTATCGGTTGTAGACGGCGCTGGGGCCTTTTCCAACAGCCTTTGCGATCTTGCGGGTCGTCGTAGCGTTGTAACCAAGTGCAGCGAAGAGTTCCAGCGCGGCGACTAGCAACGTCCGAACGTCGGGTTCGACATGCGGAAAGAGCGCCTCGTAATCGACTGCGTCGGCTTGGCCCATCCCCCAGCTCCAATTCCCTCTGCCGAAGGTGTCATCGTAACCGAGGCACTCTGGGAAAGCAAGCGCTTGATCTGTTCGGGAGGTCGGCCCGCCCGGGCGCTCGGCGCTCGGCGAACAACGTCGAGGTGATCGCCTTCATCCGGCCGGTCTCCGACGACGACGGCATGCGGGGGGCCGCCATCCGCACCGTGCTGGTGGAGAGGGTCGCCCTCGGTCGGTCCGGTCGAGAGGATCCGCGACGACCTGGCCGTCTGGCAAGGGTCGCTGGCGCCCACCCTGTTCATCGCCGGCGACGTCGGTGCCATGCGGGCGATGGCCGAGCTCGGCTTCTTACGGGGACCGCTGCCGACCGGGCGGGTCGGAATTCTGGTCCGGCTTCCGGACCCGTCGGTTCCCCAGTTCCATCGGTGCTGCCGAAGCAGGCGCACCCCCGCCGGGCGCACACCCGCTGGGAATGTCCTCTCTCAGGCGGGCGCCTCCGCCAGCGCCGCCCCCAGCCGCCGGAGCTGCTCGGTGGCGCCACCCAACGTCAGCTCGTTGTGCTTGGTGGCCAGGAAGTGCCGGTGGAGCGGGTAGTCCCGGTCCACGCCCACACCACCGTGGAGGTGGACGGCGGCGTGGACGACCCGCTGGCCGCCCTCGGCCGCCCAGTACTTGGCTACGGCCACGGCGTCGTCGGCCGGGAGGCCGGCGTCGAGGCGCCAGGCTGCCTGCCAGGCGGTGAGGCGGACCGCCTCGGCGTCGACGTACGCATCGGCCGCCCGCTGCCCCACCGCCTGGAAGGTCGCGATCGCCTTCCCGAACTGCTCCCGCGTCTTGGTGTACTCGGCCATCAGGTGGACCGCGGAGCGCACGGCACCGGCCTGCAGCATGCAGACGCCGGCGGTGGCTCGCCGGACCAGCCACATGGCCACCGTGCCCACCTCGTCGACCGGGCCGAGGAGCCCGTCAGCACCGAGGCCGACGTCCGCCAGGGTGACCGCCGCTTCGACCTCGCCGGTGTTGGCCAGCTGGGCCACCCGCTCCACACCGGGAGCATCGCACGGAACCAGGAACACGCCGATCCCCCCGCCGGCCACCTGGGCCGGCACGAGGATGACATCGGCCCGCATGCCGAAGGGAACGAACGACACGCTTCCCGACAGCGTCCAGCCGTCCCCCGCCGGTGAGGCGATGACCGACGGGAGGCCGGCCAGACGGGGTGCGCCACCGGGCGGCGAACCCATCGGCACGCCTCCCACCTCGGCCAGCGCGACGGCGACGACCGTCTCGCCGGCGATGACCCCCGGAAGCCACGCGTCGTGCTGGGCGGCCGTACCGAATTCGGCGATGGCCGGGGCGCCGGTGGCCACCGTCTCGACGGCGGGCACGTAGGCCGCGGTCCGGCCGGCCGCCTCGCACACCAGCGCAGCGGCGACGAACCCAAGGCCGCCGCCCCCGAGCCGCTCGGGCACGGCGATGCCCACCAGCCCGGCGTTGGCCAGCTCCGCCCACAGGTCGGCGTCGAAGCGGTCAGCTCCCTGCTGCTCGAGGGCCCGGAGGCGCTCATGGGTGGCGAGATCATCGAAGATGCGGTCGGCGAGCTCCCTGACCGCCTCCTGCTCCTCGCTGTAGGAGAAGTCCATCGTGGGTGTCCCTTCGTGGGTGCGTCGAATCGTCGGATCGTCGAACTGTCGTGAGCGGCCTGTCCCAGCTGCCCTGCTGTGTCCCGGCTGCCCTGCCGTGTCCCGGCTGCCCTGCTGTGTCCCGGCTGCCCTGCTGTGTCCCGGCTGCCGTCAGCGCAATGACCGGGGCATGCCCAGGCCGAAGATGGCGATCAGGTCCCGCTGGATCTCGTTGGTGCCACCGCCGAACGTCAGGATGACCAGGCTGCGGGCGTACATCTCGAGCCGGCCGGCCAGGACGGCCTCGGGGGTGCCCCGTTGGAGATAGCCGGCCTGGCCGACGACCTCGGCCAGCAGCCGGAACGCTTCGAGGTAGAACTCGGTGCCGAACACCTTGATGGTCGATGCGTCGGCCACGTCGAGACGGCCCTGGGTGGCGGCCCACGCCACCTTCCAGTTGATGAGCTTCAGGAACTCGAGCTTGGCGTGTACCCGCGCCAGGTGGGTGCGGACCCACTCCTGGTCGATCACGCGCCGCCCGTCGGGGAGCTTGGCCTGCTGGGCCCACGCCCGGGTGTCGGTGAGCGCCCTCTCCACGATCCCCGGCGAGCACAGGGTGACCCGTTCGTGGTTGAGCTGGTTGGTGATGAGGGTCCAGCCGTTGTTCTCGCCGCCGACCAGGCTGGATGCGGGAACCCGCACGTCCTCGTAGAAGGTGTAGTTGATGTTGTGGTCGCCCAGGAGCTGCATGGGCACCACCCGGATCCCGGGAGTGTCCATCGGGACGACGAACATGGAGATCCCCTTGTGCTTGGGGGCCTCGGGATCGGTGCGGGTGGCCAGCCACACGTAGTCGGCGTCGCCGGCGAGCGAGGTGAAGATCTTCTGGCCGTTGATCACGTACTCGTCGCCGTCGCGCACCGCCCGGGTGGTGAGCGAAGCCAGGTCGGTCCCCGAGCCGGGCTCGGTGTAGCCGACGCAGAAGTGGATGTCGCCGGCGAGGATCCGTGGGAGGAATTCGGCCTTCTGCTCGTCGGTACCGAACTCCATGATGGTCGGGCCGACGGTGTTGATGGTGAGCATGGGCACGGGAGCGCCGGCGCGCATCGACTCGTCGAAGAAGATGAACTGCTCGATGTCCGAGCGTCCCTGACCCCCGTACTCCTTGGGCCAACCGATGCCGAGCCAGCCGTCGGTGGCCATCTGCTTGACGATCCGGCGCATGTCCGGGCCGATGCCGTGGCTGTGGGCCAGTGCCTCCTCGACCTCGGGGGTGAGCAGCTGGGCGTAGTAGGCGCGGAGCTCACGGCGCAGCGCCTCCTGCTCGTCGGTGTAGCCGATCTCCATCCGGTCCTCCCCCGATCACTCGCCCGGACCGGCACGGCGTTGCCGGCCCCGGCGATCTCGCTTGTGCTGCTTGTGCTGCTGGTGCTGCTGATGTTGCTGATGTTGCTGATGTTGCTGGCCCTATCGACCCCGACGTTCCGCCGGCGACGGGAAGATCACCGGGGACATCGCCGCCTCGGTGGGCACGATGCCGGTGCACCCGTAGGTGCATCCTGCATCGGGAGCACCCGGTACGGACGGACCGGCACCGTCGCTGCACTGCGTCGGCGCCAAATAGTAACGTGTTCTATTCTTACCGGCGAGCAGCCCCGCACGGCCGGCGGCCGGCGGCCGGCTGTCGGTGCCAGCGGGAATGGTGCCGACCGGTGCCATGGACAGGCAACGTGGGCCTGAGGCGTCCCGTTGACTCGATCAGCAAACGCGTGCCCGCGACCGATCACTGCCGGCGCTTGCCGCCATGCTGGGTCAGGTCGCAGCGGCGCCATCGTCGCCCACGCCGGCCTCAGCAGGAGCGGCAGGCCCGACCGGCGCCATCGCCAGCGCCAATGCGTGGCGTCGGCGCACGTCCACCTCGAGGACGAGCAACGGCGAGAGGCACACCACCACCACGAGAAGCCATCCCCACCAGGGCAGTGCCGCTGCGATGTGGATGGGGACGCCATGG
>JAJZLP010000184.1 GCA_021803325.1 Actinomycetes bacterium
GCCGTGCAGTGACCGTTCCTCATCCACACCACTCGCCTCGACCGCATGCCCCCCACCGTCCACCCGGCAAGTATGGACCGCGTGGCGATCACGCCGGTGGTGTGAAAAGGAGGGAGGGAGGAAGGAAAGAAGGGAGGGAGGGAGGGAGGGACAGAGGGAGGGAGGGAGGGAGGAAGGGAGGGACGCCGCCAACACCCGCACTGAAGACAGCCCGACCCGAACGTCGCCGCTCCTGCCGGTGCTCCACTCAGCTGGTTTCTTGCCGACGGGCGAAGATCAGTTCCTCAGTGACGGCGCGTTGGTGCACCCTCGGGTGGCGGCTCCCGAGAACACCGTCACGGGGTCACGGGGTCACGGGGTCACGGGGCCACGGGGCCACGGAGTCACGGAGCCACGGGGTCACGGGATCTCTGCAGTGCCCGGACCCTGCCCGCCCATGGCGTCCACCGCGTCCGCCGAGTCGTCGGCGAGCAGGCAGATCGGCACGGCCATCACCTTCGCCCGCAGGTACTCGCCCAACGACTTCGCCTGGGCGTCGACCCGGCTGCTTGACGCCACACCCTCCCCGAGCAGACCGACAACCACGAAATTGAGCGCTCGCAGGTTCGGGAGCTCGTAGCGGCGCACCGGGAGATCCCGGCACTCCGGTAGCAGCGCACGCACGCGGTCCACTGTCAGCTCGGCAGCGAGCCACGCGTACGCCTGGTCGCTGCGGGCCCACACGCCAAGGTTCGCATTGCCGCCCTTGTCGCCGCTGCGCGCCCCCACGAGCCGCCCGATCGGCACTCGCCGCGTCGGACCGTCTGCACCGATACCCGTACCCGCTGCTGCACCGGCACCTGGGTCACCACCGGCACCCGGACCTGGGCCAGCAGCAGCAGCACCGGCACCGGCACCGGCGGCTGCGCCCGCACTGTCGGCTGGCCTTGGCGCTCTTCCGTCGGTCTGACCCCCACCGGCCGGTGGCAGCACGGGCTCGACGGCATGTTCCTCACCGGCGAGAACCACCTGCTGCGAAACGAGAGCTGCCGGAACCAAGGCGGGCCAGTACACACCGTAGGCCTGGGTCTGGGCCGGCCGCACGAAGAATCCCGGGTAGTTGGACAGCGCCAGCTCGGTGACCGTGGCAGCGAATGCCCGGCCCACGACCCGCTCGTCGGGGTCCTTCACGGTCACCCGGAGCTCGGCCATGGCCGCCTCGTTCGACGCCGGATCCTCCTGGTCGGTACGGAGCAGCGCCACGTCGACGCTGGCGAAGGCACCTCGTCCACCGGGGATCTGCGCCCACAGCGCTTCCTCGGCGATCGCTGCTTTCGCCTCCACATCCAGCCCCGTCAGCATCATCGACAGCGTGGAGCGCCAACCGCCCTGATAGTTGAGGGCGACTTTGGCCGTTGCCGGCGGCGGCTCCCCCTGCACTCCCGAGATGCGCACCCGGTCGGGCCCGAGCTGCTCCAGGTGGACGGTGTCGAACCGAGCGGTGACATCGGGATTGGGGTAGGCGGGCCCGGCGATCTCGTACAGCAACTGTGCCGTCACCGTCCCCACCGACACCAGCCCCCCGTGCCCCGGGTGCTTGGTGATGACCGACGAGCCGTCGGCCGCCACCTCGGCAATCGGGAAGCCCGGGTGCACCAGCCCCGGGACCTCGGTGAAGAACGCGTAGTTTCCGCCCGTCGCCTGGGCCCCGCACTCGATGACGTGCCCGGCGGCCACCGCTCCGGCCAGCGCGTCCCAGTCGTCGCGAGCCCAGCCGTGGCGCCAGGCAGCCGGCCCGACAACGAGGGCGGCGTCGGTGACCCGGCCGGTCACGACGATGTCGGCGCCTCGCGAGAGCGCGTCCGCGATGCCCCAGCCACCCAGGTAGGCATTGGCTGTCAGCACGGCACGGTCGCCGAGCGGTTCACCGGTGTCCATGTGCGCCAGGTCGACCCCCGCCGCCCGAAGCTCCGCCAGGCGCCCCATCAGGTCGTCGCCCTCGACGACAGCGATCCGGGGCGCCAGCCCGAGCCGGTCCGCGACCTCCTGCAGCGCCTCGGCGCAGGCCCGGGGAGCCAGCCCGCCGGCATTGGAGACCACAGCGATGCCCCGGTCCAGGCAGGTGCCCATCACCTGCTCCATCTGGGTCACGAAGGTGCGGGCGTACCCGGTCGACGGGTCGCGCATGCGGTTCTTGGCCAGGATGAGCATGGTCAGCTCTGCCAACCAGTCGCCGGTCAGGACGTCGATGGGGCCGCCGTCGACCATCTCGCGCGCGGCGCCCAGCCGGTCGCCGTAGAAGCCGCTGCAGTTGGCGATGCGGATCGGCTCGGTCATCGGAGACCTGCTCCCGAGCAAGCGCTGGTCACGATCCAACCCCACCGCCGGACCCAGCACCACCACCGGACCCAGCACCACCACCGGACCCAGCACCACCGCCAGAACCAGCACCACCACCGGACCCAGCACCACCGCCAGAACCAGCACCACCGCCAGAACCAGCACCACCACCGGACACAGCACCACCGCCGGAACCAGCACCACCGCCGGACACAGCACCACCGCCGGACCCAGCACCACCGCCGGACCCAGCACCACCACCGGACCCAGCACCACCACCGGACACAGCACCACCACCGGACCCAGCACCACCACCGGACCCAGCACGTCCGGGCACGGTGCCGTCGTCGGGCATGACGACCTCCTCGGAAAGGACGGCGAGCAGGTCGTCACCCGAAACCTGGTCGCCTACCGACACGCGGATCTCTGCGACGACGCCCGGATGGGGAGCGACCACCCGGTGCTCCATCTTCATCGCCTCCACCACCACCAACACCTGGCCCTCGGACACCAGGTCGCCGGGCTCGACCGCCACCGCCAGGACCCGGCCAGGCATGGGAGCCACCAAGGCACCGGCCACCACCTGGACCTCGGGTTCGGGGAACCGGTCCATCTCCACCAGTGCCACGTCGCCCGAAGCGCCCTGCACCCACCAGCGGTCACCGCGTCGCTGCCACTGGGCAAGCAGCCGGCGACCGTCGAGCTCCAGGTCCAAGGTGCCCTCGGCACCTGCCGGCATGCCACCGGCAAGCTCGTCGAACAGCCCGCCCGGGCCGCCGACCAGAGCATCCACCCCACCGGCGCTGCGGGTGCAACGCCGGAGCCGGGCCACCCCGGCACGACCGCCGACGACGACGTCAACGGCACCGTCACGCCGCGCCTGCCACGCCACGGCGATCTCCTCGCCCTCGGCCCGCCACGTCACCACTTCGGGTGGCAGCACGCCGTTGCGGAACCCGGCGGGGAGCGACGCCAGGACCGGGGCGACGGCACGCTGCTCGGACAGGCGGACCAGCGTGGCAGCGGTCGCCGCGGCTCGCAGCTCGTCGGCCGAGGGAACCCAGCGGGCGGCCGGCGCCACCCGGTCGATGAACGAGGTGGTGGTTCTGCCGGCCAGGAACTCCGGATGCCGGAGGGTGGCCACCAGGAAGTCCCGGTTGGTGGTGACCCCGCGGACAACGGTCCGCTCCAGCGCCAGGGCCAGGCGCAGCGCGGCCTCGGTGCGGGTCGGAGCGTGAGCCACGACCTTGGCCAGCATGGGGTCCCACTCCACGCCGACGACACTGCCCACCTCGATGCCCGAGTCGAAGCGAACGAGCGGATCGGTCGCCGGCCGCCAGCCCACCACCGTGCCGGTGGACGGCAGGAAACCCCGGGCCGGGTCTTCGGCGTACAGGCGAACCTCGATGGCGTGCCCGTCGATGCACAGGTCGCCTTGCCCGAAACCGAGGGGCTCGCCCTGGGCGATCCGCAACTGCTCGCGGACCAGGTCGAGCCCGGTGATCGCCTCGGTGACCGGGTGCTCGACCTGCAGACGGGTGTTCACCTCCAGGAAGTAGAACTCACCGTCGGGGCCGACGACGAACTCGACCGTTCCGGCACTGCGGTACCCGACAGCCCGGGCCGCGGCCAGGGCGGCCTCGCCCATCCGCGCCCTGAGCCCCGCGTCGAGCACGGGCGACGGCGCCTCTTCCACCACTTTCTGGTGCCGGCGCTGGATCGAGCACTCCCGCTCGAAGCAGTGCACGACCGTGCCGTGCGCGTCAGCGAGGACCTGGATCTCGACGTGACGGGCATCGGGCAGGAACCGCTCGGCAAACACCGTGCCGTCGCCGAACGACGCCGCCGCCTCGCGCGCGGCTGCGGCCACCGCCTCGGCGTATGCCTCGGGGCCGTCCACGACACGCATGCCCTTGCCACCGCCACCGGCCGCCGCCTTCACCAACACCGGCCAGCCGATGTCCACGGGGCCTTCGCCAACCGCCCACGGCAGTACCGGCACGCCGGCGGCGGCCATCAGCTCCTTGGCCCGCAGCTTGTCCCCCATCGCCTCGATGGCTTCGGGTGGTGGACCCACCCACACCAACCCGGCCTTGAGCACGGCGCTGGCGAACCCGGCCCGCTCGGAGAGGAACCCGTAGCCAGGATGCACGGCATCGGCACCCGAAGCCAGCGCAGCTGCGATGACCTTGTCGATGTCCAGGTAGGTGTCTGCCGCGGTACGCCCGGCCAGGGGCACGGCGTAGTCCGCTCCGGTCACATGCGGTGCGCCGGCATCGCTGTCGGCATACACGGCGACGGTCTGGATGCCCATGGCGGCAGCAGTGCGCTGGATCCGCCGGGCGATCTCCCCCCGGTTGGCGATGAGCAGGCGCCGGATGGGCCGGGGCTCGACTGGCGCCATGGGGTCAGCAGCAGGACCAGCGCCAGCAGTCGATGTGGCGTCGGGGGCGGTCATAGCCGGAAGACCCCGAAGTGGCGCGCGCCGGACACCTCGGCGCTGTGGCATGCCGACAGCGCCATACCGACCACGTC
>JAJZLP010000232.1 GCA_021803325.1 Actinomycetes bacterium
TGGGGTATTGACTGGACGGGGAGGGGATCCGGCTGCAGCGCAGCTCGCCTGCGCTACGCCACCCCGGTCCCGGTGGCGCAAAGGAGCCCGCATGCACAGCTCGGACCTGCTCGCCGACGCGTTCGGCCGGATCAGCGAGGGCGTCGACCAGGTGGTCGAAGGTCTCGACGCCGACCAGCTCGCCTACCGGCCCGCCGAACGGGGCAACTCGATCGCCTGGCTCGTGTGGCACCTCACCCGAGTCCAAGACGACCACGTCGCCGCTGCTGCCGGCACCGAGCAGGCGTGGATCGCAGCAGGATGGGCTGAACAGCTCGGCCTGCCGTTCGACCCCGCCGCCACCGGCTACGGGCAGAGCCCCGACGACGCCGCCAAGGTGCGGGTCGCGTCGGGTGCCACCCTCCTCGCCTACCACCACACCGTCCACCAGCGCACCATCCGCTACGTCCACGGCCTGGGTGACGGCGATCTCGAACGGATCGTGGACGAGACCTTTTCCCCGCCGGTCACGCTTGGCGTCCGCCTCATCAGCGTCGTCGCCGACGACCTGCAGCATCTGGGCCAGGCAGCGTATGTCCGGGGCCTGCTCTCCGAGTCCTGACCCGCATCCGGCGCTGACCCATCCGGACTCGACCTGACAGGCCCGCCCAGCTGGGCCTGGCGTGGTTCGGCTGGGCCTGGCGTGGTTCGACCTGGCCTGGCGTTGTTCGACCTGGCCTGGCGTTGTTCGGCTGGGCCGGAGCTGACGAGTCCTGCCGTGCCGCGCCGCGTCGTGCCGGGACCGGAGCCGACCACGCTGCCGCTGGGCGCTTCGGCCGGTACGATCTGCCATCGTCCGGAGGTGCTGGACCACAGCAGCACGCCGGGAAGCCGACGAGCCCAGCGGAGGTGCGGTGGACGCCCAGCGGATACTCAACGTGGCCGACGCTCGCAAGCGCGCCAGGCGGACGCTCCCAGCGGTCGTGTTCGACTACATCGACGGCGCCGCCGAAGACGAGGTGACGATGGCGGCGAACGCCGAGGCGCTGCGGCGACTGGCGTTCCGCCCGCAGATGGCAGGCCAGCTGACCGAAACCCGCCTCGGCACCACGGTGCTCGGCACGCCGCTGTCGCTGCCGGTGATCCTCGCTCCGTGCGGGCTCGTGCGGCTCATGCACCCAGATGGCGCCGCCGGGGTGGCACGCGCCGCGACCAGCCGGGGGACGGTGTCCGTCCTCAGCACCGTCGCCGGGGCCGACCCGCAGGCAGTTGCCGACGAGGCGCCGGGCGCCAAGTGGTTCCAGCTCTACGCGCCCGGCGGCCGGGCCCAGGCCGGTGCGGCCGTGGACCGGGTGCGCGACGCCGGCTACGGCGCGCTGGTCGTGACCGTCGACACACCCGTCCTCGGTAACCGCGAGCGCGACCTGCGCAACGGGGTGCGCAACCCGCTGCGGATCGACGCACGGGTCGTCGCCCGCCTCGGCCCGCAGATCGCGGCCCGGCCCGGATGGGCGGCCCGCATGGCGCTCCATGCCTGGCGCACCGGCGCGATCGGAGGCGTGAGCCGGATCGGCGGGACCAGCGGCTCCCGCCGGGTGGCTGGTGCCCCGGGACCGGCACCGGTGGCTGACGCAGGCGAGGGAGCCGGCCGGACCGGCGCCGCCAGCACAGACGGCAGGGCCAGCATCGCCGGCCAGGCGACAGCAGCAGCGCGTGCAGGGAGCGCAGCGGGTGCGGTGGCAGCAGCGGGGACCGTGGCCATGCTGGCATCGCCGTTCACGTGGGCCGACGTGGCGTGGCTCCGCGAGCGGTGGGCAGGGCCGCTCGTCGTCAAGGGCGTGCTGAGCGGAGTCGACGCCGCTCGCGCTGCCGATGCCGGAGCCGACGCCGTGGTCGTCTCCAACCACGGTGGCCGCCAGCTCGACGGAGCGCCCGCCACCATCGACGTCCTGCCCGAGGTGGTCGACGCCGTCGGCACCCGGGTGGAGGTGCTGGTCGACGGCGGGATCCACCGCGGTGGGGACGTGGTCAAGGCCCTGGCGCTCGGGGCGAAGGCTGTCCTCGTCGGTCGGGCCTACCTGTACGGCTTGGCGGTGGCCGGCGAGCCCGGTGTGGCCCGGGTCCTGGACATCCTGCGTAACGAGATGACCCGCACGCTCGGGCTGCTCGGCTGCCCCGACGTCACCGACCTCGACCCGAGCTGGCTGCAGCCACCGCTTCGCTGACGTCCCCGAGCTGATCCTCCGAGCTGACCCCGAACTGGCTGCATCGCAAGCTCCGCTGGACGCCTCGAGCTGACCCCCAGGCCCGGTGCAGCACCGCCCCCAGGGTTCTTGCGAGCTGGCTCCACCACCGCCCCGCGGACGGCCCCTCGGGCCGATCCGAAGACCGCTGGGGATCGACCTGGTGCGCGCCGATGCTGGTGCAGCGCCGCTGTCGACGTCAGGTGGATCCCACCGTGGAGAGCGGCGCGAGCCAACAGGCCTGCAGTGCAGTCGAAATGCATGCAACGCTGGTATTCTGCAATCATGCCGTCGATCACGATCCGCGAGGTTCCCGCAGAGGTCCGGGACCTCCTGGCGGCCCGGGCGAGACGGTCGGGCCAGTCGTTGCAGGAGCATCTCCGGCGGGAGCTCATCGACTTGGCGCGCCGGCCGTCGGTCGACGACGTGTTGGCTCGGGCGAAGTCGCGCACGGAGGCGACCGGAAGTCGGATGCCGGCGGACCGCATTGTGGCCGAGCGCGATGCCGAGCGGCGATGACCGTCGTCGTCGATGCCAGCGCTGTGGTTGCCGCGCTCGTCGACGGTGGTCCCGCTGGCACCTGGGCTCAGCGCGTGCTGGTCCACGAGCACCTGGCGGCACCCCACCTGATGCTGGTCGAGGCGGCCAGCATCTTGCGCCGTGCGGTGCTGGCCGGGGACCTCACGGCCGACGTGGCGACACTCGCTCACGGCGATCTGGTGGAGCTGCCAGTGGACCTGTTCCCCTATGAGCCCCATGCCGCACGGGTCTGGGAGCTCCGGGGCGCCGTCACCCCCTACGACGCGTGGTACGTGGCACTGGCCGAAGCACTGGACGTGCCTGTGGTTACCCTTGATGCAGGCCTTGCCCGGGCGCCCGGCCCCACCTGCGCGTTCCGGGTCGCGCCCCGCACCGACGGTGGAGCGCCGCCGCCGACGGGTGCCCGCAGCTGACCCGGAGGGCGACATGGGGTACCGACGCGGCGGGGATGCCGTCCGGCCCTGGCTGGCGTCGAACCGGCCGGGCAGGCGGACCAGGCCACCAGAGTCGTCGGCGCCGTGCTCGCCGGCGGTTCAGGCCGCGGTCGGCTCGATCGGCACGAGCAGGCCGCTCGACTCGCCGACCACGGCGGCGCCCCGCTCTGCGGCTGCTGCGAGCACGGTGTCGTCGGGATCGGCATGCGACACGACGAGTGCGTGGGCCGCGGTGCCGGACTGGCGAAGCGAACGGGCGCGCCGCACAGCTCGGTCGACGTCGTCGACATGGGCCGTCCACGCGGCCTCCACCACGAGCACCACGTCGGTACCGTCGGTGAGCCGGCCCTCGATCAGCGCGTCGGCGCGTTCCACATCGGCAGCGGTGCCGGCATCCAATCCGGCGAGCAAGGCGTCGAACCGGTCGTCAGCGACCAGGCGGACGGCGGAGGCCATGCGGCGGGGGACGAAACGCCGCGGGTCCTGGCGGAGCCGGCTCTCCAACGCCGCACCCTTCAGCTCGCCGAACTGGTCATCGGCTCGGTGCTGCCAGCGGAGCATCTCCTGTTGCGTGGAGGCGACAGCGGAAAGCTCGGCTTCGGTGCGGCTCTGGGCGTCGGCGAGCTGTTCGAGTCGGGCTTCGGTGCGGTTTTGGGCGTCGACGAGCTGTTCGACGCGGGCTTGGAGACTGTTCTGGGCGTCGGCGAGCTGTTCGAGTCGGGCTTCGGTGCGGTTCTGGGCGTCGGCGAGCTGTTCGACGCGGGCTTGGAGACTGTTCTGGGCGTCGGCGAGCTGTTCGAAGCGCAGATCGAGCCGGCGGACCAGCTCGGGCAGCTCCAGCACCTCGTCACCGAGCAGGACCGCGCGGAGCTGGGCACGCAGAGCCGGGTCGCTCTCAAGCTGCCTGATGATGCCCAACGCGTCCACACAACCAGCGTACTTCCTGGTCGCGACAGGATCGGTTCGGAGCAGGCCCCACCGGTGCTCCCGAGCCGGCGTCGACCACCGTGGCGTCGACCACCGTGGCGTGGACCACCGTGCTGTGGACCACCGTGGCGTCGGCCACCGTGGCGTGGACCACCGTGCTGTGGACCCGCGACATGGCCGCGTACGGTGGATCCACGACGTGGACGTGAGCTGTGAGAGCCGCCCGGACCCACCCGTGGATGTGGCGACGGCCGCCGTTGCCCCATCCCACGGAGCATGCGGCCTGCTGCTGCATGTCCGCCCTACCTGCTGGGTACCGCATGCCGGTCCGGTAGCGCTCACCGACGGGATCCGGAAGCGCCTACCGACGGGGTCTGGTAGCGCTCACCGACCGCGCTCGAAAGCGCTCACCGGGGAGCGAGGGCAGCCGGTGGGCGCCGAGCAGGAACCAGCTGTCGGTACAGGGCTTGGAGGTCATCGACCTCCTCTGCCACGCTGCGGATGGCCGTGGCGCGCGCCCCGGACTGCAGGCGGGAGAGCAGCAAGCGGTCGTCGGCCAGGGCGGTGACGGCCCGGACGAGGGAACCGGGCTCTGCATGGTCGAAGGACAGGCCGTTGGCACCGGGGACGACGATGTCGGTGATGCCGAAGGCGGTGGAGCCGACCACAGCCAACCCGGCGGCCAGGTACTCGCGGGTGACCCGGTGGTACGTCTCGAA
>JAJZLP010000267.1 GCA_021803325.1 Actinomycetes bacterium
CGGTGGCGGTCCCGCGATCAGCGAGCGGCGGATCGCCGGCCACGGCTCGCGGTCGTATCGGTAGACCGTCTGCACCGCAGCGGTCCAGGCCTGCACCACCGCTGCGTCGCTCGCGGTGGCCACGGCCGTGGAACTGGACCGGCCGCCGCTGCTCGATGGCCGATCCGAGGCCGATTTCGAACCGCCGCATCCCGACACCACGGCCGCCACCATCAGCACGACGCCGACGGCGCCCATCAGGCCGGTCCTGCCCGGCGCACGCGGGCCGGCTCTACGGGGCCCCGCGTTCGGCCTTCGGCCGGTGCGCGCCGCGACTCGACCAGACCGGCCGTACGGGCTGAAGCCGCCACCCGCTGCTGGACCTTCCCCACGGTGCGTATGCCGCACCGGACCCATCCCTCGTCCCACTGTCTTGACTCCGCCTGTGTCGAACGTCCAACGGGGAGGGCGACCTCAACCGGTCGCCGATGGATGCCCACCAGCAATCTCGCGCGTTCGCGGCGCCCCGTCCAGGGGCAATTCCAAGAGGCCTCCGGTGCCGGCGGCACAGGCACAGGCACAGGCACAGGCACAGGCACAGGCACAGGCACAGGCACAGGCACAGGCACAGGCACAGGCACAGGCACAGGCACAGGCACGACGCAGGCACAGGCACACAGCGGCACGAGGGCAGGGCTCCCTGGCATGCCTCGCTGCCGGCACATCGACACCTCCACGCACCTGGTCGCCGGCACCTCCGTGACCCGGACGTACCGGCATCTCGACAGTTCGCCCCGCCGGTTCCCCGCCGCGCGACCACAGCCGTGCCACGCTGGTGCGATGAGCGAGCCCGGTCCGGAGCGGTCGACACGCGTCGAAGACGCCGGCACGGTGGTCGTCGTCGAGGACGACCCGCACATCGCCGACCTGCTCGACCTGTACCTGCGGCGCGACGGCTTCCGGGTGCTGCTGGCCGCCGACGGCGACCGCGGCGCGCAGCTCGTCGCCCAGCACGATCCGCGACTCGTCGTGCTCGACGTGGGCCTCCCCGGCGCCACCGACGGCTTCGACCTGTGCCGACGCCTGCACCGTGACGGCGTGCCCGTCATCATGCTGACGGCCCGCGACGACGAGGTCGACCGGGTGCTCGGCCTGGAGCTCGGTGCGGACGACTACGTCACCAAGCCCTTCTCGCCACGAGAGCTCGTGGCCCGCGTCCACGCCGTGCTGCGGCGCTCCGCCCACGCGACGCCGCTCGCACCTCCGACGGCGCGCATCGGGGACATCGAAGTGGACACGGCCCGGCACGAGGTCCGCAGGGCCAGCATCCCCGTTGCCCTGACCTCACGCGAATTCGATCTACTTGCCCACTTGGCCGCCCACCCCGGGCTGGTCCTGAGCCGCCGCCAGCTGCTGGACGAGGTGTGGGGAGCGGGCTGGGTCGGCGACGAGCGCACGGTCGACGTCCACGTCCGCCAGCTCAGGAAGAAGCTCGGCGACGACCTGCCCCTCACCACCATCCGCAACGTCGGCTACCGGCTCGGGTAGGGACGGTGCGCCGCGCCCTGATCGTCGCCATCGTCGGTGTCGTCGTCGGCGCGCTGCTCGTGGCCGGAGCCGGCACCTTCCTGCTCGCCAACGCCGGCGCCCGACGCGACAGCGCCAGAGAGCTCGCTGTGGACGCCCGTCGCGTCGCCGTCGAGGCGCCGACCCTCCTCGCCCTTAAGGCTGCCAAGCTCCGAAACAGCGTCGTCCGGGCGGTGAAAGCGACCGTCGGCGCGGACTTCGTGGCGGTGCTCCCCGGACCCGGCGGGGACGTCGGCCCAGGAGCGACGGTCGTACTGGGGACGCTGCCGGCCACCGTGACGCTCTCCCAGCTCCACCCCGCGACCCTCCTCGGCGGGACCATCGTGTCGGGCACGGCAGGCACCATCGTCTACGCCGCCGTCGTCCTCCCCGGCATCGCACCGAGCACGGTGGCGCGGGCCCTGGGCGCCGGGAGCGCGGCCGGCGGCCCAGCACGCGCCGGTGCGGCGACGAACGTCGGCGCCGTCGTGGTGATGGTCCTGACCCGCCGGTTCATCGGCGCCGGCCTCGGCGGCCTCTACCTACTCCTGGTGTCCGCAGCCACCGTCGCCGTCGCCGCCGTGGTCGCCACCGTGGTCAGCCGCCGGATCACCCGACCGCTGGTCGACGCAGTCGCCGCCACGGAGCAGATCGCCCGAGGGGACCTGGAGGTGCGCACGCCGGAGGACAGCGGCCACTATCCCGAGCTGGCCCAGCTCGGCCGGGCCATCAACGCCATGGCTGCCGGGCTCGCCCGGGCGAAGGGGCTGGAGCGCCAGTTCCTGCTGTCGGTGTCGCACGACCTGCGCACGCCGCTCACGTCGATCCTCGGGTATGCCGAAGCCATCGCCGATGGTGCCGTCACCGACCCCGCGGCAGCCGCCACCATCGTCGCCACCGAAGCGCGGCGCCTCGACCGCCTCGTCCAAGACCTCCTCGACCTCGCCCGCCTGGACGCCCGACAGTTCTCCCTCCACCTGGCGCCGACGCCGCTCGCGCCGCTGGTGGCCGCCGCCGCCGACGCCATGCGCCCGGCGCTCGGCGCAGCTGGCCTGGAGCTCCAGGTCGCCCTGCCCGACGACAACGCCCTGTGGGCCACCGTCGACCCCGACCGCGCCCGGCAGGTCGTGGCCAACCTCCTCGACAACGCGTACAAGTTCGCGGCTACGGCCGTGCACGTGGCCGCCGCTCCCGCACCGGAAGGCTGGGTGGTCGTGTCGGTATCCGACGACGGCCCCGGCATCGCCCCCGACGACCTGCCGAACGTCTTTGAGCGGTTCTTCCAGTCGCCGCGGTCCGAGGCCCGCCACGCCGGAAGCGGGCTCGGCCTAGCCATCGTCTCCGAGCTGGTGGCAGCCATGGGCGGGCACGTGCAGGCCGCATCCCCCGCTGCCAGTCCGGGATCGAGCCCGCTCGTCCCTGCCGCGGCATCGTCCGCTGCACCTCCAGCCGGGCGCGGCAGCCGGTTTGCGGTCTGGCTGCCCGCCGCCGCTCCTGACGCCAGCGTGCCGGCAGGAGCCCCACCACCGGCGCCTCCGGCGGAACCCGCCTGAGACGCAGCGCGGTTGGATGCTCGCGGCAGCCGTCGCAGCTGTGGCCCCCGACGAGCACGTCACCCGTCACCCGTCACCCGTCACCCGTCACCCGTCACCCGTCACCCGTCACCCGTCACCCGTCACCCGTCACCCGTCACCCGGTGACTGTTGCGCTTGGCGTGAGCCACCGGGCACGCGGTGGTCCGGGCATCCGCCACCGGCACCTGGCAGACTTCCTCCGATGGCTGGACCACTGCACAGTCGGCGGCAGTTCCTGGGCGCGGGGATCGGTGTGGCAGCGGCCGCCGCACTCGCTGCCTGCGGATCGTCCACCACCAAACGGGCCGCGTCGGTGGCACCGGCTGGCTCGGACCTCGGTGCGGTCGAGCACGTCGTGATGCTCATGCAGGAGAACCGCTCGTTCGACCACTACTTCGGCAGCTACCGCGGCGTCCGGGGGTTCGACGACCACGTCAACCGCCAGGCCTTCACACAGGCGTTCCCGGGTGGCACGGCGACGGACGGGCGGCTCCTGCCGTTCCACCTGGACACTGCCACCAGCAAGGCCGAGTGCACGTTCGACCTGTCGCACGCCTGGACGGCGCAGCATGCATCGTGGGCGGGTGGCTCGATGAGCCGGTTCGTCGCCACGCACACCGAAAGCCAATACGAGGGCTTGGCGAACGGCATCCTCACCATGGGCTACTACAACCGGTCCGACCTGCCGTTCCACTACGCGTTGGCCGATGCCTTCACCATCGGCGACGGCTACTTCTGCTCGGTGCTCGGCCCGACCCACCCGAACCGCCTCCACTGGATGACCGGCACGCTCGGCCCCGACGGCACCAAGGGCGGACCCATCCTCACCACCTACCTGACGCCCGACCACCAGTGGACGCTGTCGTGGGCGACCATGCCGGAGGTGCTCGAAGACGCCGGTGTCTCGTGGAAGATCTACAACCCACCGGGGGCCGGCTACGCACCCGGCAGCTCCACCGCCCTGCTGCTGTCGGACAACATGATGCTGTACTTCGACCAGTACAAGGATCCGTCGACCGCCCTGCACCGCAAGGCGTTCGGGTCGTCGTTCCCGTCGGACTTCACCACCGATGTCGCCGCCGGCACGCTGCCGGCCGTGTCGTGGGTCATCCCCCCGATCGGGTACGACGAGCACCCGCCGGCACCACCGGCGCTCGGCGCCTGGTACATCCACCAGGTCCTCGACATCCTCACCTCCAACCCCGAGGTGTGGGCCAAGACGGTGCTGTTCATCACCTGGGACGAGAACGACGGGTTCTTCGACCACGTGCCTCCGCCGGTCCCACCCGCAGGCACAGCCGGCGAGTACGTCACCGCCAGCCCCCTGCCCTCGGACGCCGGCGGGATCGCCGGCCCCATCGGGCTCGGCATGCGCGTGCCCCTGCTGGTGGTGTCGCCGTTCAGTCGTGGTGGCTATGTCGTCCACGACACGTTCGACCACACGTCGCAGCTCCGCTTCCTCGAAACCCGCTTCGGGGTGCGCGCACCGAACATCTCGGCGTGGCGCCGCTCGCACACCGGCGACCTCACCAGCACGCTCGACGTGACCACGCCCGACCCCCGCGTGCCGGGCCTGCCAGCCACACCGAAGAAGCCGGCGGTGGTCACCGACGAGTGCAGCGCCGCACAGCTCCTCGAGCTCAACGTTGCCGTCGCTCCCTACTCGGTGCCGCTGCCGCAGACGATGCCCACCAGGAGCCCG
>JAJZLP010000219.1 GCA_021803325.1 Actinomycetes bacterium
GTCCGGGCCCATCCCTCGGAACAGCTGCCCGAGCTGCTCGTCGTCGGCCAGCTCCACCAGGATGCCGAGGTCCTCGGCGGTGGGAACGCCAGGGGGCGATGGGATCGTCGCAACGTCCGGTGCCATGAGCTCCCCCTCGTCTCCCTGCGCCCGATCACGAGCGCCCCCGCCGTGATCGTACGCTCTCTTGCACTGTACGTACAGCTCGTACCTCTACGTCCGCCTGTTCGCTCAGCTCCGTGCTCGGCTGGCGAAGCGGTTGCAGATGCCAGCGTCCAGCGCCATACTCACGCGGTCGTGTCGCCCACCGGCGACCGGCAGGCGCAGCCGAGGGCACCAGGCTGACCGGGGGAGGGGACCCAGGATGCTGGTGCGTAGCCGGAAATTCGCGCTCATCGTAGGTGGCCTGGCGCTCTTGGCGCCTGGCCTGCAGGCGTGCACGTCGACGGGGAGCGGTGGCGGCACGAGTGGCAGCCCGCCGCAGCAGGCGGTGATCGTCACACCGGTCACCGATCCGACACCTGGGGCCTCGCTGGTGGCCGAGCAGCAGGTGAGCCTGTACGCACCGCTGCCTGCAGCCGACGGCTCGGTGCCTGCCGCCTGTGAGCGGGTGAGCTACCTCCGCTGGTACGACCCGTCCGGTCCGTCCAATTCCGCCAACGCGGACGCGATCTTCGTGGCCCAACCCGGCATCTTCGAAGCGGCCGGTGCCTTCGACCAGGTCGCCCGCAACACCGTCCGGGCCGCCGCGGCACTCGGCTACCACGTCGAATTCTGGGGCATCAACCCGCGGTCGACCTGCCTCGAAGACACCACCGGGGTCCAGGCGGCGGCTGCCGCCGCCAACCCGCAGCTGGCACTCGACTACTACTACAACGGCGGCACGGTCGACGGCCAGAAATTCGGCGGGTTCGTGAGCGAACAGGACGCCGCATGGATGGCGCACATGGGCCTGGCGCAGACTGTCCAGGACGAGTACACCATCATCAGCCAGCTCCCGCCGGCGGTGCGTCAGAGCAAGGTGTTCTGCGGGGGACATTCGCTCGGCGGCATCGTCACCGCGGCCTTCGCCAACTGGGACTTCTCCGGCACCGGCGCCGCCGCCGATGCCGGGTACAACCAGTGCGCCGGCTACTTCGCGCTCGACACCCGGTTGGCCTTCTCCGTCTCGTCGGCGCTGCTGGCCCAGCCGTTCGGCACGGCGTTGAACAGCATCCTGTCGTTGGCCGGCTCCAGCTCGCCCTACATCGACACGGCACCGTTCACCCCGGAGACCTTCACCGCCCTGCCGATCCTCGGGATGGCGGCCTACGACCAGCCGAACCAGCTGTCCACGATAGCCAAGGACCTGCCGAACGACGCCAACTTCAACGTGACGTTCGACCTCATGCTGGCCGACAGCACCGCCGACTTCGCCACCAACACCCCCAACGCCCGCGCCGTGAACTTCACCAACCAGGCTGCCCTCGGCGAGCTGTTCAGCAACATCGGGGAGCCGATCGGCATCATGCGAGCCGGCATCGGCATTCCCACCGGCGGTCCGGTGGTGGAGAAGAACTTTCCCGTCGCGTACTGCTCGCCCTCCGAGTTGGGCGGGCTGGTGGGTGGCCAGTGCCAGGTGTCGCCTGACCCGACGTCGGCCACGCCGTCGGGGCCGACCTACAGCTGGCTGAACTACAACCAGCTGCCGGCGACCCTCCCGTCGCCGGTGAGCGACCCGGGCCACCCCTACACGTCGCCAGCAGAGCAGGTGAGTGACATCAACCAGCTGGCCTGGGCCATGTACGGCGCGTCGCCATCGCTGTTCACGGTCGACTACTTCCCGACCCAGCTCGTCCTGGACATCGCCGCCGCCGGGCTCGGCAGCAGAGCCGGGACGTTGTCAGGCCTCGCCTACAGCGACGGGATCACCAAGCACCCTGCTGCCTACATCGACGCCGGCGACGGCGTCACCCCGACGCTGGGCACGACCGGTGCCGGAGCGATCCCGGCGGGCCCGGCACCCCAGGTGCACGTGGTCGTCCCCGGCTACAGCCACCTCGACGTGGTCACCGCCGCCTGGGCGCAGAACAACGGCCAGCCCGAGGAGGTCAGCAGCACGCTGGCCCACTGGATGAGCCAGGTGGTGGGGGCGCCTGCCGCGTAGCGGTCACTGCGGGGCGGCACCTCCCCGGTGCCGGGGCGGAGCAGGATGGTGCAGTGACCGCCGTGGTCTCTCCCGGTGCCTACTGGCTGGTGGTGGCATCGGCAGCGGCCGGCTTGGCTGCGGTCTCGGTGGTGGCGCGTCACCATCCGGGGCCGTGGAGGGTGACCGTCCTGCGAGTCATCGGCACGCTGCTGGCCGCCGACGTGGTCACCTACACGGCGGGGGAGGTACGGGCAGGAACCTGGGCCCCGGCGACGTCACTGCCCCTCGCCCTGTGCAACGTCGGGGTGGTGGTGGCTGCCATCGCCTGCTGGTGGCAGGTGCCGCTTCTGGTCGAGCTCACCTACTTCTGGGGACTGGCGGGCACCCTGCAGGCGATCATCACCCCCGACCTGAACGTGCCCTTCCCGCACCTGGTGTTCTTCGAGTACCTGGTTGGTCACCTCGGGATCGTCTGCGCCGCAGTCTTCCTGGTGGCCGGGATGCGCCTGGCTCCCCGCCCCGGTGCCGTGCCGCGGGCGTTCGCCATCACCGCGGCCTATACAGCGTGCGTCGGGCTCGTCGACGGCCTGTCGGGTGCGAACTACATGTTCCTGCGACGACCCCCCGCCGAGTGGACGCTCCTGCGCCTCCTGGGCCCGTGGCCGTGGTACGTCGTGAGCGCGGCGGGTGTCGGCCTGGTGCTCTTCCTCCTGCTCGACCTGCCGTTCCGCATCTCCCGGGATCGCCTGCACCGACGGGGGACACCGGTCGCACTGCCGCGATGACCACGCCGACGACAGCCGCGCCGGCTCCTTCACCCGGGTGCCTGCGGGTGCCGACGACAAGCGCCAGCCGACAGCCACCGTCGAGGTGCGCCTGGCGAACGCCTGGGACGCCGACGAACACGCCCCCTGGGGCGTGACCAACCGAGCCACGGAGCGCCGGGGCGCGCAGCTGCGGTGGAGCGGCCCGCTCAGGACCGACCGCGTCGTGCTCGCATCGCGGCGCGGACCACACGGACGGCCGTGCGCCGGTCGCTGTTGAAGACGGCGAGGGCCGCGTCGAGCATGGCGAAGGAAAGCTTGCCGGAGCTGAAGAGGACCAGGCCCCGGGCGGGGCCCTCGCGCAGCAGCGATCGAAACATGGCGAGCGTGGCGGCATCAGCGTCGGACATCTCGCCTGCCGCCCCCCGCATGCCGAGGCGGAGGATCCCAGCGGCGACGGTCCGCCCCAGCCGGGTGGCCTCGACGTCCTCCATGGTCGAGTTCCGGGTGAACGGTCGAGCCGGTGGCGGACATGGGATCTCCCGCCCGAGAGCCTGGGCGAGCTCCTCGTCGGTCATGACGAGACCGGCGGATCTCGGCACGGGCGCCAACTCGTCGGGCGAGTCGACCTGGTGGGCGAGCTCGGCGACCGGGTCGGCGGACGACCGGGCCACGACGATGTCGAAGGTCCCCGCTTCGACCAGCCAGGCCTGGGCGGTCGTGTCCCAGACCGCGAAGGCGCGACGGTCGAGGGAGATGGAGACGACCTCACTGGCACCGGGTTGGAGGTGGACCTTGGTGAACCCCTTGAGCTCCTTGTCGGGGCGAGGCACCGAGGCGTCGCGGTCGCGGACGTAGACCTGCACGACGTCGCTGCCGGGCCGGTCTCCGGTGTTCGTCACCCGCACCGTGACGGTGAGGTCGGTGCCGGACCCGTCGAGGGCGACGTCGGTCCAGGCGAACGTCGTGTACGACAGGCCGTGGCCGAAGGGGAAGCGGGCCGGCACCTTCGCCGTGTCGTGGAAGCGGTAGCCGACAGCCAGGCCCTCGCGGTACTCGACCTGGCGGGCGCTCCCCGGGAAGTTGCGGTCGGCGGGGAGCTGGGCGACGTGCTCGGGGATGCTCTCGGCCAGGCGGCCACCAGGATCGACGTCGCCGAAGAGGACGTCGACCATGCCCCCGGCACCGGCTTGGCCGCCCAGCCAGCATTCGACGACGGCGGCGACGCGGTCCGACCACGGCAGGTGCACCACGCCGCCGTTGCTCAGCACCACCACGACCGGTGCACCCTGGGCCGCCAGGGCCTCGATGAGGGCGACCTGGCCGTGGGGGAGATCGAGCGTGGTGCGGTCGAAGCCCTCCGACTCCAGGGCTGCCGGCAAGCCGCCGTGGAACACGACGACATCGGCACCGCTGGCCGCCACGAGCGCCTCGCGCAGCAGCGCGTCGCTCGTCGCGCCCGTCGCCGGGTCGTAGCCCGGTGCGTAGGTGACCGTGGTCCCAGGGCCGACCCGGTCGCGAACCAGGTCGAGCAGGTGGTCGACCCGGGTGGGGCGCACCTGTGAGCTCCCGGAGCCCTGGAACCGGGGAGCCTCGGCGAAGGCGCCGACGATGGCGAGGCGAGCGACATCGGGGGCGAGGGGCAGGGCGCCGTCGTTGGTGAGGAGCACGGACCCGGCCGCAGCCGCCCGGCGCCCGAGCCGGTGGTGGGCATCGTGGTCGCAGGGCCGGCGGTCACGCCTCGCCCGCAGCAGGAGCTCGACGACCCGAGTGGCGCACCGGTCCACCTCGTCCTGGTTGAGTCTTCCCTCGTCGAGAGCGGCAACGACGTCCACGTCGAACGCGCCGCCGCTGCCGGGCATCTCCAGGTCCAGCCCGGCGCGCACCCCGGCAACCCGGTCGTTCACCGCTCCCCAGTCGCTCATGACCAGCCCGTCGAAGCCCCAGTCGTCGCGAAGGACCTGGTGGAGCAGGTGCTGGTGCTCGGAGGCGTAGGTGCCGTTGACGAGGTTGTACGCGCTCATGACAGCCCACGGCGCCGACTCCTTGACGGCGATCTCGAAGCCGGTCAGGTACAGCTCGCGCATGGTGCGCTCGTCGACGAGCGCGTCGACGACGAACCGGTGCGACTCCTGGTTGTTCACCGCGAAGTGCTTCAGGCACGCACCGACGCCCAGCGACTGGATGCCGCGCACCATGGCCGCGGCCAGCTTGCCGCTGAGCACCGGATCCTCGGACAGATACTCGAAGCAGCGCCCGCCCGCGGGGTGGCGCTTGATGTTCAGCCCTGGTCCCAGGACCACGCCGACGCCCAGCTCGGCGGCCTCCGCTCCCAGCGCGGCGCCGACCTCTTCGACCAGCTCGCTGTCCCACGTCGAGCCCAGGGTGGCCGCGGTCGGAAAGCAGGTCGACGGGACCGAGCCCCCCATGCCCAGGTGGTCACCGTCGCTGCGCTGGTGCCGCAGTCCGTGGGGACCGTCGGCCACGGCTACCGGTGCCAGGCCCTGCTCGGCGAGCCCTTCGACCTCGTACCAGCCGGAACCGGAGAGCAAACGCACCTTCGTCCGCCGGTCGAGCGTGGCCACGATGGCGGCGGCGGCCTCGACGGTTCCGGTCGGCGGTCGCCCGGGACGACCCGGTTGCCTGTCGTCCTGTCGAACCTCCGCCTGCGCGCCGTGCACCATGGGCTCATCCTACGAGCATCGGGCTCCGCGACCTGGTCTGGACCCGGCGGGAGCGACATGGCGCCCGCCGGAGCGTAGCGATCGGCACGGATCGCCACAGCATCACCGTGTGCCGCAGTGCCCCCGCGTGCCGATAATGTATCTTATGTCAAGTTACGCTCGGTTGCCGCAAACTTGCTCACCTGGACGAACCATCGACTGCCGACCAGCCTGTCGGCGCAGGCCTCCGGCATCGTCGGCCAGATCCACGGCGGTCGACCACCCGACCGGCCCACCTGGTGCCGGGCCGCCGACCCAGGAACCCGTCGACCCAGCAGCCCGGCCAGCGGCCCTAACGGCGCTCGATCACCCGGCTGGCCCATCTGGTGCAGGGCCGCCTACCCAACAGCCCGGCATGGTCAGCCAGGCCAGCGGCCCTAACGGCGCTCGATCACCCGGCTGCCACCCATGGTGCCGGGCCGTTGGCCACGGCCCGTCGACTTCTGGCGCTGCTGTCGGGACATGGCACGCCTGACCGCTCTGCTCTGAGCGGTCTCGGGTTGGTTGCCTGTGACAAGGGCCGTTTCGATGACCTCAGCCCGCTTGCCGGGCGGGATCCTCGTCAGCTGGCGCTCGAGCCGCTGCAACTCTGCTGGCAGCGCCCGACCCTTCTCCCGGCTCTTCTCCATGTACCGGAGGATCCACCGGCTGTACTTCCGACGCATCCACGGGACGCGCGCCACCAACTTCATGAATGCCTGCTGAAACCGGTGCTGACCGCGCTTCCTTGCCATGTCGACCTCCGCTCGTAGGCTACCGCACGCTGCTCCGAGGGCGATCTCCGGCGCTCAGCACCCTCGCGGTGATCCCGGCCTCGGGCGGTCCTGCCGGCGCATCTGCTCGGCCTGCCCTGGAGCCTGCACCGCGACCAGGCTCCGTTGGGACTCCCGGGCTTCACCTAGGCGTTCCACCTGCCGATGCATAAGCGGGCACCACGGAAGGTGCTGACCAGGAGGCAGGTCATGGCACGGACAGCGGGGGTAGACCGCAACGCCGCTCCACCAGAGGAACCCGATGCACCGGCTTCGGGGCCCTGGCTCGACGATGCAGCTCTTGATGATCTCATCCTGCAGGGTCGGGCCGTCGTGTTCCTACCCGGACCGCAGCGCGACATCGACGGCAGTGTGCTCCACGGCACGGCACCAGCGAGCTGACGGAGGCGGGCACTCTGATGGATCACGACAGGACAACCGCGCTCGGTGGCGCCTGCGACGGCTCGACAGGCACGATCCTGGCAGGTGCCGGAGGACGGCTGAATGCACTGCGTTACGCCACTGCTGCCCCATCGGCGGCAGTCGCATTGGCGGCTGAGCCGCGGCCAGCGCGCGTCGTCGGCGCCACCCCTTCCTCTGTGCGGACCCATGACTGGCATCGGCTCCGGCCGGCACGCCGCGGACCCGAACGCTCGGTCGCTCCCGCCGACCACGGCTCGCGGCCCATGCCAGCACGTGCCCACCGACCCTGCTCCGCCGTCCTCGGCTCGTTCGCGGACCGGATGATCGTCGGCAGACGCAGATGACCCGCCGGGGCCGCCGACAACCAGCAGCAGCAGATGTCCTGGACCGCCCCGAATGGCCGGCCGCCACCACACCGGCATCCGGAACCGGTCTCGTGGACCAGGCCCTCTCATGCGCAGGCCTCGCCGGGGATCGGGTTCCCGGTGGCGACGATGGATCCCTGGCGAGGATCCTTCACCCACCAACCTCCCCTCCGGTCGATGGCCATGTCGTCGTCAACACCCCGAATTCGACCGTTCTCCTCCCCAACGGCCACGCCCCAGCAGCCGCAACCGGGCATCTTCCAGCAGCCCCCAACGGGCATCGCCCAGCACCTGCAGACGGGCTTGCCCGAGCCGGCGGCTGCCTTCCGGTCTCGGTCCCCGACCCGACGTCGGCCGGCAGGTACCCGCACGCCAACAGCCACCGGGGTGTGTCCGCCACCATGCCTCCTCCCGCGTCCGGCCACGTCACAGCCCACGGCAACGGGCACCTTCCCGCCAACGGCCACCCACCGGCTCCATCGGGCGGTCACGCCTCTGCAGCGGACTATGCCGCCACCCGTGATGGAGCGACGCAGCAGCCGCCGGGCCCTCGTCCACCGGACACCGGTCTCCGACCGGTTGCCGCCGGCTCCCCGACGAACGCGCCAGCGCCGGTCGGAGGGGCACCTCCGGCCGGCCCGGGTCTCCGGCCGGCCGGCTTGCCACCGGCTGGCGACGTGCTACCCGAGTCCTGGCGGACGACGAGGCTCCCTCCTCCGCCGGTGCCTCCAGCCCCCTTCGGGCAGACCACCGTGGACCATGCAGTCTCCGTACCCCGAACGGGCCTGCCCGGCTTCGACGAGAACCCCTTTCTCCTGGCACACCGGTCGGCCATCGGCACACCCGCCACGCGCAGGGGCCGACCACGGTTGTCCCTGTCGTTCCGGTTCGTGGCCGTGCTCGCCCTTCTCGTCGCCGGGTTCGTCCTCTACCGCGTGACGCACCCGTCGGTTCACCGGTCGCCCACCGCTGTCGCCATCGACTTCTACACGCAGCTGGAGCACAGTTCCTTTGCTGCAGCGGCCCACGACGTGGAACCCGCCCAGCAGAGTGCTGCCGCCACTGGAGCGGTGACGCCGCAGATCCAGGCGTTCGTCCGCGGCTCGCTCGGCCACGACCTCGTGGAAGCCGGCACCACGACGCCCAACGGCGCTGACACCATCGTGGTCCTGCAGACCTGTGGGAGGGGGCTCTCCTGCAATCCCGCTCTGGCCGTCCCGACCGTGCAGATCGCAGGTTCATGGTACGTCGACTGGAACACCTGGTTGCAGGGCGTCCCCCCCGAAGCGAGCTGACCGGTCCGCTCGGTGCCACCACCGGCGCCCTCCGGTGCGCCAGGATGGGACCACCATGCGACGCACACCCGCGACCGCCAAGCACGGGCGGCACCCGCGCCGGTGCTGAGCCCGCTGCAGCCGCCGGTCGAGCCGGCCCTCGTAGCCACGCTGCCGGCAGGGCGGAGGGTCTTCTTCGGCGATGTCGCCTACGAACCCAAGTGGGACGGGCTCCGCTGCCTGGCATTCCGGGGCGATCCCGGCGTGGTGGTGCAGTCCGGTCGGAGCCGGGTCGTGACCCCTGCGTTCCCCGAGGTGGCCGCGGCGATCGCCGTGATGTTCCCACCGGGGACCGTGGCCGACGGCGAGCTCGTCGCCTTCTCCGGCGACCGCCTCGACCCCACCGTTCCCGCCGCGCGGCTCGGTGCCGCCGGACGGCGAGCGGAGGCTACCGCCGGCCGGCACCCGGTGCACCTGGTGCTGTTCGACCTGTTGGCGTGGGAAGGTCACGACCTCCGGTCCCAGCCCTACGTCGAGCGGCGTGCCGCGCTCGAACGCGCGCTCGGAGCTGCACCTGCTGCGCTGTCGGTGACAGCGGTCACCACCGATCCCGCCGAGGCGAAACGGTGGTACTACGAGCTGCCCGAGCAGGGTATCGAGGGGGTCGTGGTCAAGCCCCTGCTCGGCCACTACCTGTCGGGCCAGCGGATCTGGTCCGCCTACGGCCGCCGGCACTCGACCACGGTCACCGTCGGCGGCGTCCTCGGCAATCCCGAGTGGCCCGTCTCCCTCGTCGTCGGCCACAGGCGACCTGACGGCGAACTGACGCTCGTCGGGACCACCAAGCCCCTGACCGACCGTGCACGGGGTGCGCTCGCCGGCAGGCTGCACCGCGCCGGTGCCGACCACCCGTGGCCGGCGGCGCCGATCCCTCCGGCCTGGGCAGGTCGATCCTCGCCAGCCGACCGCATCTCCTATATCCGCGTCGTCCCCGACGTCGACGTCGAAGTGTCGGTGGACGCCGCGTGGCCCGCCGATCGCTGGGGACACGCCGCCAGCCTGCGACGGGTGCTGCCTCCTGACACCCCGCCTGCACCGGCGACCCGAGGCGCCAGCCCGTCGGAGGCGACCCGAGGCGCCAGCCCGTCGGAGGCGACCCGAGGCGCCAGCCCGTCGGAGACGACCCGAGGCGCCAGCCCGTCGGAGGCGACCCGAGGCGCCAGCCCGTCGGAGGCGACCCGAGGCGTCAGCCCGTCGGAGGCGACGGACGTCCGCTGACGCTGTCCGCCACCGGGATGAGATGGCGTGCCGCCCGGGCCTCGTCCACACGGCGCACGGGCGTACGTGCGGGCGCGTTGCCGATGCGCTCCGGACCCCCGGGCGTGGCAGCCTCGGCCACGACGCGCTCGCACGCCTGCGCCAGGGCTTCGAGCGTCTGCACGCTCTCGGTCTCCGTAGGCTCGAACATGAGCGCGTCGTCGACGATCAGCGGGAAGGACACCGTCGGGGCGTGGAACCCCTCGTCCAGCAGTGCCTTCGCCACGTCGGAGGCCCGCAGCCCATGCTCTCGTCGCAGACCGGCGGCGGACACCACGCACTCGTGCATGCAGGGCCGGTCGAACGGCACGTCGAACACCCCGGCCAGCCGAGCTCGCAGCCAGTTGGCGTTCAACACCGCCAGCTGCGCCACCTGGCGAAGCCCGTCGGCGCCGTGCACCAGCGTGTAGGTGAGCGCTCGAGCCAGGACCAGCGCGTTCCCGTGCCACGAGTGCACCCGGCCGATGCTGCGCTCGGGCTGCTCCCAGCCGTACCGAGCCGAGCCGGGGTCCCTGATGCCGCCAGGCGCGTCACCGGGGCCCCCAGCGGTCCGCACCGGCCTGGGACCGGGCAGGAACGGCGCAAGTGCAGCGGTGACAGCCAGCGGCCCCGCACCAGGGCCACCGCCCCCATGCGGCGTGGCGAACGTCTTGTGGAGGTTGAGGTGGACGATGTCGAACCCCATGTCGCCGGGGCGGACGACGCCCATGATGGCGTTGAGGTTTGCGCCGTCGTAGTAGAGCAGACCGCCCACGTCGTGGACGGCACCCGCCACCGCCTCGATGTCCCGTTCGAACAGCCCGAGCGTGTTCGGGTTCGTCAGCATGATCCCGGCGACGTCCTCGTCGAGGACCCGGCGCAACGCAGCCAGGTCGACCCCACCGCTGGGGTCCGTCGGCACGGTGACGGTGTCGTAGCCTCCCAGCGTCACCGACGCCGGATTGGTGCCGTGTGCCGAATCGGGGATGACGACGGTCCGGCGCTGACGGCCCTGAGCCTGGTGCCAGGCCCGCATCATCAGCAGGCCGGTCAGCTCCCCTGCGGCGCCCGCCGCGGGCTGGAGCGTCGCTGCAGCCATCCCGGTCACGGCGCACAGCGCCTCTTCGAGCTCCACGAGGAGCGCGAGCCAACCCTGCACGAGGCGGGCAGGGGCGGCGGGGTGAACAGCAGCCAGGCCCGGTAGCGCAGCGACGGCGTCGCACACCTTGGGGTTGTACTTCATGGTGCACGAGCCGAGCGGATAGGCGCCGAGGTCCACCGAGAACTGGCGGTGGCTGAGGCGGGTGAAGTGCGCCACCAGGTCCCGTTCGGACACCTCGGCCAGCGGCGGGGGTGCGTCGCGACGGTAGGAGGCGGGTACGAGGTCCTCGATGGCGAGGGCGGGCACTCCGGTGGTCGGCAGCTGCCAGGCGCGGCGACCGGGCCGGCTGAGCTCGAACAACGTCGGTTCGGTGTCGCCGCCGAGCAACGGGGCGGAGGACGCCCGGCCACCGGGTGCGCCCTCCACAGCTGGTGGAGCCGATCGGGCCGACGTGGCGCCCGTACCGGGCTCGTCACGACCCACCGGCGCACGACCCGGGTCGCCAGACCCGTGCGGACTGCCGCTCACCTGACTGCCGCTCACCTGACTGCCGCTCACCTGACTGCCTTGTCCACGGCAGCGACCAAGGCGTCGATCTCCCGGAGCGTCCGCTTCTCCGTGACGGCGACGAGGAGGCCGTCTCCATTGCCGGCGTACTCCGGCCCGAGCGCGATCCCGGCGAGAAAGCCGTCGTCGGCGAGCCGGTCCACCACCGTGGCCGCGTCGGCAGGCAGCCGCACCGCGAACTCCCGCACGACGGGAGCATCAGCGAGCGGCTCGACCCCATCGAGGGCGAGCATGGCATCGCGGCAATAACGGGTCCCCTGGGCACATCGCATCGCCACCTCGGCCAGGCCGCCTGGCCCCAGCCATCCCAGCTGGATGGCGGCGGTGACGGCCATGAGCGTCTGGTTGGTGCACACGTTGGACGTCGCTCGCTCCCGACGGATGTCCTGCTCCCTCGTCCGCAGGGTGGTGACGTATGCCCGGCGGCCGTCCGCGTCGACCGTCTGGCCGACGAGGCGACCCGGCAGGCGCCTGACGTGGGCGGCCCGGCAGGCGAACAGCCCAAGGTACGGACCACCGAATGCCAGCGGCAGCCCCAGCGCCTGGCCCTCCCCCACGACCACGTCGGCTCCCCACGACCCCGGCGAGCGCAGCACCCCGGCGGCGATGGGGTCGAACGCCACCACCAGGAGGGCTCCGGTCTCGTCGCATGCAGCGCGTGCCGCGGCCAGATCCTCGATGCAGCCGAGATAGTTCGGGTAACCCACCACCAGCGCAGCCGGCGGGGGCGATCCCCCGGCGTCCGGCCAGCGGGTCAGCCCCCCGGCGAGCGGCACGTCCACCAGCCGGTGTCCTGGACCCGTCGCCAGCGTCCCCAGGACCTGCCGCCACGAGGGGTTCACCCCCCGCGATAGCCAGACGTCCTCGCGACCAGTGACCCCCACCGCCAGGTTGACAGCCTCCACCACCGCTGCCGCGCCGTCGTAGAGCGACGCATTGGCGATCTCCACTCCAGCCAGGTGCGCCAGGAGGGTCTGGAACTCAAAGACGGCCTGCAGCACTCCCTGCGCCACCTCCGCCTGGTACGGCGTATACGACGTGACGAATTCGGAGCGTCCTGCCAGGGCAGCGGTCACCGGCGGAAGGTAGTGGTCGTACGCTCCTCCCCCGGCGAAGCACACCAGCTCGCGTCCCACGGGGCGGTTGGCTGCAGCCAGGTCATCGATGTGGGCAGCGGCGTCAGGCTCGGGCACCCCCGCGGCCAGGTCCAGAGGCGCAGCCAACCGAAGGCTGTCGGGAACGGCGGCGAACAGGTCGTCGAGCGAGCCGAGGCCGAGGAACGCCAGCATGGCTTCGACGTCGTCCCCGGTGTGCGGCCAGTACCCGGGCATCAGCGGGCGGGTGAACCCGCGACGAACGGCAGGGGCACTGTCGTGGCGTCCACCGGCGTCCCGCGCAGGTCGACGACGACAGGCACACCGAAGGTTCCGGCACCGGCGCCGGCGTCGCCGGAGCTGTCGAGGTAGGCAAGCGCGATGCCGCGTCCGAGCACGGGCGAGAAGCTACCGCTCGTGCAGTGCCCGATGGTCACCCCGTCGGCGGTCACCGTAGCGCCGTCGCGCAGCGGCCGGCGGCCGGCGACGAGCCCCCTCAGTCGGCGCCGGGGCCCGTCACGCCGCTCGGCCACCAGCACGTCGCGTCCTCGGAGCTCCGCCTTGTCCCAGCCGACGACCCAGCTCAGGCCGGCTTGCACCGGTGTGATCCCGGGACCGAGCTCGTGGCCGTACAGGGGAAGGCCGGCCTCGAGTCGGAGGGTGTCGCGTGCCCCCAGGCCGGCGGGGACGACACCGGCACCGACCACCGCCGACCACAGCGAGCCGGCGGCCTCTGCCGGGACGGCGATCTCCACGCCGTCCTCGCCGGTGTAGCCGGTGCCCGCCACGGTGACGGGCGCCCCCTCCCACGTGGCTTGGCGCACGCCGAACCGGGCAACGGCGGCCAGCTCCGGTGCGACACCACCGAGCAGCGACCGTGCCTCGGGCCCCTGCACCGCGATCACTGCCCGCCCGGCGGTGACATCGTCGCCGCCCACTGCCTGGCGGACGGGCTCGGTGTTGGATGCGTTGGGCATCACGTCGAACGAGTCGTCGCCGGTCCACCACACGATCACGTCGTCGACGACCGAGGCGTCGTCGTCGAGGAGGTGGCTGTACTGCGCATGCCCCGGGGCGATCCGGCGCAGGTCGTTGGACAGCGCCCGCTGCAGCCGCTCCCACGCGTCGGGTCCCGCGACCCGCACGGTGCCCAGGTGGCTCACGTCGAAGCACGCAGCGCTCCGGCGGCAGGCGAGGTGCTCGGCCACCGTGCCCGACGGGTAGCTCAGTGGCATCTCCCAACCGCCGAACAGCACCAGCCGGGCTCCGGCAGCCACGTGGGCGTCGTGCAGCGGCGACCGGCGGGGGGAGGCCATCGGCTGCAGCCTACGGGCTGGCGGGCTGATCGCACCACGCCGGTCAATGTCCCAGGCCGAGCACCACAGTCTTGACGACCAACAGGACGACGGCCAGCACCAGATAGCCCCGCAGCAGGTACATCCCGGCCCGCCGGCCCCGTGTCCATACCGGCGGCGCCAGCAGGGCGAGCCCCGGCATGGTCCACCGCTCGCGGTGCTCCCGTGAGGGCGGTCGCCCACCGGGCCTCCGGCGGCGGGCACCGACGCCCAGGACCACCAGGCCAAGGGCGGCGATGCACGTCAGGACGACGAAGACCGTGATGACGTCGACCGACGGGAACAGGGTGGTGACCATGAGGACGACGGACAAGATCACCAGGATCGTGGTGATGACCGACGCCACTGCGTTCAACCACGGCGGGTTCACCCACGGGCCGAGCACGTCGCGGTCGTTGCACAGCAGCAGCAGGAAGACGATGGCGCTCGGCAGCAGGACCCCGGCGAGCGCCTGCACGCCCTCGGTGATGAGCCCCAGCGGCGCCCCGGGGATCAGCACCAGCCCGGCGGACACGGCCACCAGAGCCGCGAACGAGCCGTAGAAGGCCTTGGCTTCGCGCCACGGTCGGTGCAGGGAGTGTCGTGCCCCCATCACATCCCCCACGGCGTAGGAGATCGACAGCGTCACCGCCGCTGCACCGAGGATCGAGGCGTCGAGCAGGACGACAGCGAAGATCGCCCCCGCCGCCGGCCCCAGTACGTGGGCCAGCCCCCGAGCGACACCCAGCGCATTCGTGAAGCTCCCGTGGTAGCTGGTGTGCACAAAAGCGAAGGCGGTGGCGATGATGATGGCGGCGGCAGCGGTGTTGGTCAGGAACGCGCCGACGATGGTGTCGGTCCGCTCGTAGTTGATCCAGCGGGGGGTGATGCGCTTGTCGACCACGTTGGACTGCTGGAAGAAGAGCTGCCAGGGGGCCACGGTGGTCCCCACGATGGCGATGATGAAGAGCACCGTGTTCGACTTCAGACCGCCGGCCACCCCGGGGATCACCGTCCCGCGAGCAGCAGCGCCCCAGTGAGGATGGGCCATGAGCGCCAGCGGGAACACCAGGAGCGAGGTGACGATGAGCACGTACATGAACCGCTCCCAGCGTCGGAAGCTGCCGCTCACGGTCATGGCCACCAGGGCTGCGGCCGCCACCGGCACGGACACGACCGGGCGGATCCCGAAGTACGACAGGGCCAGCCCGACGCCGATGAACTCTGTGACGAGGGTGGCGAAATTCAAGATGACGAGGTCCACCACCGCGAACCCCGCCCACAGTCGCCCGAACCGCTCTTTGATCAACCGCCCGTGGCCAATGCCGGTCACCGCTCCCAGGCGGACCACCATCTCCTGGGCGACGATCAGCACCACGATGAGCAGGGGCAGCGTCCACAACAGCGTGCTGCCGTAGTTCTGGCCAGCCTGCGCGTACGTGGCGACGCCGCCAGCGTCGTTGTCCCCCACCATGACGATGAGGCCAGGGCCCATGATGGCCAGGAGGGCGAGCACCCGCCGGCTCCACGGTCGGCGCGGCGGCAGCTCATGGCGACCGATGGTCCCGAGGGCACCGACGATGTCGCCCTGGTGGGCTTCGTCGAGCACCGCAGCGGGTGCTCCAGGCTCCAAGCCGGCTGGTGTGGCCTCGTCGGCCATGGTCTCGACCTCCTTTCGTGGTCCGGGTGCGCAGGCAAACGCGCCCCGGCCACGGGGAGATCAGCCGGTGGGCGGCAGGCCGGAGGCGCGACAAGTCGAACGGTGACTTGGGGGGTTCGATCTCATCGGCTCACCTCCTCATCCGGCCTCGTCCGGCGATGCCGCTGGACCCGGTGCACGGCACAGCCACCGCAGCCATCCGACACGCTACCCGACGGACCCCGCTGCCGACGCGCTCCGATCCGGCCTGCCGTCCCGATCGTGCGCCCCGGGCAGCCGATCCACCGCTCCGCCTCGAGCACCGACCGGCGGCCTGCTCCCGACCCGACCCGACCCGACACTGCTGACTACGTCCCACGCTGCCGGCACCCTGCCGCCACGACTGCCCGGCGCGGCGGTGACCGGCCCCGTCAGTCCTCGGCTTCCGCCCGGCGCCGCCAATTCTCGGGGACGAGCTGCTCGACCACGTCGTCGATGGTCACGACGCCGACCACCCGGTCGTCATCGTCGACGACAGCCAGGGTCGTGAGGTTGTAGTCGGTCATGATCAGGGTCACTTCGACCAGGTCCGCGCCGGTCCGGACCCTCGGCGGGTCCGGGTGCGCCACCGTGCCCATCGCCGCCGTCGGCTCCGCCCGCAGCAGCTCGAGAAGGCGGGCGGCTGCCGCCAGCCGGCCCTCCTCGTCGACGACGAGCACGCTGTCGAAGGTCTCGGGCAGCTCGCGGTCCTCGCGGATGCGCTCGAGGGCGTCGCTGACCGAGGTGGTGGATGGCACGCAGATGCCACCCGGGCTCATCATGCCGCCAGCGGACTGCGGGTTGTAGCTGAGCAGGTTCCGCAGGCGCTGGCCGCCAGCTGGCGGCATGAGCGCCAGGATCGGCTCGCGCCGTGCCCGGTCGATCTCGCCGAGCAGGTCCGCCGCGTCGTCGGGCGCCATCTTGCCGAGGAGGTCGGCGACCTGTTGATCGGATCGCTTGCCCACCAGTTCGAGCTGGTGCTCCTGGTCCAGCTCTTCGAAGACATCCGCCTCGAAATCCCGGTCCTCGCTGACGGCCCGGATGATCTCTTCCGCCTCGTCGGGCGACGCTTCTTCCACCAGGTCGGCCACGTCGCCGGGGTGCAGCTGCACCAGCCAGCGCAGCCGCAGTCCGAGCCGCGACGTCGGAACGTGGCTGAGGAACGGCTCGACATGAGCCCAGTCCACGATCCGCGCCGACCCGGAGCGGCGCCGCCACGGCCACCGGCTGCGCGGTCCGGCGTCGATGCCTACCACGACCCAGGTGCCGCCTCGGAGCGCCAGCTCGATATCCGACGCCCGGACCAGCCGGCCCCGATGGTGCTCGTCGATGAACACCAGCTGCCGGCCCACCACGTCACGCATGAGCAGGACCTCGCCAGGGCGTCGCTCGAACTCACTCAGCTCGGCACCCCCCGGCAGCAGCATCACCCCGCCGGACCCCATGGCCGCCATCCGGCCTACCGGCACGAACACCTCGCGCTCACCGGCTCGTGCCAGCACCCCGGTCACCGGTGGGTAGCCGTCGTCGGCCAGACGCGCGACCAGGTCCTCCACTCGGCCGACCGGACCGCCGTGGCCGTCGTCCACCGGAGCACCCACCAGTGCCGAAGCCCGGACCATCTCGCTCTGGGCGCTCACAGCCACGTCGCTCACCGCCACCAGGCTATGCACAACCCGGCGGCCGCGTCGTGCACATCGGTGACGCTCCCCGCAGGTCCGGTGCCGGTGCCAGTGCCGGTGCTGACGGCCGGCACGAGCCGATGCTGGCGGTAGCGGTCACGAGGCGACGGTGCGGGTGGCGGTTGCAGTGGCGGTCACGGGACGACGGCGGGATGGCCGGATGGTGGGATGGCGGGATGGCGGTCAGCTGCCGTGGGCGCGGCCCGGGCCGTCGGCCGTTCCCGGAACCGGCGGCACCGCCGGCTCCGGGCCGCCAGCACTATCGATCCGGAGAATCGCAGCATGCAGCGCGTCGACCACTCCGCCCAGCGGCACGATGTTCAGCACCCCCTGACCACCGCGCAGCAGGTCCACCACTTCGCCGTCGCTGTGGGCCAGGACCGAGCCCGATCCGGCGAGCACCAGGCTGGCGGAGGCCACGTCGGCGCCCAGATCGTCGCGAAGACAGTCGATCGCCTTGCGGGCCCGCTGCAGGGAGACACCGGCGTCGATCAGCTGCTTGACGACCTTGAGCTCCACGAGATCGCGGTACGAGTACAGACGCTGCGTGCCGCTCCCACGCGCATCGGCGACCGACGGGCGCAGCAGCCCCGTCCGCGCCCAGTAGTCGAGCTGTCGGTACGTGATCCCCACCAGCGTGCACACCTGCGGCCCGCGGAACCCCGCATGCCCACCATCTGCCGCTCCGGGTCCTCCGCTCCCCGCACCGTCGTCTGGAACGGGAGTCCGCTGGTCCACCTTGTGCTCCTCCTCCACCTGCACTGCACGGTCATCGTACCGGTGGCCCACACGGCCGTAGTTACGATGATGTTGCGATTCACGTGCAGGTGCAGATCCAGGCACGACCCGAACGGTCAACCTGAGGTGGAGACTGCACTCTTGGTGGTGCCATCCCATCGAACCGCCACGGTCCGGCGTCCAGTCCGACCCGGGGCCAAGGCCCGAGGCTTCCGTTTCGAGCCGCGCTGCGGTTGCCGGCACAGCCGTGGGCACAGCCGTGGGCACAGCCGTGGACGCTACAGACGCAACCGGGTCAGGCCCCGTGCCCCCGAACCGCCGGTGCGGCGGGGGGCTGGTGCTCGACGGTCAGACGGGCAATGCCCACCCTTCGGCAACGGCCGCACCACGCCACCGCGTGGCCGGGATCGCCGGGGAGCACTTCGCCACCGCACTGTCGGCACCGGTGCACCAACCGCACCGAAGGGGACTCCGCTGTCACGGTCGAATGGGTCATCGCCACAATGATCGGCACTCTCCGTCGCACCTTGAGCAACGATGCCACTTGGGGTGATCATAAGTTGGACATTTCCCCCCACCGCTGGCACTCCCCGACAGGACTTCCCGACCGGGCTCGGCGACGAAGGGCACAGTTGCGGCCTGCCCTGCTGCGCCGCGTGGAGCAACCGACACTCTGGTCGGCAGGCCCAACCACTGCGGCGGAGGAGCCCCCAGAACCGCCCGAAGCCGACAGGCACCCTACTCAGCGACTCAATCGATGCGGCGAAGGAGCTCCCGGTACCGCCTGGCGTTGCCAACGTACTGGTCCGCCGACACGCGAATGAGGTCGACACTCGACGCTCCAGGCCGCAGTGTGGCCGGGACGCCGACGGCGACGGCACCTGCGGGCACCACCATCCGGTTCGGCACCACAGCGTTGGCCCCGACCGTCGCCCCGCTCTCCACCACCGCGTGGTGCAGCACCACCGACCCGGAGCCGACCAGAGCATCGTCGTGGACGACACAGCCTTCCAGGTGGGCCAGATGGCCGACCACACAGCCGCTGCCGACCACCGTCGGGAATCCCGGGCCGGCGTGGACGATCGTCCCGTCCTGCACGGAGGTCCGGGCGCCGATGGTGATCGTCCCGAAATCTCCTCGGAGCACCGCTCCAGGCCAGATCGACGCGTCGGCCCCCACGGTCACCGCTCCGATGACAACGGCATCGGGATGGACGAACGCGTCGGGGTCGATGAGCGGAGCGACGTCACCCAGGGCGTAGAGCGGCACGGCCGAAGGCTACTCACCGCGTCGGAGTCGAAGCGACCCGACGGCGACTGCCGGCGCTCGCCGCAGGTCGGGCTCGCGGTGACGCCGCTGCGCGCGTTGCTGCGCCTAGGGTGTGCGGCCATGCGACGACCGGCCCGCTTCCTCCTCGCGCTCCCATGCCTGCTCGCACTGGCCGCATGCGGCAGCGCCACCCCCGCCGCCGCCAGCCACACAGCGACATCGAGCACCAGCTCCTCACCTGGCCGCAGCACCGCAGCGGCGAGCACCATGGTCGCCGGGCTCCCCTTCCCGTCGCCCAACGGCTACACGGCCACCGCTCACCTGCAGCCCGGGCCGTACCTGCAGCCGGGGTCGAACCCGTCGGTGCTGCCCAGCGACGTCCTGATCGCCGACCGCAACAACAACCGGCTCATCATCGTGAACCCACAGGGCAACATCGTGTGGCAGTTCCCCCAGCCCGGTGACCTCGCTCCGGGCCAGACGTGGCTCGCCCCCGACGACGCCTTCTTCACCCCCAACGGCAAGGACATCATCGCCACCCAGGAGAGCCAGTTCACCATCACCGAGATCTCGGTGGCCACGCACAAGATCCTGTGGCAATACGGTCATCCGGGCGTGCCCGGCTCTGCGCCGAACTACCTCGACAACCCGGACGACGCCATGATGCTGCCCAACGGCGACATCATCACCGCTGACATCAAGAACTGCCGGATCCTGGTCCTCGACCCGCCGTCGCACACCCCGCTGAAGGTCATCGGCGAGACCACCAACTACTGCTACCACCAGCCGCCACAGCGCTGGGGCAGCCCCAACGGCGCCTTTCCCATGACCAATGGCCAGTACCTCGTGACCGAGATCAACGGCGACTGGGTCGACGAGCTGAACCTGGCCACGCAAGCGATCGGCTTCATCACCAACCCACCGGGCTTCACCTACCCGTCGGACACCAACGAGGTGTCGCCCAACGTCTTCTTGAGCGCCAACTACGCCAATCCGGGTGCGGTGGAGGAATTCAACGCTTCGGGCGCCTTGCTCTGGCGCTACGCCCCGACCGGTGCCGAGGCGCTCAACCAGCCGTCGCTGGCCCTGCCGCTGCCAAACGGGGACGTCATCCTCAACGACGACTGGAACCACCGGGTGATCGTCGTCGATCCAAAGACGAACCAGGTCGTCTGGCAGTACGGCCACACCGGGCAACCAGGCAGCGGCCCTGGGTACCTCGACAAGCCCGACGGCATCGACCTGGCGCCGCCGTACTCTTTCACCATGGTGCACAAGTCGACCATGGGCCTGCCGTGAGCCCCGCCACCCGCTCGAGCGGGCTCGCCCAGTTGACAGGCCTCGGCGGTGCCAGAGGGCCGGGGCGCCGTCGGCGGCGATCGGGTCGCGGGCTCCACCGCTCCGGCAGGCGGCTGGCCACGGTCCGAGCAGCCGGCGGCTTCGTCCTGCCGGCGGCCGGCATCCTCGTCGTCGCCGCCGTGGTCTTCGGCGCCGTCCAGTGGCTTCGGCCCGCGCCCCGCGCGCAGGTCCGCGCCGTGACCACGTCGTTCACGCTGGCTGGCAAGCCGGCACTGCCATGGCCGAGCCAGGGAGAAGCAGCCCTTGCCGTCGCCGGAGCCGGTGCCGTCGGGTCGAGCGGGTCGACGGCTCCAGTCCCGATCGCCAGCATCGCCAAGGTGATGACCGCCCTGCTGATCCTGCGCGACCATCCCCTCGCACCCGGCCAGTCGGGCCCGTCGCTCACCATCACCCCGGCAGACGTCACCCAGTACCAGACCGATGTGAGCGAGCAGCAGTCGGTGGTGGCCGTCGTCGCCGGCGAACAGCTCACCGAGCTGCAGGCGCTGCAGGCGCTCCTCATCCCGTCGGCCAACAACATCGCCCACGTGCTCGCCACATGGGACAGTGGATCGACCGCAGCCTTCGTGGTGGCCATGAACAACGAAGCGGCCACGCTCGGGCTCACCCACACTCACTTCGTCAGCCCGAGCGGCTTCGCCTCGGGGTCGGTGAGCACCCCCGAGGACCTCATCCGCCTGGGCCAGGTCGCCATGGCCAACCCGGTGTTCGCATCCGTCGTGGGCATGCCGGCAGTCACCTTGCCGGTGGCCGGAACGCTGCAGAACTACGATTACAACCTCGGCCACGGCGGGTTCGTCGGGATCAAGACGGGCTCCGACGGCCATGCCGGCGGCTGCTTCCTGTTCGAGGCGAAGGTCGCCGTCGCCGGTGGCACCGCCACCATCGACGGCGCCGTGCTCGGCCAGCAGGCCGCCCCGATCATCCAGAGCGCCCTGAACGCATCGAGCACCCTGGTGCAGGCCCTCGCTCCCCAGCTCGCCGATCGGCAGCTGATCCGTCGCGGCGAGCAGGTGGCCCAGGTGGTGACGCCGTGGGGAGCCCGCACGACCGTCGTAGCCACCCAGGCGCTGACGGCGCTCGCCTGGCCGGGGCTCGACCTGAAGGGGAACCTCCACCTCGACCGGATCGGCTCCACCCTCCGACGGGGCCAGCGGGTCGGCACCTTGGACGTCGATGTCGCCGGGACGACGCACGCCATCCCGGTGGTCACCACCGGTGCCGTGCACGGTCCGGGTCTCGGCTTCAAGCTCGGCAACATCTGAACGACCCCGTATCGGGCCGGGCCGACGGAACCAGCGCTCCCGTTCCTGACAGATCAGGCGTGACACACCGAGTCGAGGAGTACACCAGGGCGAGGCCGGGCCGGCGGAACCAGCGCTCCCGTTCCTGACAGGTCAGGCGTTGCGCACCGAGTCGAGCAGTGCACCAGGGCTGCAGCCGGCGCAGCGCCCACGGTTCACCGACCCGAAACACTCCGGCAACCCTGCGGACCCCTGCGCGCGGTACAACGGGGACATGTTCCGCCGTGCCATGCTCCCATCGCCGCGACTGGTCAGGACGCTCCGATGACAGCACCGCCTGCCACCCGGATGCGCTCCGCATGGTCCGGACCAGCCGGTACCCTGGACTATGCCGGCGGCCCGACCTTCGACGAGGCAGTCGACGCCAACGCCCGCCCACGCCCCGTCGCGTCACCCCTGTGGGACCACCTGGACCGGCTCGGGCCTGCCGGCCTCCTCGATCGTCAGTCGGCCGCCGATCGGGAGATGCTCGGCGCTGGAGCGACCTTCGCCGTGTATCGCGACGGCACCACGTGGGAGCGGGCGTGGCCCCTCGACGTGGTGCCCCGGCTCATCGCCGCTGCCGAGTGGGACGTCATCGATGCCGGTCTCACCCAGCGGCTTCGCGCGCTCAACCGGTTCATCGACGACGTCTACCACGAGCAGCGCGCCGTCCGGGACGGCGTGGTGCCCGCCACGCTCGTGACCGGATCCGCCAACTTCCGGCCCGAATGCATGGGCATCGACCCGCCGGGCGGCATCTGGGCACACATCTGCGGGAGCGATCTCGTGCGCGACGAGGACGGCACCTTCTATGTCTTGGAGGACAACCTCCGGGTGCCTTCCGGCGTGTCCTACATGCTCCAGAACCGGGCAGTGGTGAAGCGTGTGCTCCCGGACCTGTTCCGCAGCTACAGCGTGGCGCCCGTCGACCCGTACCTGGAGCACCTGCGCTCCCTGCTGCACGCGGTGTCCCCCGCCCAGCGCGATCCCGTCGTCGTCGTCCTCACGCCCGGTGTGGGCAACTCGGCCCATTTCGAGCACGCGTATCTCGCCCGGCACCTCGGCGCGGAACTGGTCGAGGCGGCGGACCTCGTCGTCCTCGACGACGCCACCCTGTGCATGCGCACCATCGGCGGCCTCGAGCGTGTCGACGTCGTCTACCGGCGCGTCGACGACCTCTTCCTCGACGCCGAGGTGTTCCGCCGCGACTCGGTGGTCGGCGTGCCCGGCCTACTGCGGGCACTGCGAGCCGGGACCGTGGCCGTGGTGAACGCACCGGGTGCCGGCATCGCCGACGACAAGGCCGTCTACGGGTTCGTCCCCGCCCTCGTTCGGTACTACCTGGGCGAAGAGCCGATCCTTCCCAACGTCCCGACCTACTGGTGCGGGGACACGGCACAGCGACAGCACGTCCTCGACCACCTCGGGTCCCTGGTCGTCAAGCCCGCCACCGAGTCGGGCGGCTATGGCGTCGTCATCGGCCCCCGGTCGGGTGCCGACACGCTGACCCACCTGACCCGCCGGATCGAGCGCTACCCGGCAGGCTGGGTGGCCCAGCCTGTCGTGGCGCTGTCCACCGCCCCCACCCTGTGCGACGGCAATCTCGAACCGCGCCACGTCGACCTCCGACCGTTCGCGCTGCTCGGCCCCGACGGAAGCTATGTCACCCGGGGCGGCCTGACCCGCGTGGCGGCCTCCGCCGGATCACTCATCGTCAACTCGTCTCAGGGCGGTGGGAGCAAGGACACGTGGGTCGTCGACGGCACCCTGCCCAGGCACGACGGCAGAAGCGGGACTGGGACCGGGACCGGGACCGGGATCGAGATCGGCGAATGGGACGCTCCCGCCACCGGCTCACCTGCGCGTGGCCGAGCCGGGCCCGGCGAACAGCTCGACGTGGACACCGCAGCACCGGGCGTTGACGCTCGGGCCACCGGGCGGTCGGACCAGTGACGGCGACCGAGTCGACGCCTCGGCTGACGGCGGATCCAGCACCGGTTTCCTCACCACCAACTGGTCCACCGCCCGTTTCCTCGCCACCGGCTGGACAAGCACCGGCCGGACAAGCACCGGCACGCGCAGCTTTCGGTCCAGCACCTGCGTCGGCCGGCCCAGCTTCCGCGGATTGGCAGTGGGCTCGTGCCACCCCGGTCGACCTGGGGACCGACTCCGCTGCGATCCCCGTTCCGGATCGAGTGGCGCGGGCGACCGGCCGCCAGCCGGCGCTGCTGTCGCGTGTGGCGGAGGCCCTCTACTGGGCAGGCCGGTACGTCGAGCGCGCCGAGACGACAGCCCGCGCCGTCCTCGTCCACGGCGACACGCACTTGGACCTGCCTGTCGGAACCGACGTCGGGTGGAGACCGCTGCTGCTCATCGCCGGGGTGGAGCAGCTCTTCGACGACCGTCACTCCCTCCTGATCGGCGGGCAGGCGGCGCCGCCGGCGAGCGGACCTGGCGAAGCCGACGTCGTGCCGTTCCTCCTCACCGACACCGGCAACCGCTCGTCGGTCCTGGCCGCGCTGGCCGCTGCCCGGTCGAACGTCCGCACGGCACGGGCCGTCCTGCCTGGCGAGATCTGGGAGACCAGCAACGAGCTGTGGCGTTTGGGCCACGAGCACCGTCACGAGGTCGCCGCCCGTGACCAGCGGGTCCGCTGGCTGCAGCGCGTGCTCGACGGGTGCGCCCAGCTGAACGCCTGCCTGTGGTCGGTGGCCCGGGCGGACCAGGCCGAAGCGTTCGTGCGAGTGGGCCAGCACCTCGAGCGTGCCGACATGACCGCTCGCGTGTTGGGGGCGCGAGCGACCAGCCTCGTCCCAGGCCCAGGCGAGCGCGGCACCTACGCCGAAGTACACCACCGGGCCGTCCTGCGCTCCCTCGCGGCAGACGAGCCGTTCCAGCGGCGGGGTCCCGGCGTAGGCGACGACGGCGAAGCCATCGCCCGGTTCGTCCTGCACGACGAAGGGTTCGCCCGGTCCGTCGTCACCAGCCTGGCCGAGATCCACCTGCGTACCAAGCGGTGGCCTCGCAGCGACGCGGTGACCGCCGCCTGCGCCGACGCCATCGTCCTGGTGTCCGGCGCGGGCCGAACCGGTCCCTCGGCCGGCGACCTCCGGGCAACCGCCACCATCGTGCAAGACGCCATCCGGCTCGTCCACGACCGGATCGCCGCCGAGTACTTCCCCGCAGCGCGAGATGAGGCACGGCCAGACGACGCGCCGCCAACCGCCACCCGTACGCCAGCGCCACCGTGCTCCACCACCCCGGCGCTCGGCCCGACGCCGATGGACGCAGTCCGTGCGGGCCCAGCGTGGGCTTCGAGCCCCGGAGGCCGAACCACCACCGACGACGGCGCCGTTCTGTTCCGCGTGGTGCACCGCACCGTCTACCGCTACGACACGCCGGCATCAGCCAGCACAAACGAGACCCACCTGCGACCCCGCGACACCGCCCACCAGCGCTGCCTGGCCCACGCCTTGGTTGTCGACCCGGCTCCGCAGTCCTCGACCGACCGTATTGACACGTTCGGCAACCACGTGCAGCAGTTCGCGTTGACCGGCGCGTTCGACACCTTGACCGTGGTGGCAACGAGCGACGTGCTCGTGTCCCCTGCGGTTCCACCGCCGTCGACCCCACCGTGGGAGACCGTCCGCCACGTCCTCGCCGCCGACCGCCAGCCCGCAGGCCGCGCCGCCCGCCTGTACCGGGCAGGCTCGGTGCTCGTACCCATCGACGACGAGCTCGCCGGGTACGCCGATCCCTCGTTCACCCCACGCCGGCCGCTCCTCCAGGCCGTGGTCGACCTCGCGTCGCGCATCCACGACGATCTCGCCTACGAACCGGGGTTCACCTCGGTCACCACCCCGGTCCTCGATGTCCTGCAGCACCGGCGCGGGGTCTGCCAGGACTTCGCCCACCTGGCCATCGGCTGCCTGCGCTCGATGGGCCTGGCGGCGCGGTACGTGAGCGGCTACATCCGCAGTGCCACGCCGATCGCGGCTGGGCTGGTCGGATCCGATGCCTCGCACGCGTGGTTCGCCGTCTATGTCCCTGGATGGGGCTGGGTCGACGTGGACCCCACCAACGACCAGCTCGTGTCCGTCTCCCACGTGACCACGGCCTGGGGACGCGACTACTCCGACGTGTCGCCGCTACGCGGCACCGTCGAAGGCGGCGGCCCGTCCCAGCGGCTCGACGTCGCCGTCAGCATGGTCCCGGTACCCGTGGGCGGCCCCTAGCGGGCGTGGACCGCACGCGGATCAGTCGAGGGGTCCCGGGGCGGCGAACATCACCTGGTTCCGGCCGCGGCGTTTCGCCTCGTAGAGCGCGGCATCGGCCTTCGCCACCAGATCGTCAGGGCCCTCGCCGACGCTCCAGTACGCGACGCCGACGGAACACGTCTGGCTCATCGGCATCGCCGTCCGCAGGCGGTCGAGGAGCCCTTCCGCTTCGAATGGCTTGCAGTCGGGCAACAGGATGGCGAACTCTTCGCCCCCGTAGCGGGCCAAAAAGTCAGCGGTTCGCAAGACCATCCGCCATCTCGCGGCGGCATCGGACAGCAACGTGTCGCCGACGACATGCCCATGCGCGTCGTTGAACTGTTTGAACCCGTCCAGGTCGACCATGGCGACTGCCAGCGGACGTCCATGACGCTGGGCCTGGGCGATGGCGCGCCGGACCTCCTCGTCCCAGAACCGCCGGTTGGGCAGGCCCGTCAGCGAATCCGTTCTCGCCGTCATCTCCACCTGCTGGAGCAGCGCGTCTCGCTCCTGCTCAAGGCGCTTGCGGTCGCTGATGTCCCTGGCAACCGCGTACTTCCGATGGTTGTCCGAACGCGCCGACCACAGCAGCCACCGCCACGATCCATCCTTGGCCAGGTAGCGGTTCTCGAAGTTGGAGACCTCCCCAGGTCGCCTGTCGAGCGAGTCAGCGTAGACGTTGGTGGCGGCCAGATCGTCAGGATGAACCAGCTCCCGAAAGGGCCGTGCCATCAGCTCTTGACGCGTCCAGCCCAGACACTGCTCCCACTGCTCGCTCAGGCGGGTGAAGTAGCCGTCCAAGCTGGCTTCGACGAGCATGTCGTTCGACATCGAGAACCAGCGCCGATCCGTCGCACCGGTCCGCGAGCGCTGATCCCGCAGCATGCCCGACAGAACGCCGACGACGAGGAACACCGATGCTCGGGTCAGGAAGCCGAGGACGTGCACGTCGCCGTGCTCGACGAAAGCCCAGGCACCAAGCGACCCCAGTCCTGCGCCTGCTCCGGCGAGGCCACCACGCAGGCCACCGGACAGCCCGAACGCGGCAATGGGTAGGACATACAGGAGAGAGAAGTTCCCGATGTGGTTGCCACCGGTCACAACGCAGAGCGCAGTGACAGCGCCGAACAGCGCACCGGCCGTCATCGTCGCCACCGCGCGGCTCGCGAACCTGGCACTCACCGTGGTCTCTCGACGGATGTCGTGCTGCTGGCACACCCGGTGCGCTGGTTCGCAGCGATCGAGGCGGCTCGTACGCCCCCGTCGACCGAACTTCCTTCCACGGAAGACCATCGACGCACCGCACGTGGTGGTTGAGCGGGTGAACGGTGAACTGTGCGTGAACCATGTCGGCGCCGCGAGCACCGCACGCCGCCACGCTCAGCCCGGCCACCGACGCCCACCAGCTCATCTCCACGAAACGGCGAGGGTGAGATCCCGGTCGC
>JAJZLP010000077.1 GCA_021803325.1 Actinomycetes bacterium
GGTGCGGGGCGGGCGTGGCTGCGGGGGTCGGCGGTGATCCCTGCCGACTCGTAGGCGGCGACGATGCCGCGGTCGAGCGCGGCGGCGGTCGCCGGGTCGGGCTTCTCGCCGAGGAGTAGGGCGACGAGGGTGTGGACGAACAGCGCCCGGCGCACCACTGGACCCGACGCCAGTGCGCCGGGTTCATCTCCAGGGGAGCCGTCGCCGCCCTCGCCGGCACCGGTCTCGGGCCCGGCGTCGAGGTCGAAGGGGTTGAGCCGCACGCCGGGGGCGCCGAGATGCACGTAGGCGCCGCCGACGGTCTCGGCCAAGCGCCGGTACTCGTCTTCGGGGTCGACGACGGCGATCTCGATCCCTTGGTAGAGGGAGCGCAGCGCTTCGAGCTTGGCGAGATAGGACTTGCCCGCGCCCGAGCGCGCCAGGATGACCGAGTTGTGGTTGTCCTGGGCGAAGCGGTCCCAAGAGACGAGCCCGGTGCCACTGGCGGTGGTGCCGTAGAGGACGCCGGTCGTGGCCGACAGCTCGGCGGAGGCGAAGGGGAAGCTGGCAGCGAGCGCGTCGGTGTCGAACGCCCGGCGCTGGCCGAGGGCGTCGACCCCGAGGGGCAACGTGGTCGCCCAGCCCTGCAAGGACCGCCAGGTGGCCGGTCGGGCTTCGAGGAGCATCGACGCGCACAGGGCTCGCACCCGGGCGCACTCGGCATCCAACTGCTTCTCGTCTCCGGCATGGACGGTGAGGACGAGGCCGACCCGGAACAGCTTCTGCTCGCCCCGGGCCAGCCCTGCGGCGAGCTCTCGGGCGTCCTCGGCTGCGACCTCGACGTCGGGATCGGCGAGACGCCCTTTGGCCGCGTCGGCGCGCCGGCCCGACTCCAGGCGGGCAAGCTGGCGTCGCAGGCGCTCGGCGGCGAGCGCGGCGGGGACCGGCTCTATGTGCAGAGCGACGTCGAGGCGTCCGGGGTGGGCGCACAGCGGCTCCAGCCAGCCCCGCCCGACCTCCCGGGGGTAGCCGGTGACGGCGAAGCTGCGGCACCAGCCGTCCCCGACGCGAAGCGCCCGGGGGCGGATCTCGATCGAGTCGGGGCCGAACGGCGTCGCCGGCTTTGCCGCTGGGCGGGGGATGCGGGAGAGCAGCTTGCTCATCGGGTGGCTCCTTTCTGCGTAGGGCTACCGGTCGGGTCGGGTGGAGTGCGATGGCGTGCGAGGGTGACCGGCTCGTCGTCAGCGGCGCCCGCGAGGCCTCCGGGCCGGGGCGGGCCTGCCGGGTCGAGGGAGCGACCGATGACACCGCTTGCGGCCACGGCGTCGAGGACCGAGAGGCTGACCCCTGCCGCGCCGAGCGCAGTCACCGCTTCGGCAGCCCGGCGCAGGAGACGCCCGGACCTATCTCCCTCGGCGCTGGCCTGGCCCGCCGGCTGGCGGAGCACGACGAGCACCTCGCGGCGCAGCAGGTCCCGGCTGGCGGCGAGACCGGCCAAGAACGCGGCGTGGTCGCGTGCGGCGCGTTCCAGTGCGACGTGGGGGAGGCCCGGTGCGGCGTCCAAGAGCGCGTCGATGGCGGGGCGGACGTCGAGTCGCTCGGCCCGCACGAGTACCTGGACGGGATCTGCGAGCGAGCTCAAGAACCGGGCGAACCCTGCCACCAGGGCCTCCTGCTCGGCGGGGGTGCGCAGGCCGAAGGTGACCGCGCTCGCCCGGCAGATCACCGCCAGGCCGTCGGGCCCGAGGTCGAGCACGCCGCTGGCGTCGATCCCGGCGAGCGGGAGGCGCAGCGGTGCGGGGAGTGCGGGTGGATGGGACCCGGCTGCCTTGGCGAGGAAGCCGGGGATAGCCGGGACGCCGTCGGGTGCGGTGACGAGCCGACGGGGCGATCTGTGCTGCCGCCACGCCGCGAGCACCCACCGGTCGGCGGGGACGCCTTCCATCCGCCCGAGGGCTAGGAGGGCGGCGACGGCTGCGACGGGGACGGCGACGGCGCCGTAGGCGGCGGGCGGAACGACGTGTCGGGTGGCGGCATAGCCCGCCCACAGCACGACTGCGGCGACGGCGAGGATGGCGAGCTGGCGGGCGGTGAGGCCGGCGAGCAGCTTGTCGGGCCGGTCGACATCGGCGGGGATCCGGACCCGGCCGGTGTCCTCGGTGGGTTGCCGGCGTCCGGCGGCGGGGCTCACAGCCCGACTCCTGCGGCGAGGGCTTTGGCGCCCTTGTAGATGATCACGTCTCGCACGACCCGGCCGATCCCGCCACGACCCCGGGATCCGGAGAACACGACCCGGCTCACCCAGCCGGGGATCTTGACCAGCACCCAGCACAGGCACGCCGAGACGAGCAGGTCGACGACCCCGCCGGTCGAGGCGATGCCCAGGTTGGCTGGCCCGCCCGAGGCGAGGAATACCCGCAGCGCGGTGATCAAGACCAGCGACTGGGCGACCTGGACGGCGAGCGTGCCCGAGAAGGCCCGCCACCACAGCTTGGCCAGACCCTCGGTCTGGGGCAGGGCATGGCAGACGAGGCAGATCGGGGCGGCGACCACGAGCAGGATGACGAGTGCGAGGCGTACGACGTAGGTGGCGAGCAGCACGACGGCGAGCACGGCGACCACACCGCCCAAGAGCACGACGAAGATGCCGCCCGAGGCGAGCGAGCCGAGGACCAGCTGGCGCAGCACGACCGCGGCGTTGGCCGCGTCGACGCCTTGGCCGAGAACTGCCGCGGACAGCGAGTCGGCGGTCGAGATGGCCAGCCCGGCGAGACCCAAGCTGGCGTTGACCGCGACGGCGGCGACGACGATGCGGGGGAGGATGTCACGAAGGGCGGTGCGGGTCTGGAACGTCTCGTATCCCATGACGATCGCCCCGCCGGCCAAGACGAAGAGCACCAAGAACGCGTCGGCGATGCCTTCGGTCATCCGCCACAGCTGGCCGACCCGGCTCTGGGCGGTGACGTTCGGGGTGGCGAGGAGGGTGTGGCCGAGCAAGGTGAGGACCGGGTCCAAGGCGTCGGTGACGAGGCTTCTGAACCAGTCGTCGATGGCGGCTTCGATGTGGCCGGTGATGTCGAACAGCCCCGGAGAGGGCTGGGTGCCACCGCTCACCGTCCCCCCGCTCCCCGACGCCGGCACGCTCGGTGTGGTGGTGCCGCCCGGGCCGACCTGAATCGGCGGTGGGCCCTCACCGGCGGTCCCCGAGCCCGATGTCGCAGAGCCTGATGTGGTGGAGCCTGATGTGGTGGAGCCGCCTGTCCCCGAGGTCGACGTCTGTGAGCTCGGGGTCGTTGCCCCGGTCGTCGCAGCGGCTGCGGGCGCGCTCGGGCTGGTTGCCGTCGGCGAAGCAGTGCGAGCGGCGGTGAACACTACTGCCGTATCGCTCGCCCCTGTCCTGCCATGGCCGGAGGACGCCGTGTGGTGCCCGGCGGTGCCGAGGGCCAGGACGGCGAACACGACGCCGGCGGCGAGGCGGATCGGGTGCCGGGGTCGCCAGGCGGGGAGGGGTCGCATCAGCCGCCGCCGACAAGGGAGGCGAGGATGGACACGATGAGCGGGGCCAGGACGGCGAGCGCGTAGCCGACGGCCGCGGACTTGAGGGCAGTCTTGGCCTTTTCGACCTGTCCGGGGTCCCCGCCGGCGGTCAGGTAGCGCAGCCCGCCGATGGTGAGGAACAGCGTGGCGACCCCGGCCAGGATCCCGACGATCCAGGTGGTGAGGTTCGAGATCAGCCCGCTGAGGGTCTGGGTGCCCCCACCGGCCGCGTAGGCCGGCGAGGCGAGCACCACGGCGAGGGCACCGGCGAGCAGGCCGGCCACGACCAGACGTCTCGCCATCTGCCGCCCGGGTCGTCGGCCGCCCGAGTGGACGGCGGCAGGGGTGGCCCCGTCGGCCTGTCGAGCGGCCTGTCGAGCGGTCGGTCTCCCCGTGGCCTGTGTGGCGGCCTGTCTTGCGGCGGGCGCTGCGTCGGTGGGTTGTGTGCGGGTGGGTTGTGTGCGGGCGAGATGTGTCGTGGTGGCCTCCTTGGTCGGCTCCCCGGGCGCTGGGGACCGGGGGTGGGGTTAGGGGTCGCCCCGGTGGTCCGGTCGGACCGGGGTGGGCACTCTCACCTCCTCGGTGGTGGGCTCGAGCGACGCTTGCCCGGTCGCCGGTCCGCTGGCCGGCCGTGCCGGGGACGACCCCTACTAGAAGAACAAGGGGTCTCGGCCGCTTTTCCAACAAAATCGAACGGCTCGTACCAGTCCGAGTTCAGGTGGTCGCGCAGCTTGACTTCGGCGCGGCTTCGACGCATCCGGCACGTCTCGTAGTCGAGGCCGAGGTCCTCGGCGATGGCGGCGAGGTTGGCGCCCTCCAGGCGGGTGGTGGCGATCAGCTCGGCGTCGGTGGCGCTGACCACGTCCGCGGCGACGGCCCGGGCGAGGACGATGTCGGGGTGCCCCCACGGCCGGGGTGGTGCGGCGGAGACCGGCTCGGCGCCCGGCCCGGCTCGCTCGGCCAGCTCGGCCCGCAGCAGCCGGGCGGCGCCGGTGCGGGCCAGCCAGCACAGCCAGGACGCCAGGCGGGCCCGGCCCGGGGTGGCTCTGGCCACGGCGGCCAGGAACGCGGCGAGAGCTTCGGCCTCGATCTCGTCGGCCTTCTCCGGGCAGGCTTGGGTCAGCGCCCAGACTGCCCGGCGCAGCCCGGGTAGGAGCACCCCGGCCAGGCCGACGCTCCAGCGGCCGCCTTCGGCCTGGGCTCGGGCGACGAGCTCGCCGACGATGGCGTCGCGGATGGCGAACGGCGTCGAGGGGTGCAGCAGCCGGGATTTCAGCTCGCCGAG
>JAJZLP010000225.1 GCA_021803325.1 Actinomycetes bacterium
CCCAAGCCGTCGCCATGACCGTCGCGGCGTGGGATCGGGACGACGACGAATGCCCGTCGCGACGACGGACCTACCCGGCCTGACCGAAGATCTGCTCGGCGTCCACGATGGTGTAGGCGTAGCCCTGCTCGGCCAGGAACCGCTGGCGCCGGAGGGCGAATTCCTGGTCGTTGGTATCGCGTGCCACCACGGTGAAGAACCGCGCCTGACGGCCGTCGTGCTTGGGCCGGAGCACGCGCCCCAGACGCTGGGCCTCTTCCTGGCGGCTGCCGTACGCGCCCGACACCTGGATGGCCACCGACGCTTCCGGCAGATCGACGGAGAAATTGGCCACCTTGGACACCACCAGGACCGGCAGCTCGCCGGACCGGAAACCGGCGAACAGCCGCTGGCGCTCGGCCACGGCGGTCTTGCCGGTCAGCACCGGCGCATTGAGCCGCGCGCCGATCGCGTCGAGCTGGTCGAGATACTGGCCGATGACGAGCGTCGGCTCCCCTGCCGCCACTGCCGACGTGCACAGCGCCTGCACCACTGCGAGCTTGGATCGAGCCGATGCCCCCACCCGGTAGCGCTCCTCCGGCTCGGCCAGGGCATACGCCATGCGCTCCTCGTCGTTCAACGTGACCCGCACCTCGGTGCACACTGCCGGGGCGATCCACCCCTGGGCCTCGACGTCACGCCAGGGCGCGTCGAACCGCTTGGGGCCGATGAGGCTGAACACGTCGCCCTCGCGACCGTCTTCGCGCACCAAGGTGGCGGTCAGACCCAGCCGGCGCCGGCTCTGGATGTCCGCGGCCATCCGGAACACCGGGGCGGGCAGCAGGTGCACCTCGTCGTAGACGACGAGCCCCCAGTCCTCCGCCGACAGAGCCTCCATATGTGGGTGCATCCCACCGCGGCGGGTAGCGACGATCTGGTAGGTGGCGATGGTGACGGGACGGACCTCCTTGCGCGCACCTGAGTACTCGCCGATCTCCGCCTCGGTCAGCGTGGTGCGCCCCAGGAGCTCGTCGCGCCACTGGCGCCCGGCCACGATGTTGGTCACCAGCACCAGCGTGCGCGCCCCGGCGGCAGCCATGGCGCCGATGCCGACCAGGGTCTTGCCCGACCCGCAGGGCAACACCACGACGCCGCTGCCCGCCGCGGCAAAGGCCGCGACAGCCTGGCGCTGGTAGGGGCGAAGCGCGAAGGCGTCGCCGGGACGGGTGGTGATGGCATGGGCGGTGCCGTCGACATAGCCGGCCCGGTCCTCGGCCGGCCAGCCCAGCTTGATCAGCGCCTGCTTCAGCCGTCCGCGCTCGGCGCGGTACACGCCGACAGTGGCGTCGTCGATGCGCGGGCCGAGCAGCGGGGAGACCGACTTCGCTCGCACCACCTCCTCGAGCACCGCCCGGTCCGTGGCGACCAGCACCAGCCCGTGGCGAGGGTCGTCCTGGAGCACCAGCCGGCCGTAGCGCCCCATGGTCTCCGCCAGCCGTTCGAGCACCGCGCCGGGCACGGGGAAGCGCGACCACCGGGTGAGCGTGCTGGTGACCTCGTCTGCGTCGAGTCCGGCGGCTCGGGCGTTCCACAGCCCGAGTGGCGTCATCCGGTAGGTGTGGACGTGCTCGGGAGAGCGCTCGAGCTCGGCGAACGCCGCGATGGCCGCCCGGCACGCTTCCGCTCCCGGGCTGTCCACCTCCAGCAGGAGCGTCTGATCGGACTGCACGATGAGCGGCCGCACGTTGTCGCGCCCCGAGGCGTCGCCGGCTTCGAAGCTCACCGGACCGCCGTCGGTCATCGCTCCGCCCCTTCGGAAAACAGGGCATGCTCCTCGGCGTCGGTGAGCACCCTGGCCCACGCCACCGAGGCCACCGTCGTCTCCAGGTCCGTCTCGCGATCGTGTCGCCACAGCGTGACGTCATCGCCTTCGATGTCCTCCACCTCGGCGAAGAACGAATCCGGCTGCGTGCCGCGGCTGCGGCTCAGGGCCACGCGCACGGTCCACTCGTGTGCCATTGCATCGTGGAGCAGCACCTGGATCTGATCGGCCGAGCGGGCGATGTCCGACGGCCGCCGGCAGTCGCACGTCCCCAGGCCGAACAGACCCTCGGCGCCCATGTCGCCGAACAGCCCGCCCTCGAGCATCGACAGCATCAGTGCCAGGTCTGCGGTCCCACCCGGACCGTCCCCGTCGGCGTCCCCCGACACCAGGCGGAGCAGCTCGAGCACCTCGTGCTCGTCCAGTCCAGCCCGGCGAGCGGCCTGGACCAGCACGCCCGGCAGCGGCACCGGGGCCGATCGGTCACTCTCGGAGCGACTCCGGCCACGCTGCACAGCATCCGGCCGCAGCACGCGAGTGTCCACGGAGTGGTCATCGGCCAGGGCCGAACCCCGCTGGGCCGAACCCCGCTGGGCCGAGCTCCGCTGGGCCGAGCTCCGCTGGGCCGAGCTCTGCTGGGCCGAACCGAGCTCGGTCGGCGCCGGCGCCTCGCCGGCGAGCAGGCGGCGGGCGGTGGCGGCTGCCACGTCGCGGTCCACCACGGCGATCGGTCGTCTCCGCCGGCGGGCGCTCGGCGCAGCGCGGCGCGGCTGCGGTCGCGCCACGACCAGCTCCCCGGCAGCATCCTCGTGAGCCGGCAGGTACCCCGCGGCCTGCAGCGCCTCCACCACGACCTCCGGCTGCTCGGGCGACACGAGCACGGTGGGCGATACCGCCCGGAGACCGAGCTTTGCCGTCCGCCGCGCCCGGAGCACCTCGGTGGCGCTGGCCTCGTCGGCACAGCGGACGTAGCAGCAGGCCGCGCCCACCCGGATCGAACCGTGGCGGCGAGCCACGTCGTGCACCAGGTAGGTGAGCGGCTGCGGCACCGGCGTGGTGGCGTGCTCCTGGAGGAAGTCGAGGATGTCAGCGGCCGACAGCCCGGCGTCGAAGCCGCGGCGCACCGACCCGTCTCCGAAGCGGTAGACGACGGTCGCCCCCTTCGACTCGACATCGGCGACGAGCCCAAGGCGCTCGCGGAACCTCCGGGGAGCCACCGCGGGTGCGATGGCGGTCAGGTCGGCTTGCAGGACCAGGTCGGTCGACATCTGCCCGGCGTGCAGGCGAAGCTCGGCAGCAGCGGCAGCAAGATCCGCCGACGCGACGTGGCGACCCAGGATCGACAGTGCGTCGCGGTGCACGAGGCCGAGCGCGCCCGCCTCGGCCAGCACCCACGCCACGTGCCCGGCCGGGTCGAGCGGCCCGGCTGCCGCGGCGAGCGGTGTCTCCCACCGGACGGCAGCAGTCAGCGCGTCGCGTGCAGGGGCGGCGCCGTCGGGCAGGTCGGCCAGCAGCCGGAGCACCACCCGGCGCTGGCTGGTGGCCTCGGGCGCCGACGCTGTGTCGCTCAGGGCAGGGAGCGCCTTGCCGTCCTCGCCCTTGCTCAACGCAGCGCTCGGGAAGGACTCGGTCGCCAGCCACGCGGCGACCAGCTCAGCCCACCGGCTGGCGGGGTCCTGCTCGCACCAGGCGTCGTAGTCGGGCGTGGGCAGCGCCTCGCCGGTCCCGTCCCAGGGCGCGCCCGTGCAGCCAACCAGCCCCGCCGCTGCCGCCAGCTCGATCACCAGTCCGGCACGCTCATCGGTCGTCCCCACCGCTTTCGCCAGCCGCCGCACCTGACGGACGCCGAGCCCGCCGGTCTTGAGCAGCGGGGCCGGCTCCACTCCGAGCGCCTCGACCAGGGCTTCGACCTGGCCGACCAGCGCCGCCGCGGCGGCCAGCGCATCACTGTCGCCACCAGGCTCCGTGCTGGATGCGACGGCGAGCACCGGTCGCTCGACCTCCACGTCGCCGAAGAGCAGACCGCCCCGGAGGGCGAGGGCGACCTCGCGGGGCATCACGCACCCGTACCACCCGTCCTTCACCACCAGCCCATGCCAGGCCAGCCACTGCACCGGGTCCGCCGGCTCCGCGGTGCGCCCGGTTGCGTACCGCGGGTAGATGCCGGACACGTGGCACTGCACACGAGGACCGTGCCAGACCAGCCCCTCCGCCAGCGCCGCAGCCTGCGGCGGCGCCTGCGCGACCGTGCGGCGGATGCCGTCAGGGTCGGCCAGCGCTGCCGCCAGCCCCGCGACGAGGTCCGCCTTGCGAGAAGCCTGGACCCCTGATGTCCGGCGGCGAGCGACCCAGCGCAGCTCGTCGACGGCCAGCTCGTCGAGCAGCTCGGCGACGGGCGGGCCCAGCTCGTCAGCGGGCAGGACCCGGGCCAGCACCGGCTGGGCGCAGACCGTGCCGGCAGCGTCGAGGGCGACGAGGAGCAGCCCTTCTGCGGCAGCGATGGCCCGGTCGACAGCACCGTCGTCGGCAGCCAGGCCCAGCAGCTCGGCGACCTGCGCCGGACGTGCCGTGCCCCCCGATGCCATCACCGCACGGACCGCCAGCACGGCGAGCTCGTCGAGATGGTCGACGGCCCGGTAGACGCTGCTTGGGCTGGCCGAGCGTCGCAGCACGTCGGCCAGGTCGAGCGGTGGCGGGTCGGCCAGGTCCGGTCGACGCTGGAGCAGCGCCGCCAACCGACCCTCGTCGAACCCGCCGAGGGTTGCTGCGAACGGGTCGGACGCCGGCAGGCTGGCCTGGCGTCGGCGGACGGTGGTGGTTCGAGGCATCGGTATCCCCGTTCTCTGCGAGCACTGGTCGTCGGTGCCGGTCCCGTGGCAGCCGTCCGCTGCCGCCACCAACCGGCTCCCGGCGGATGGTACCGGAAACGCTCGATCCTGGACGGGAGCGAGCCGAGGGCTCAGGCGGC
>JAJZLP010000192.1 GCA_021803325.1 Actinomycetes bacterium
ACGAGGTCATCGAGGGTCATGACCCGGCAGTCGAGCGACGTGGGGGTGATGCACAGCGCTCCGTCACAGCGGCGGGCTGAGACATTGCCGGAGGTGACGTCCACCAGCCCCCGGGCCAGGAGCTCCCGGGCGGTGTCGAGAACTGCGCTGGCCGCGTCCTCCACGAACCGAGCTGCCATGGTGGGTTCCCTTCTTCGCCGCCCGCCCGTCGCCGGGTCTGCCCGCCGCCGGGTCTGCCTGGTGCGTGCCATAGCGGCCGTTCGATCCAGCCGTCCGTCGGCGACGCCGGCATGGCGCTCATCCTCCGTAGTCTGCCCGCCGCCGGGCCGGCTCGCACCGGTCCATGCGGTGGACCTGGCGGCTGCTCGGGTTGGCCGTACATCGGGGCCGCCGGGCCCGTGGACCGGGGGGGTGCCGCCAGCGCGGTAAGACTACAGGGAACCGTTCCCGGGTCCTGACGCCGATGTCAGCCGTCTGGGCACGGGCGACCGGTCCGGCGCGGGCCGGCCGGGGAGCGCCGGACGGCCCGGCCCGTCGGATAGGGGGATCGATGCGAGCAGGACGCAGGGTGGGAGTGCTCACGGGTGCCGTGGCGGTGCTCGGGCTGAGCTTGACCGCCTGCTCCAGCGGATCGGGTGGGGGCTCTGCGCCCGGTGTGACGAAGACGGAGATCAAGGTCGGGGCCCTTGCCACGGTGACTGGACCGCTGTCGAGCGGGTTCGGGGAGATCGTCGACGGCGTGCGCGCCTACTTCGACATGGTCAACGCCCAGGGGGGCGTGGACGGTCGCCAGCTCGTCCTGTCCAACGTGGCCAACGACACCGGCAGCCCGACCGTCGACACACAGGTGGCCAGGAACCTGGTCGAGCAGGACCACGTGTTCGCCATCGTCGGGGTCGGGACCCCGTTCTTCACGGCGTCGAGCTACCTGGCCAAGTCGGGGACCCCGACGTTCGGTGAGGTGGTTTCGAACAACTGGTCGAACGCACCCAACCTCTTCGGTACCTACGGGTCGGTCCTCAACTACAGCACGAACGGCACATCGGTGGCATGGATGGCCTCCCAGGTCGGCGCCACGCGGGCAGCGGTCGTCGCATACCGCGGTGTCGCGCAGTCGGACGCAGCCTGCAAGGCGGATGCCGCGGCCCTGCAGAAGTTCGGGGTGAACGTCGCGGTGGCCGACTACAACTACCCCCTCGGTGGTGGCAATCCGGACGCGGACGTCTTCCGGATGGCCGGGAGCAAGGTGCAGCTCCTTGTCACCTGCTTGCAGGGGCCCGACAACCTGGCCTTCGCCAAGGTGATGAAGCAGTACCACCTCGGTTCCACCGCGTCGCTCTGGCTCGACGGCTACTCGCGGGCGACGGTGAGCGCCAACGCTGCCGCCATGGAGCACGTGTACTTCCTCTTCCAGCACGTGCCGTTCGAAGCCGTGGACCAGTACCCCACGAAGTACCCGGGCATGGTGTCCTACGTGCAAGCCATGCAGAAGTACGAGCCCGCATGGATCTACGACGACACCGCCTTGCAGGGGTGGATCAACGCGGCGCAGTTCGTCGCCGGCCTCAGGGCCGTAGGGCACGCGCCGCTCACGCAGCAGGCGCTGGTGTCGGCCATCAACACGGAGACCGCCTTCACGGCCGGCGGCCTGATGCCGCCGCTGGATTGGCGAACCTCGCACACCCAGGCGCTTCCGCCCTACTGCAGCGGGTTCGCCGAGGCCTACCACGGGCACACGGTGCCCGCACTGGTGCGCCAGGGCGGCCAGCTGCTGACGTGCTTCACCGCCACGTCGGACAAGCCGATCACCTCGCCGCCGGGCACACCGGGCACACCGGGCACACCGGGCACACCGAGCACGTCGGGCACACCGGGCACACCGGGCAGGTCGGGCACACCGGGCACACCGGGCAGGTCGGGCACACCGGTCAGGTCGAGCGGCGGCGCGTCGAGCGGCGGGTGAGGCCGGCGGGCCGATGACCGCGCCGCCGGGACCGGCCCAGGCGATGCTGGAGCTGCGCTCGGTGAGCGCCGTCTACGGCCCCTACCGGGCGCTGTTCGAGGTGTCGCTCACGGTTCCTGCCGGCGCCGTGGTCGCACTGCTCGGACCGAACGGTGCCGGCAAGTCGACGGTTGCCCGCGTGGCGAGCGGTCTGGTGCGACCGACCGCAGGCCGTGTGCTCCTCGACTCTGTGGACGTCACCGGTTGGCCGGCGTACCGGATCGCCCGGCGCGGCCTGCTCCACGTTCCCGAGGGGCGGGCGGTGTTCGGGTCGCTGACCGTCCAGGAGAACCTGCGGGTCGGTCTGGCGGCACGGGTCGGTCGCCGAGCGCTTGGGGCCGCCATCGACCGGGCCTGGACATCGTTCCCGCTCTTGGCGGACCGTCGGAACCAACTGGCCGGCACGCTGTCGGGCGGGCAGCAGCGGGTGCTGTCACTGGCCAAGGCTCTGGCGGCGGCACCCGCGCTGCTCGTGGTCGACGAGCTCTCGCTCGGGTTGGCGCCCGCCATGGTGGACGCCGTCTACGGCGGGCTACAGGACGCCAGGGACGCCGGCACGACGCTGCTGGTGGTCGAGCAGCAGGTCGATCGAGCACTCGAGCTGGCCGATGCGGCGGTGATCCTGGCCCACGGTTCCGTGTCGTGGGCCGGGCCGGCTGCGGAAGCCGCCGCCGAGGCAGCGAGCCTTTTGGACGCCACGAGCGGCAGCGACGACTCCGACGGTGGTCGGCCTCAGGAAGCGGACGACCTGCCCGCGGGGCAGGGGCTCGTGAACGGGCCGTAGGCCGGGACAGAGGTCGGGCGGTACAAACGGGCGGTGTCTTCGACGGTGCGACCTGGCGTGGCCAGCGAGCCGCCCACGCGCGCTTCGTCAGGCGGCCAGGTGGCGGCGGGCGCGGACGCGCGCTTCGTCAGGCGGCCCGGTAGGCGCTGACGCGGACGCGCGCTTCGTCAGGCGGCCAGGTGGCGGCGGGCGCGGACGCGGGTTCCGTCAGGCGGCCGAGATGCGATCCATCTGGGTGTCATCCAGTTCGACGAGGGCTGCGCCGCAGTTCTCCTGCAGGTGGTCGACCGAGGACGTCCCGGGAATGGGCAGCATGACCGGTGACCGGCGGAGCAGCCACGCCAGGGCCACCTGCGAAGGTGTCGCCCCGGTCTCCGAGGCCACGGCGTCGACGGGACCGCCGGGGCGCGCCAGGTCGCCCGCCGCCAGTGGGAACCACGGGATGAACCCGATGTCCTCCGCCTCGCAGCGGTCGAGGATCTCCTCGGAGCTGCGGTCCGCGAGGTTGTACCGGTTCTGGACGGTGGCGATGGGCACGACCGTCCGGGCCGCTTGGAGCGTTTGGACGTCGACCTCCGACAGCCCGACGAACCGGACCTTGCCCTCGGCGCGCAGGTCGGCCAGCAGGCCGAATTGGTCGGCTGCCGGGACGGCGGGGTCCACCCGGTGCAGCTGGAACAGGTCGATGGTGTCGACCCCGAGCCGGCGGAGGCTCAGCTCGCACTCCTGGCGCAGGTACTCCGGGCGTCCCACGGGATGCCAGGCGTCGGGCCCGGTGCGGACCAGGCCGGCCTTGGTGGCGATGGCGAGCCCTTCGGGATAGGGATGCAAGGCACGGTGGATGAGCTCCTCGCTGACGGTGGGTCCGTAGGAGTCCGCGGTGTCGATCAGGTCGACGCCGAGGTCCACGGCGCGGCGCAGCACCCGGATGCACTCGTCAGGGTCGGCTGGTGGGCCCCAGATCCCGGGGCCGGTGATGCGCATCGCGCCGAAACCGAGGCGGTGGACGGGCTGCTCGCCACCCAGAGCGAAGGTCCCGCTGCGGAGCACGGGCCGGTCGGCGACATCGCTTGCACGGATGGTCGGAGGCGTCATGATCCCGTTCTACCCGCCCGAGCGCCCGGCGCGACCGCGACGGAGGGCGACCCGCGGGCCGGGCTCAGGCGGCCCGGGGCAGAGCGAACGCGGCGATGGCGGCGAATTGCAGGGCGGTGGCGACGATGGTGAGGGTGTGGAAGAGCTCGTGGTAGCCGAACACGCGGGGCACGGGATCCGGCCGCTTCCGGGCGTAGACCACCGCACCGACGCTGAAGCAGGCGCCTCCGGCGACGAGCAGGGCGAAGCCCTCTGGCCCGAGACCGCGCCAGAGCTGGGGCATCACGACCACCGCGCACCACCCGACGGCCACGTAGGGCACAGCCACCGCCCACTTCGGTGCGTCCAGCCAGAACTGGCGGAGCGCGACCCCGATGGCCGCGCCGATCCAGACGATGAGGAGGATGGTGGTGCGGGCCCATCCCGACAGCGCCAGGACGGCGACGGCGGTGTAGCTGCCGGCGATCGCCACGAAGATGGTGGTGTGGTCGGCCCGCCGCATCCGCCGTCGGGCAGCCGGCGACCATCGGATCCGGTGGAAGGCGGCACTGATCCCGAACAGGGCGGTGAGGGCGGCTGCATAGATGGCCAACGCCACGCGGTCGGCCGTTGTCGGTCCGTGGGCAGCCAGGAGCGACCCGGCCACCACGGTGGGCAGCAGAGCGCCCGCATGGAGCCAGCCGCGCAGGAGGGGCCGGGTGTCTGTTGCAACGAGCGGCCGCCGGTCGGCGGTGGGCGCAAGCCGGTTCGTCATGCCGGTGCTGACGTTAGTGCGGGGCTCAGGGGTCGACAGCACCGATGGCGTCGAGGTCGTGTGACCTGGCGCCGGGGTCGCCGACGGTCGGTGGGCGCAGGCCATCGCCCGGGATCCTGCCGGCGACGG
>JAJZLP010000019.1 GCA_021803325.1 Actinomycetes bacterium
ACATCGAACCCGGCAGTGTCGAGGAACGACTGGTGCACGCCACACTCAGGTGCGTGGCGCGCTGGGGGACGGCCAAGACCAGCCTCGCCGACGTCGCCGACGAGGCCGGCATCAGCCGGGCCACGCTGTACCGGACGTTCCGAGACGGGAAGGAAGGCCTGCTGCTGCGAGCCGCGACCTTGGAGATCGACCGCTTCTTCGACGACCTCGCTGAGCGGTTCTCCTCAGCGGCGACGCTCGAGGATGTGATCGTCCGCGGCATGTCGTCCGCCGGCAAGGCGATCATCGAGCGCCGTGCGCTCGTGCCGCTCATGACCCACTTCTTCGACCCGCAGACGGCGGAACGCGAGGCGGGGCTGCGGGTGCTCCAGCACCTGGTCATCGAATGTGCGGCGCCGCACCTGGCGCGCTTCCTCGAGCCCAAGCGCGCCCGGGCTACCGCCGACCTGCTCGCCAGGCTTGTCATCACCTTCGTGCTGCTGCCGTCGGACAAGGTGGACGTCACCGACGAGGACGCGGTCCGCGGCTACGTTCGCCAGGTCCTCACCCTTCCCGCGACCGGCTTCGCCCGCTGAACGCCCCGGCCCCCCGGAGGGCCCACTGCGCCCACTCGGTGTCCGGGCTCCCCGCAGGCTCGCCGCCCCGTTTCGGCGACCAGCGCTACTGCGCACTACCAGCCGGTGCCGGTGCCGGTGTCGGTGCCGATGCCGAGGCCGGGGCTCAGGCCATGCGGGCGACGGCCAGGGCGGCGGCGATCAGCACGACAGCCCACGACATGCCGAGCAGCGCTCCCTCGGTCGGGCCCAGCAGGGTCGCCGCGGCGATCGGCCGGTGCGATCCGTCGTCCAGGTGCATCGTCCCTTCCACGGTGACCACGTGTCGGCGCAGCGTCCGTGCGGACGTGCTCAGGTGGCGTTGCGCCAGCGACAGCGCGAAGGCGCCGAGGGCGGCGAGCACCGGGGCAACGCTGAGGGTATGGGCCTCGGCCACGTAGCCGGTGAGCACCGGGAAAGCGCCCCAGCAGGCGGCAAAGCCGGTGTCGTGGTGGATCGCCCCGCCGAACAGCTCGACGTTGTAGCCGACCACCAGCAGCGGCCCGACGACGATGAACGGCACCAGCACCCAGCCGACGCGCACCACGCCGAGCGCCCCCAGGGCGGCGGCGCCGGCCAGGCCGATGCCGGTGGCGGCGCCAAGCGCGGCGCTGGGGATCGTGGTCCGCAGCGGCCGGCCGTGCAGTTCGTCGAGGGCGTGGGCGGCGACCCCGACGGCCAGCAGGAACGCTCCGACCGCTGCCAGCATCGGTGTCAGAGCGACGCGAGGGGCGAGCGACGCTCCGATGACGACGTACCCGAGGTGCCACGCGGTGTAGGGCGGGTGCAAGATCGTCCACCACTGGCGCCACCCGGATCCGTCGGCGGCGTAGAAGGCGGGCCGCATGTCCGGCCGGTCATCCACCTCACCCACCGGACCGGCGCCCCCACATGACGAGCCCGCCACCGAGGCTCATGGTTCGGGCCCCGACGTCCTGCAGCCCCGCCCGGTCCCACGCCGTGACGATGCGGTCGACCGGGTGGCGGCGGTAGTGCCCGGAGATGTTGGGGCCGAGGAAGCGACCGACCCGGAACCACGCCGGCCCGCCGGTCAGTGCACCGGCGATGGGCAGGACGAGGCGGGTGTAGCCCCACCACCACGCCCGCCAGAACCGGTTGGGCGGCACCATGAAGTCGAGGCAGGCCACCGGCGCTCCCGGGCGCAGGACCCGTGCCAGCTCGGCCATGGTGGCGTCCACGTCGGCCACGTAGCGCAGCAGGTAGGTGAAGGTCAGCGCGTCGAACGAACCGTCGGGGAACGGGAGCTGCTCGGCGCGACCGACAGCCAGCGCCACCGCGGCGCCCGGCGCCGGCTCGCCGGGGCCCGTGCCTGCCCGGCCCGCCGACGCCTCGGTGCTGGCAGCGGGGAAGCCGCCGGCCGGGGTATCCGGGCACGGAACGTCGGCGTGGCGAGACCGGATGTCGCGCGCCCCGGCCTCGCTGCGCCTGGCACGGCGGGACGCCGCGGCGTCGGACCTGGCCTCGCGGGATGCGGCGGTGGGGGACATGGCAGTGGGAAACGTGGTCTCGCGGGAGGTGGCGGCGGGGGAGGTAGGGGCGCGTGCGGCCACGTTGCGGGCACCCTGGCGCAGCATGTCCAAGCTGAGGTCGACGCCGACGACCTGTGCGCCCAGCCGGTCAGCCAGCTGCAAGGCCACGCCGGCCGTGCCCGAAGCCACGTCGAGGATCCGGGGCGGTGCAGTCGGCGTGTTGCCACCGGTGGTCGTCGCGTCGGCGGGTGGCGGGTCGTTCGGTTGGCCAGCGGGCGGCGGGCTGTCTGGAGCGCCGGTGGGTGACGGGTCGTTCGGGTGGCCGGTGGGTGGCGGGTCGTTCGGGTGGCCGGTGGGTGACGGGCCGGCGGGCGGCGGGCTGTCTGGAGCGCCGGTGGGTGGCGGGTCGTTCGGGTGGCCGGTGGGTGACGGGTCGTTCGGGTGGCCGGTGGGTGACGGGCCGGTGGGTGGCGGGCTGTCCGGAGCGCCGGTGGGTGACGGGTTGTTCGGGTGGCCGGTGGGTGGCGGGCCGGTCAGTGCACCGCCGGATGCTGGCGTGGGAACGGCGAGCCCCGCCGCGATGCGGTCCACCATGGCCTGCCGCCACCGGCTGTTCTGCCCCAGGGACAGCACCTCGGCCAGCCGGTCGTAGCGGGCGGGCAGGCGGGCGAACAGCCTGCGGGCGAACCGGTTGGGGTCGTCGGTTACACGTGTCGCCATGGTGCCTCCGGGCTGGGACCATCTTCACCGTACGCCGCCAGGAACCGGAAGGGAGGGTCGACGGGCATGGAGGCCAGGTGTGTCGACGCTCCGGTGGTGGCCGCCGTGTCCGGCCGGCACGTGGGCACGATATGGCGATGGCTGCTCACCTGGCGGGCGCGCCGCGCGGGCGATGGCCGGTGGGTCTTCGGAGCGGTGGCTGGTGTGATCACCAGGCGCGTGTCGGGCGGGCCATGGCCGGTGGGCCCGCTGCCCGCGGTGGGTCTGGCTTCCGGGCCCGGTTGGGCCCGGAAGGATCACCGTTGTCCCGACCCTCCCTCGTGCGCCTGCCGGTGGCTCCGGCGACGGCGGCGTTCGCCGAGGCCGAGGAACGCGAGGGCGCCGGTGAGCACCGCCAGCACGATGGGCTGTGATCCTGCCCACGGCTTGCCGGTGTGGACGGTGGTGGCTCCGGCGATCGCTGTGGCTGGCGTGGCAGCGGTGGGGGATGTGGACGATGCTGCCTTCACGACGGGAGCCGGCCCGCTGGACTGGCTGGCGATGGCCGGCGCCACAACGGTCAGGTGGACCGTGTTGGTGGTGCAGGTGGCCGTGGTGCACGACGGGGTGTGCTCGTTGGTGAAGGCGGCCGTGTTGGCGATGACCTGGCCGTCGCCGTCCGCGGCGTTGACGGTGACCTCGAAGGTGAGCGTGGCGGTTCCGGGGCTGCTGCCGGCTGGGGCTGCGACGCTCACGCCGATCCACGTCACCACTCCGCCGCCCTCCGACACCGTGCAGCTGGCGATCGCGTCGCAGGTTGCCGACCCAGGTTGGTAGGTCGCGCCGGCAGGAACCGTGTCGGTCACCGTCACGCCGGATGCCGGTGCCGTGCCGGCGTTGGTGAGTGTCAGCGTGTAGGTGACCGCAGTGCCCGGACGAACCGTCGAACCCGATGCTGGCATCGAGCTCTTCACCACCGACAGCACCGGTTCACCCGATCCTGCCGGGGCGGTCGACGCCACGGTGACGCACTCGCCGGTGTCGAGGCTGCCCGACACGTTCCCCGACGACGCCGTGTAGTTCGTCGCTCCGTCGGGCACGTACACGGCGGAGAAGCAGTAGGTGCCCACTGCCGTTGGCGTGAATGTCGGCGATGTCGCCGTCGACGAGCCGGCGGTCGCCCGGCTGAGTGGAGCGGAGCCCACCGTCGTGCCCGATCCGGTCGGGCAGAGCGCGGCGGCCGATCCCGGTCCACAGACCGTGAAAGCGACCTGGCCGGTCGGGGGACCGACCGTCGGGGTGCCGGTCACCGTGGCGGTGTCTGTGACCGTGCCGCCCAGCGGCATGCTGCCCGGACCGGTGGGCGACGCCGACTGCTGGGTGGACAGGGTCGTCGGCGAAGCCGGCGGGGATGGCGGCGCGGACGGTGGAGCTGTTGCCACCACGATCTGCTCGTCGGTGCCGCCGCAGGCGGTGGTGACGGCATCGTTGTTGGCGTCACCGGGGTAGGTGGCCTGCCAGTAGTAGGTGCCTGCTGCCGGCGGTGTCCAGCCGGCGGACCAGGTCGCGGTGGACACCGCACCCGACGTGGTGATGGTGCCCGACCCTGACATGCCGGCGACTGCCGTGGTGCAGGTGGGGTTGGAGTACAGCGTGAAGGTGACCGAACCGGTCGGCGACGCCGCCCCGTGGAACGTGGCGGTGTCCTCGGCAGCGGCGATCGGCGTTCCTGCCACCCCCGCCTGGGGTGTTGCCACGGTGGTGATGGTGGGCTTTGCCTGGGTCACCACGATCTGCTCGTCGGTGCCGCCGCAGGCGGTGGTGACGGCATCGTTGTTGGCGTCACCGGGGTAGGTGGCCTGCCAGTAGTAGGTGCCTGCTGCCGGCGGTGTCCAGCCGGCGGACCAGGTCGCGGT
>JAJZLP010000176.1 GCA_021803325.1 Actinomycetes bacterium
TACGTCTCCAACCCCGCCTTCGGCACCAGAGGCCTCTACGTCACCATCGTCAGAGCCCTCGGCGACACCCCCCGCTACCAGCGGGCCGAGCTGATGGTCCAAGCCGCCGACCTGCTTGCCGCCGAGGCCGCCGAACGCCACCGCCGGGTCATCCTGATCGTCGACGAAGCGCACCTCCTCGAGCCCGCCCAGCTCGAAGAGCTCCGCCTGTTGACCAACGCCGAGATGGACTCCGACTCCGCCTTCGCCGGCATCCTGGTCGGCCAGCCCACCCTCAACCGCCAGCTGCGCATGGGCACCTTCGCCGCCTTGGACCAGCGCATCGCCACCCGCTTCACCATCAAAGCCATGGACCTGGCCGAGTCCGCCGCCTACCTGCGCCACCACCTCAGACTGGCCGGAAGAGACGAACCGCTCTTCGCCGACGACGCCATCGCCCGTCTCCACCGAGTCTCCAACGGACTGCCCCGTCAACTCAACAACGCCGCCACCGCCGCCCTCATCGCTGCCGCCGCCGACAACAAAGACCTCGTCGACGACGCCTGCGCCAAACGGGCCGTCGCCGAGCTCACCCGGGACTGACCGTGCCGGCCACCCCCATCCGGGCACCCCCAACGTCACCAGACTGCCGGGCCGTGCACAGCCAGCCCCGCCGGATCATGTGCAGACAGCGCTGCCGCCAACACCGGCCGTCCATCCAAAGCGCGTAGATATTCGGCAAATGCCTATTGACAGGTTCCGCCGTCGTGCGCAGCATCTTCGACGCCTACGTACACCACCTCGCCGGCAGCCACGAGATCGCCGCCCGCCTCAACGCCGCGGGTCACCGCACCAAAGCCGGACGGCTGTTCTCCTACAAGGCGGTGCTCACCATCCTCAAGAACCCGACCTACATCGGCGAGGTCGCCTGGCGCGGCGAGCACTACCCCGGCGAACACCAACCGATCGTCGACCCCGAGCTGTTCGCCCGTGCCCACACCCTCCTCGCCGAACGCGCAGAGGAGCCAGCCAAACGCGCCTCGCACAGCTCGGACTACCTGCTATCGGGTCTGGTGGTCTGCTCATGCGGGACGCACTGCGTGGGCACCGCCGCCACCGGACGATCACACACCTACCGCTACTACACCTGCCACGCCCGCCAACGCTACGGCAAAAAACCTGCCCCCTGCCACGCCTGCCCGCCGACACCCTCGACGACGCCATCGTCAACCGACTCGCCGACATGCTCCACGACAGCGACCTCATCGCCACCGCCGCCGCCCAAGCCGCCGCCCAAGCCACCGACACCGCCGACATCCTGGCCGGCGAGCGTTCAGTCATCGAAACCGAACTGGCCGACATCGGCGCCGCCACCGAACGCTACCTCCACGCCTTCGAACGCGGCACCATGCCCGAAGACATCTGCGCACCACGCCTACAAGCCCTCAACACCCGCGCTGGCCAACTCAAAGCCCGCCACGCCCACCTCGACGCCCAAAGCGAACAAGGCGCCCTCAACGCCCCCGACCCCGCCGCCCTCGACCACCTCCGCGTCCAGCTCACACACGCCATCGCCAGCGGCTCCCGCCAACACCTCAAAGCCCTGCTCGCCGCCCTCCTCCACGAAGTCCGCGTCGAAGGACCCAACACCGTCCGACCCGTCTTCAAAATCCCGGCCCACCCCGCCCCGCCGACGGACTCGCCGGCGGTTCGTGAACCGTCCCGAATGGTGGGCGCTGCGGGACTCGAACCCACGACCTCAGCCGTGTGAAGGCTGCGCTCTAACCAGCTGAGCTAAGCGCCCGGGGGAAGTGATGGTAGCGGGTGTAGCGCGCCCCCGCGACACGCCTGTCGACACACCCGTCGACACGCCCGTCACCACACCCGTCGACCCATGCCGCAGCCTTCGAACCACCGGGATCGCGCCCGAGCACCCGAGCACCCGAACGACGGCGACCACGTCAACCTGCCCGGAACCACGTGTTCGTCCATAGCCTGCCCGAACGGCACGAACCGGTCAGGCTGGTTCGATGCGCTGCCAGCGACCCTCGCCCCACGGGCTCGGCAGCCCGGCCCCACAGGCACGACAACCGACCGGCCCCACAGGCTCGACAGCCGAGTGCATCGACGGTCGAGCTCCACAGGCTCACCAGCCCCCAGGCCCGACCGGCTCGACAGATCGCCGCCGCCTCAGCCAACCTTGCCAGATGACCGACGTGGGCACCGGACAGTCGATCCCTGCCGTCCTCGACCACGTGGCCGTCGCCGCCGAGACCTGGCAGCACGCATGGCAGCGGTACGTGGGCGTTCTGGGCGGGACCTGGCAATCGGGGGATGTCAACCCGGGGTTCGCTCCCTGCCAGCTCCGGTATGCGAACGGTGCCCGGCTGGAGATCCTCGCTCCGCACGACCCCGACGCCAACCCGTTTCTCCGGCGGTTCATCGACCACAACGGCCCCGGACCCCACCACCTGACGTTCAAGGTGCCGGACCTGGACGAGGCCATCGAAGCGGTTCGGCACATGGGCATCGAACCCGTCGGCATCGACCGCTCCGAACCCTCCTGGCACGAGGCGTTCCTCCACCCAGCCGACGGCCTGGGCATCGTCGTCCAGATCGCCCAACAACGAGGAGACTGGGGCCGCCCGGCACCTGCAGACTTTCCCCGGCCGGCGCAGCCTGCCGCAACGCTGGTGCGAGCAACCCATGCCGTAGCGGACCTCGCTTTCGGCGAGAGCGTGTTCGTCGGGCTCCTCGGGGGCAGTGTCTCCGCACGAACACCGTCACCCGACGGGACCACCGTCGCCGTCGACCTGTCCTGGTCCGGCCCACTTGGCCTCCGACTGGTGGGCTCCAGTCTCCATCCCCCCACGAGCACTCCAGGCGTTGCCGCAGGAAGAGCAGCGGGGGCGACACCGAAGGGCACCCCACAGACGACCTCGACCACAGGTGATGCGGATCACACCACGTTTCGCGCGCTGCATGCGTGGCTCGATGGGCGACCGGGCCGGCTCCACCACGTGGTGTTCTCCGTCCCGGACCCGCTGGCGATCCCCGGTTCACACCCGGTGCCGTCGGCGCACCCAAGCGATCCGCCGGCGGCCGAGCTCGGACCCGATGACCTGCTCGGGGTGCTTGCCGACGATGGGGCCGTCGCTCTCGTCCCGGCCAGCGCCAACCTCGGCACCCGACTCGTGCTCACTCGCACGAACCCGTAGCCTGTGGGGGTGACCCCACCCGCCCGGCCCGTCGGCCGCACCCCCGTCGCCACCGGCGACAAGCCATCCGCGACCAAGCTGACCTTGGGCCAGCGCGTCTTGACCGCATTGCCGCGTCTCCAGCCCAGGAGCACCACAGCGAACGACACGCCCGGGGGGCAACGCGGAGGTGGCCCTTCCGGCACCCTGGCGAAGCCGGCAACGACAAAAACGGCAGTGACAAGGACAGGTGCGGCAAAGGGGACCGCGACCAAGACGACTGCAGCGAAGACGGGTGGGACAACGACAGGTGCGGCAAAGGGGACCGCGACCAAGACGGCTGCGACCGGGGGGGCCGACACGCAGGCTGCCGCAACCGACCGCGCTACCCGCACGCGTCCGGGCAGAGGCGCTGCTGCAGCCACATCCGAGCCCGGCTCGCCGTCCGGCGGTGAACAGGCGACGGACCGCGCCGTGGCAGGGGGAGGCACCACCGCTCCACGACCCCTCGGTGCCCGGCTGCGCGCCGGCCTGCTGAAGCCCGCCCCGACGACCGCCTCGGCCGCCGGCAAGGGCGGGACGCGGGCGCCGACCAAGGCGGACCCCTTCCCCGACAAGTCCTCGGCGGAGCTGCGGACCTGGATTCGAACCCTCGATGATCGCGAGCGGCTCTACACCCTGATCGCCGCGCCACTGGGTGCAGCCGTCGGCATCGTGGGCATGATCGTCTCACTGCAGCGAAATCCTGCTGTCGGTGTCAAAGGGCACGCGAGCCCGGGGTCGATTGTGCTCGTCGGCGGTGTCGCTGTCGTCCTGGCCGCCGTGGCGCTCGTGAGCGGCCTGCTGCGCAAGCGCTCGTTCGCTGCCTTCTCGATCATGTTCCTCGGGTTCGGGGCGTCGCTCGCCGGCGGAGCGTTCGGCAGCATTCCCTTCCTCGGGCTCGGTCTGTGGCTGATCTTTCGCTCCAACAAGATGCAGAAAGCACTCGTCAGCCGCGGCGAGAGCATCCGCCAGCAACGCACCCGTACCAGCGGTGGTGGCGGTGGCGGCAGAGGCTCGGGGTCCGCTGGCGCACGATCGTCGGCCGCCGACTCCCGGGGTCGAGCGCCACGCCGTCGCAGAGGGTCGGAGCCGGTCGCTCCGACACCCAACAAGCGCTACACACCGCCCAAGCCCAAGGACGACAACGACCGCTGACGACAGCACGGTCGCAGTCCGACAGCCGGCTCTGCCCCGCTGTGCTGGAACCGGCCGCCGCCCTGCGCAGTGGGTTCGAGGCTGCGCAGTGGGTTCGAGGCTGCGCAGTGGGTTCGAGCACCAGGGCGCTCGGCAGCAGTGGGTTGGAACCAGCCGCTGCGCTATGCAACGGGTTCGCCGCTACGCAGTGGGGTCGAGCACCAGAGCGCTCCGCAGCAGCCGCAGGATCTCCTGCCGGCGGCGCACCAGGGAGCGGGCGTCGGGCTCCTCTCCAAGCGCCCGCAGCACGT
>JAJZLP010000072.1 GCA_021803325.1 Actinomycetes bacterium
CGGGGCTGTTGGGGCCTGGGGGGCCGCCCATCCAGGGGCCGCCGGGGCTGTTGGGGCCTGGGGGGCCGCCCATCCAGGGGCCGCCGGGGCTGTTGGGGCCTGGGGGGCCGCCCATCCAGGGAGCGCCGGGTGCTTCGGGGCTGCCGGCTCCAGGTCCAGTCCACGGACCGAACGAGGTGCCCCAACCCGGTGCCGGCCACGTTGCTCCAGGCGATGCTGGACCAGGATGGGCAGCGTCAGCATTGGTTGTGGCGGCACGATCGCTGTCAGCGCTGGTCGTCGCCGCCCACTCGGTGCCGGGCGCGCCACCCGGCGTGCCCTGGGCGTGTGGCGCACCGGGTACGTCGGGTGCCACTGGGGCCCATCCTGCCCATGGCGAGCTCTTGGCCTGGTCCGAAGCTCCCGGCGTCATGGCCGACGTGCGGGGGGCGTCACGATCGCCGGTCTGGTCCGGCACCGTGGTCTGGTCCTGTGCAGCGCTCGGGACTGGGGGTGATGCCGCCATGGACTGGATCGGGTAGGTCGCCGTCACCGGGTTCTCGGTTGTCGGGCTCGCTTCGATCATGGGACCTGACATCCCGTGCAGGACTTCTTCGACTGGACCCACAGGCGACGCGGCGGGTCTGTCGGACGGCCCGGAGCCTTGCGACACAGGCACGTCCTGTGCGTGGGGGTCCTGCGCGTGGGGGTCCTGCGCGTGGGGGTCCTGCGCTTGGGGGTCCGTCATGGCTCCTCCTCGGCCGCTTCGGCCCGGTGTGCGTCCTGGTCGCCTTAAGCCCGGCGCGTGCTGATGTCCACCAGTAGATCGGACGAACCTGTGAGCATCCTTTATGCCCACTGTGGGTCGCGTATGGTCTATACGCTGGTGGAACGACGAGGACCAGCGCGCAACACGGCCCTACGGGGCGAAAGCTGCGCGTTGCAACCGGGGTCGTGGAGCAGGGTGGACCGGCCTGGCATCCCCGGAGGCTCCTTCCCTGGATGCGCGGGTGGAGCCGGCCGACCGCAGACGGTTCCCACGAACGGTGCGACCTCGAGCGCCCCTGGGCCGGTGTTGCAGGCGCATCGGTGCACTCGCCGCCGGGCCGACAGCACCCAGCTCGAGCATGGCCCGCCGAGGTGGTTGGTGCTCGGGCCCGCCGAGGTGGTTGGTGCTTGGGCCTCGACGCGGACTGCGGGGTATCCCCGTGCGAACATGGAGGCCCCGGCCAAGGAGCCCGCATGATCTCGTCGAGCGAGCAACGCTACCGCCAGCGCTTCTCGTGGGAACACGTCGCCTGGGGCACGCACTGCGTCAACTGCCTGTCGAGCTGCACCTACCGCGTGTTCGCAGCGGAGGGCTCGGTGTTGTGGGAGGAGCAGGCCAGCGTCTACCCGCCGACGCAGCCCGGCGTGCCCGACCGCAACCCCATGGGGTGCCAGAAGGGCGCCGCCTGGAGCCGCCAGCTCACCGGTGACGACCGGCTGCTGCATCCCATGCGGCGCGTGGGGGAGCGCGGCTCGGGGCGTTGGGAGCGGATCTCGTGGGAGGAGGCCCTCGTCGTGATCGCCGATGCCGTGCTCGACGCCATCGAGGAGTCCGGGCCCGACGCGGTGGTGATCGACGAAAGCGCCGAGGGCGGCATGCTGTCGATCGCCGGCCACATGGGCCTGGCGGCCGCCCTGGGCGCCGTGTCGCTCGACAGCATCTCCACCGTCAACGACGTTCCGTTGGGCCACTACGTCACCTACGGCCATATCGCCGGCGGATCGGCTTCCGACGACACCTTCCACGCCGAACTGGTGCTCGTGTGGCACTGCAACCCTGCCTACAGCCGCATCCCCTACTTCCACTACCTGACCGAAGCGCGGTACCACGGGGCCGAGGTGGCGCTCATCGCTCCCGACTACAGCCCCTCGGCGCCGCACTGCGACTACTTCGTGCCCGTCGTGCCGGGCACGGACGCCGCGCTGGCGCTTGGCATGTGCAAGGTGATCGTCGACGAGGGGCTGGTGGACGAGGCGTTCGTCTCTTCCCAGACGGACCTGTCCCTGCTGGTGTGCACCGACACCCGCCGGCTGCTCCGCCAGGCCGACGTGGCCGAGGGTGGCAGCGAGTACGGGTTCTTCCACTGGGACCCGACGTCGGGCGCCGCCGAGGCACGTGGCGACACGCTCCGCCTGTCGTTCGAGCCGGCACTCCGGGGCCGGTTCACGGTGGGTCTTGCTGATGGGACGCCGGTCGAGGTGATGCCGGCGTTCGAGCTGCTGGTCGAGCGCCTTCAGGCGTACGGGCCGGAGGCGGCCTCGGCGATCTGCGGGGTGCACCCCGACGTGATCCGCATGCTCGCTCGCAAGGTGGCGGCAAAGCGAACCAAGATCGTGGAGGGTTTCGACACGCCCAAGCACTACCACGGCGACCTGATGGAACGGTCGATGGACCTGCTGCTCGCCCTGACCGGCAACTGGGGCGGCCAGGGCCGCGGGCACGACACGTACGCCGTGATGCCGTTCGACGGGTCGCTCGTGCAGCAGATGAGCACCGGCGGGATCGAGGGTGCCGAGGCGGTGTTCTCGATGGCGAGGCTGCTCTTCGGCGAGCCCGATCCCGGCACGGGCGTGCCGCCGCCGCTGCCCCGGCCGGCGTTCTGGGACTTCATGTCGACGGTGGCGGCGACGGCCACGACCGCGCCGCCGTTCTTCTACTGGCTGGACCACTGCGGCTACGGCGACATCTGGAGCAACCCGGCGTGGGGCGACTCGCCCCGGCCCATGGCGGACTACATCGCCGAGGCCCGCCGATCGTGGGCGCCGTACATGCGGCCTGCGCCAAGCTGCACGCCGCGCGTGCTGTTCCAGCCGGGCACGAGCACCCTGCGCCGGACCCGCGGCGGCCGACGCATGCTGCTGCGGCACCTGTGGCCCGAGCTGCGGCTGGTGGTGTCAGTTGACCAGCGCATGAACGGTGCCGGTCTGCACGCCGACCTGCTGCTGCCCGCCGCCTACGACACCGAGCGGGTCAACCTGCAGTACCCCATCGCCCACTCCCTCGACCTGGCGTTCTCGGACAAGGTGCACGAGCCGGCCGGCGAGGCCCGCTCGGACTGGCGGATCTTCTGCGACATCGCGGACGCCGTGGCGGAGCGGGCCCGGGAGCGGGGCATGGCCGACCGCGTCATCGGCCGGGCCGCGCCGCACCCGCTTGGCGACGCGGGCACGGTCATGCACCGCGGCGGCAGGCTGCGCTCGGACGAGGCGCTCCTCGACGTGCTGGTGCGTGACAGCGCCCTGTCCGGCGTGTTCAGCGAGGACTTGTCGCTCGCCACCTTGCGGCAGCGGGGGTACGCACCGGCCCAAGGCAACGGCGCCTTCCCGGCTGGCCGGCTCATCGGCTCTGCGATCCGGGCCGACGAGACCTTCAGCGCCTTCCGCTGGCACGTGGAGGACGGCGTGCCGTACGCCACCACCACGGGCCGGGCGACCTTCTACGTCGACCATCCCTGGTTCCTCGAGGCGGGCGAGGAGCTGCCCGTCCACAAAGATGCACCGGCGCACGGCGGCGACCACCCGTTCGTGCTCACAGGCGGGCACCCCCGCTGGTCCATCCATGCCTGCAACGCCACCAACCCCCTCATGCTCCAGACAACGCGGGGCCACCCCACGCTGGTGATGAACCCCCGCGATGCCGCACCGCTCGGCATCGCGGACGACGACATGGTGGAGGTCTGCAACGACCTCGGCTTGTTCACCGTGCACGCGCGGGTCGCTCCGGGTCCGCGCCCGGGGCAGGTCATTCTGTACGCCGCCTGGGAGCCCTACGGGTTCGAGCGCTGGGACGACGGCACGGTGATCGAGCCCGGCATGGTGAAGTGGCTGCACCTGGCCGACGGCTGGGGACACCTGCGGTTCACGCCGAACCAGTGGCAGCCGGTGCAGGTCGACCGCATGATCCGGGTGGATGTTCGCAAGGCCTCATCCTCGTACCCGGCGTAGCGGCGGGTGGCGCCGCTTGTTGTCGAGGCACCGGGTGGCGTCGTTTGTCGCCGAGGCACCGGGTGGCGCCTTCGGCGACAGGTGCAGCGGGGAGGTGATGCGTTTGGCCAGCGCCGCACGGCTCCCGCTGCCGGACGCACCACGTGGAACTGTCGTCCGCTGGACTGTGGCGGCTGGAGCCGGCCGGCGGGTCCCTCGCCGAAGAAGCGGAGCGGGTTGCCGGTGATCCCAGGTCCAGTCGCAGTCGCAGTCGCAGTCGCAGTCGCAGTCGCAGTCGCAGTCGCAGTCGCAGTCGCAGTCGCAGTCGCAGTCGCAGGGCCAGTCCCGGTAGCACGAGCCAGCCGGCGGCGCCGGTCGACCCAGGCGTCGGGACCTGCGCGGCGAACGTACGCCGGTCGTAGCATGAGAGCGATGGTTCGTCTCGCTGATCTCGGCGGGCATCTCGATGCGGCCGGTGTGTGCCTCACCGGCTCGGGCGGATTGCTGGCAGGCTCGTGCACCAGGCAAAGCTGGGGACTCGCATGGCGGACTGCAGGGCGCCACGCTGGAGCCAGCGAGCGGTGAGCGGCATCGGACCCTGGGAGGCCGCTGCTGGTTGGTCGAGGGGGGAACCGGAGGTGCGGTTGGCCGGGCGGGACGACG
>JAJZLP010000001.1 GCA_021803325.1 Actinomycetes bacterium
AGCACGAAGATGACGGCCAGCATGATCCCGATCGCCATGGACCGGAAGGCTGGTGATGGCACCACCAGCACCGTCGACAGGCTGACCAGCACGGTCAGGCCCGAGAAGAACACGGCCTTGCCGGCGCTGCCGATCGTCTCCGCCACAGCGTCGGCGGTGGACAGGTGGTGGCCGAACCGGGCAGCCCGGTACCGGGAGAGGATGAACAGGGCGTAGTCGATGCCGAGGGCCAGGGCGAACATGAGCGCGAAGTTCATGGCCCAGATCGACACCGGCGTCAGGTGCGTCAGGAGGGTCAGCATCCCTGCAGCGCTGAGGAGGCCCACCATGGTGAGCATCAGGGGAAGGCCGGCGGCGACCAGCGATCCGAACGCCACCACCAGGATGGCCAGCGTGACGGGCCACGACAGCACCTCGGAGCGCAGCATGGCCGAGCGGTTCGCCGTATTGAAGTCGGCCCACAACGCGGACGCTCCGGTCACATGCACAGCGACGCCGTCGCGGCCCAGAGCGGCCAGCGGGTTCTGCAGGGCATCAGCGGCCCGCACCATCTGGTTGGGGCCTGCTGCGGCTCCGCCGATCACCACGCCGACCCGACCGTTGGCCGACAGCGTTTCGCCTGGGGCGGGCGGGATGACGGTCGACACCCGGTGGTCGGCCCGCAGGGTGCGCTCCACCGCCGCCACCACTGCGGGGCCGGCTCCCTGATCGAGGGGCCGGGGGCTGGCCACCACGACCTCGATGGCTGTGCTGGACAGTCCGTGGAAGTACCGGTTGACCATCTGCCTGGCCTGGACCGACTGGGAGCCGTTGGCCTGCCAGCCGGCTCCGCTCAGGGCGGTCTCCACCTTGACGGCGAAGACGCCGAAAGCGACGATCACCACCAGCCAGGCGAGGACCACGTGCCGCCGGTGGGTTGCCGCCCACCGGCCCAGGCGAGCGAACGCACCTTCGGGCCGGGACCCGCGCGGCGACGCCACCGGCGTCCTCGGCGGGCGTGTCGAGGTCGTGACGACAGTCGTCATCGAATGCCTCCCAGGTTGGTCGGTCGAGCCGGACCGTGCCGGCAGCCAGCCCCGGCAAACCCGGGGGGGTATCTGCACTATACCGGGAGGGGTATCAAGTCGTCCACCGCCCTCGACGCTTGCGACGGGGTGCACTGCCGGCATCGGAGACTCCTGCCGCGACCTGGGCAGACGCTGGTGCAGGGCGCGGCGCGAGCTGGCGGACTGGGTGATGGGGGTGGCGCGGAGAACCGCGATGCACGGGGTTGCACGGACCGCCGCACCCCGCTCAGGGCGGGCCCGAGAGCGGTGCCGAGACGGGGAGCGGAGCGGTACCGGTGGGTGAGCCGACCCCTCCGTGGGCGAAGCTGCTCGGCAAGGATCGCGCGCTAGGCGCGCCGGACAGTGCGGCGCAAGGCTGTTGCTTGCATGCTCGGGGCCAGCCCCAGGGGCTACGTGCTGCTCAGGCGATGCGGGTGAAGAGCTTCTCCAGATCCTCGACGCGGTAGCCGGCGGCCTCGGCGTCCTCGGGGTTCTGTGCACACCAGGTGAGCCCGGCGGCCACCAGGCGGAACCCAGCCTGTTCAACGGCCCGATTGGCGGCCGCCAGCTGCGTGAGCACGGCCTTGCAGTCGGCACCCTCGGTCAAGAGCCGCTGGACGGCACGCACTTGGCCCTCGGCCCGGCGTAGCCGGACGAGCACCTCGGCGGTCACTTCCTCGGGTAGCCGGGACGTGACCGGTAGCGGCGGCGTCGCGGGTGACGGGACCATGGGAACCTCCCCTTCGGCCCACCAGTGTACCGTCTCGACCGGGTGGCATGTACCCCCGGAGGTATATGCCGGTCTGCCGGTCTGCCGGTCTGCCGGTCTGCCGGTCTGCCGGTCTGCCGGTCTGCCGGTCTGCCGGTCTGCCGGTCTGCCGGTCTGCCGGTCTGCCGGTCTGCCGGTCTGCCGGTCTGCCGGAGTGCCGGAGTGCCGGAGTGCCGGAGTGCCGGACTGGGCGTGCTCAGCCTGGCCGCAGCTCCTGGACGGCCGCCACGACCTGCCCGTCGTGCTCGCCGCCGATGAGCCACGCAGCCCCACCGGTGACGGCGGAACCGGCGTAGGCCACGGCTTGGGCCAGCGTGCCGGCGTCGGTGAACCGGGCGCTCGCCGGATCGAACGCCAGCACGGCGGCACTGCTGGTGGTGGCTGTCGATCCCGGGCTGGCGGTGTCGCCACCGGCGACGAAGATCCGGCCGCCGAGGACGACGGCGGCGGCTCCTTCGATGGGTTCGGGCAGCGTGGCGACGATGCTGGCCTGCCGGGTGGTGAGGTCCACGCGCTGCACCGTGGCCACCGGCAGCCCCACCCCGGTGCCCTCGGTGGCCATGCCTCCGAACACGTACACAGAGGACCCGAGCGCGGCCACGGCCGCGTAGCGGACCGGGACGGGGAGCGTCGTCACGGTGGAGAAGGAGGTGCCGTCGGTTGTCGACAGGACGGTGGGGTCGGGGTTGGTGCCGTTGTACCCACCTACCACCACCGTGGTGGCGCCGACCGTGGTGGCCGAGGTGTCGGAGCGGGGCTGGGGGAGCTGCCCGATCACGGTGCCGGCCCCTCCGCCGACGGGGACTCCCTCTACGGTCGGCACGGTCGAGGTCGATCCTCCGCCGAGGACCATGTCCGTCCCACCGATCACGGCTCCGGCGCCGTCATGGACGGCCGATGGCAGGGTGCCGAGCGTGCTGAGCGTGCCAGTGGCGAGAGAGAGGCGGAACGCGCCGTCGGCCGAGGTGTCCGCCGACGTCAGCCCGCCGAGGAGGGCCAGTGCACCCGAGCCGTCGGGGAGCACCACCATCCGGCTGAGGGGATTGGCGAGCTGCCACGACGGCTCGGTCACGGTGACCGTCGTGGCCCGACCAGCGGCGCCGGAGGCACCAAAGCCGCCGCCGTGGCTCGCGGCGGGGGTGGCGGTGCGGCGGCTGCTGGCGGCCTGGGACGCGGTGCCGCTCGTGCAGGCAGCTGCCCCGAGCGATACGACCGCAACTGCTGCGACGGCCCACCTCGCCGACCTCCGACGGGGACGTCCGGAGATCACCTGGCGGGGCCATGTGGAGATCGCCTGGCGGGGCCATATGGTGATCGCCTGGCGGGGCCATGTGGAGATTGTCCGGCGGGGACGTCCGGAGATCGTCCGGTGGGTGCCGGCGGTAGGGCCCGAGCCGGCGTGCCTAGCCATCGGCGCCGTCCGCCCCGCGAGCGCCCGCTGCGACAGGGTGGTGGCCGTGCAGCCGCCGCCGGAGGCGGCCGGCGAGAAACGGGGCCAGGTGCTTGGTGACAGCGCCGGGGACGGCCGAGAGCAGACCGGCCCGGTACACGTCGCCGACACAGCGCGACGCGTGGGGCCAGTCCCGGGCCAGCGCGAACGCCACGGCGAAGCGCAGGTGGTGCCAGGCGCGCAGCCGTCGGGCCGGGCGCCGGGGCAGGTCCGCAACCGCACGCGCGACCATGACCATGGCGGTGTCGTACACCCGGACGAGATCCTTGCTGTAGCTGTCGCCTCGGTTGACGTAGGAGACGAGTGGGGCGTCGATCTTCAGGATCTGTCCCTGCCCGGCCAGGCGCCGCCACATGTCCCAGTCCTCCACCCCGTCGATCGTCGGGTCGAAGCCCCCGATGGCCCGTACCGCGTCGGTTCGGGCCAGGACGGTGGACGTCTGGAAGCGGTTGAGCACGAGCAGGTCGCCCTCGGTGATCGTCGATACCGGTCCGGCGGGTGCCGCGTGCAGGTCGCGTGCCGGTCCGTTCCCGGTCCGGCGAACCCAGTCGCTCGCCACCACGACAACGTCAGGGTGCGCACCCGCCAGCGCCAGCTGGGTCCCGAGCTTGCCCGGATGCCAGACGTCGTCGGCGTCGAGGAAGGCGACCCAGGTTCCGCGGCTGGCGTCGATGGCCGTGTTGCGTGCCCCGGACGGCCCGGACTGCGGCTGGCGAAGGACGCGCACGACAGGCCCGGTACCGCTACCGGCTCCGCCTGGCGGATGGCTGTCTCCGGTGCCGGTGCCGGTGCCGGTGCCGGTGCCGTCGTGGTCGTGGTCGTCCCCGGACCCGACCTGGTGTTGGGTGATAGGCACGCCGAGCGCCGCGGCGGTGGCCACGGCCACCTCCACGGTGGCATCGACCGAACCGTCGTCCACGATCACCACTTCGAGCGGCACCGGTCGCTGCTCGAGCGCCGAGACGAGCGCGTCGGCCAGGGTGTCGGCGGCGTTGTGGGCGGGGACGACGACTGACACCGGTGCCACGGTCATGTCGCCGGTCGACCTGGCGTGGCGGCTCGGGGCGCGGTCCCGCCCCTCTCTGGAGCGGACGGTCTCGCCCGGGCCGACGCCTGGGCTGGCGTCGGTGCCGTCGGGACCGGGTGGGAGCTGGGACCCGGGTGATGTCGGCGTCACGGGGCGGTCGTCCCTCGTTCCGGTGGTGCCGCCACCGCCATCGGCGGGTGCGTTCCTGCCGACGCGACACCGTCGTGCCGGCCGCTGCGGCGCAGCGCCAAGGCGGCATGTGCGACCTGCCGGTCGTCGAGTGGGATCGCCCGGCCGCCGATGTGCTGCACCTCCTCGTGGCCACGCCCGACGATGAGCACGACATCGCCGGGGGCTGCGGCGTCGATGGCCATGGTGATGGCCCGGCGGCGATCGGGCTCGACGGCCACCTCGGCGCCTGCGACCTCCACCGTGCCGAGCCGGAGCTGTTCGATGATGGACCAGGGGTCCTCGTCGCCGGGGCTGTCCGTGGTGAGGACGACCGGTCCTGCGGCAGCAGCAGCGGCGCCGGTCCGGGGCCGCTTGAAGCGGTCGCGGCCGCCGCGGGCCCCGACCACCACCCGGATCCGGCCGTCCGGTCCGGCGCAGCGTCGGGCGGTGGAGACCAAGGAGGTGAGGGCTTCGGGCGTGTGCGCGTAGTCGACCACGACGAGGAACGGCTGGCCCTCGTCGACCAGCTCGAACCGGCCCGGCGGTCGGGGACAGGCGGCCAGGGCGTCGACGACGGTGGTGCTCGGCACGCCGAGCTCGCGGGCAGCCAGGAATGCGCCAGCGACGTTGGGGGCGTTCACAGCGCCGACCATGCGAGTGGGGATCGTCACGTCCACGTCGTCGCCGGCCAGGTGGATGATGCTGCCGTCGAGGCCGAGATCCTCGACGGAGTAGCGGACGTCGGCCCCCGGCCCGGCGCTGAACGTGCGCACCGGGACCGCCACCTGGTGCGCCAGGCGGACGCCCCAGTCGCTGTCGATGCAGACGAGCGCCTGCCGGCAGCGCCCAGGTTCGAACAGCCGGGCCTTCGAGGCCCAGTACTGCTCAAGCGTGCCGTGGTAGTCGAGGTGCTCGGTGTCGAGGTTGGTGAAGACGCCAACGGCGAACTCGGTGCCGTCCACGCGGTACTGGTCCAGAGCGTGGGAGGACACCTCCATGGCGACGGCGCCGACGCCTGCCTGCACCATCCGGAAGAGATGCCGCTGCAGGTCGGTCGGCGACGGGGTCGTCATGGTGGCTGGCTCACTCTGACGGCCGACCCGGGTGGCGATGGTGCCGATCTGGCCAGCGGGCCGCCCCGTGGCCTCGATGGCGGCGCGGATGAGCTCGCACGTGGTGGTCTTGCCGTTCGTGCCGGTGACGCCGACGACGGAGAGCTGGCGCGACGGATGGCCGTAGAAGGCGGCAGCCAGCGGCCCTACTGCTGCCGACGTGTTCGGCACGACGAGCTGCGGCGCGCTGGCAGCCTGCGGGTGCTCGACGACCAGCGCGGCTGCGCCGCGGCGCAGGGCGTCGTCGACGAAGCGGTGCCCGTCGGCTTGGCCACCGCGCCGGGCGACGAAGAGCCATCCGGGCCGGACCTGCCGACTGTCCTCGGTGATCCCGGTGACGACGGCATCGCCGGCTCTGGCCAGATGGTCGACTGCCTCGGCAAGCTCGGACAGCCGCCGAACGGCGTCACCGCCGTCCTCGGCCTGCAGAGACCTGGACGCGCCGAACCTCACGGTCGTCGCCCGGTTCCCATCGGGACCGACTGTGGTCGATCGACATGAACGCACGATGACGGATGACTTGGTTTTGGCTGTGATGGCGCGCCGGTGTTGCCGGTCTCGCCGGTCGCCGTCATCGGGTCCACCCGGGCAGCATTGCCGACGCGACGGCCCATGTCGATGCAGCCAGGTCGCGACGGTCGCGGACGTCCACGCTGCTCACGGTGGTGGGGTGGCGGTTCGTCGGGGCGGGGGTTCATCGGAGTGGCGGTTCGTCGGGGTGGCGGTTCGTCGGGGCGGGGGTTCATCGGGGCGGCGGTTCGTCGTGGTGGGGGTTCATCGGGGCGACGGGGTGGCTCGTCAGCCGTGGGTGAAGACACCAGGCGGGGGGTCGTCCAGGGCCAGCTGCAGGTGCGGCAGGATCGGGCGGTGCCCGTCGGGCCCGCGCCGGATGGCGGTGCCGATGGCCAGCAGCTCCACCGCGTGGACGAGCACAGAATTGAAGGGATGCTCGCTGAACGAGACGTCGACGACGCCGGAGGCATCGTAGGCCCGTGCTTCGGCGTCCAGGCGTCCCATGGCGATCTCGCGTGCTCGGTACAGAGCTGCGGTCTGGTCGGTGAGCTCCCGGTTCTCCCGGCTGAGCCCCAGGCCCTGGGTGAGGGACCGGGCGGCGAACGCCACCACGGCGACCCCGGTGACGATACCGACCGGGAGGTAGCCCGCCCGGACCAGGAGATGGAAGTCCCGGGCCGACAGGGTCGTGCCGAAGGGCCGTCGGGGCCCGTGGTCGCTCGCTCCACGCGAGGCCGCCCGGCGGCGGATGGCGGTGCCGAGCAGGGTGCAGGTGAGCACGTTGGCGGGGTGGCGGTCCATATGCAGCTGGACGGCCACCACCCCGTCGGCCGACCGCTCCCGGATCTCGCGGTCGATGGCCGACCGGGCGGTGGAGATCGCCGAGGTGATGGCCGAGGCCCACGCGTCGCTGCCACCGGGGCCGGAGGCGATCTGAGGGTTCCAGCTGGCCGATCCGGCGCCCGCCACCAGGTCGACGGGCTCGTATCCCACCTCGTCGAGCAGCACCAGCTCCCCCACGAGCAGATCGGACACGTAGGTGGAGGCCTGGGGCCGGGCCGGGGTGGCGAGCACGGCGAGCGCCTGGCGCATGTGGTCGGCGGCAGTTCCGCCGGGCGGGGCCGGCTCGTCGGGGCTCATGGCCGCAGTGGAACCACTGCGCGCGGAGCGGCAGGCACCTGCCGGGGCCCGAACCGCCGGACGGCGGTGCCGAGGGCGACCGCGCTCTGGATCCATCCCTCGCCCCACGCTGGGAGGCGGCGGTCGGTCCAGTCGGTTTGGACGACGCCTTCGCCGCTGTGGCTGGCAGCCTCGCGAACCGTCGCCCTGGCCCGGTTTCGGGCGACGCCGACGGCCTGCGGGATCTGGTCGACGCCCCCGGGGGCCATGAGGTCGCCTCGGGTCCGGCAGTTCGGGCGGACATAGCAGGCGCCGACGCCGCTCACCAGCCGGGCGGGAGCCAGGCCGAGCGCCACCAGCCGCTCGAGGTGCGTGCCGTTCACGTTGGTGGTGAACGGCTCGTGCGGCGCCTGCGCCCCGCGGATGACGACGGCGGTGCCCGTTGCCCGGAACGTCCAGGTGGACCAGCCCCCGACGAAGTCGCCGACGTCCATCCGGATGCCGACCACGCCGTGCGCACCGAGGGAGCGAGCCTCCTCCGTCAGCCGGGCGACGGCGGTGGCGTAGCCGGATCCGACCGACGCCGCGTAGGAGCGGTCCTCGGCGTTGAATCCCCAGTGGTCGGCGCCAAAGCCCATGACATGGACGCAGGGGTAGCTGGTGAACCCGCTGGCGCCCGCCGCCCCGGTGCCCCCGTACCATCCCTGGGTGCCATATGGGCCTCCGACGGTGCCGGCACCCACCGACGATGCCACCTGCAGGACCACGGTGCCGAGGACGAACCCGACGGCCTCCAAGCCGAGCCGGCGAAGTGCGGCGGCGTCGGCGACCGACAGGGCGCTGGTGGCCGGCCGGTGGGCGCGGGAGCGTGGCGCAGGGGCGCCGTCCGGCTCCTCGCTCCCGGCTCCGTTCGGGAGTGTGGAGCTCATCGGTCCATCGACACGACGGGAACGGGCGGCGGCACGACGTGGTCGGGTCGCAGCGACCGCACGCCGGTGCCGATGGCGAGGAACTCGATGGTGTGGCTGCCCCACATGTGGGACTTCTCCACCAGCTGCACACCGACGACGCCCTCGGCCTGAAGACGCTGGGCCTCGTCCTCCATCCGGGTCATGGCCCGCTCGCGTGCGTCGTACAGCGCCTGGGTGAAGTTCGGCAGCTCCGTGGCCCGGCCGGTGGTGGCCAGCGTGCTGCCGAGGCTGCGGTGGGCGACGTGGTACACGCAGGTTCCGAGCACCAGCCCGAGCGGAGCGTAGCCAGCCTGCAGCAGCGTCCAGAAGTCCTGGCCGGACAGGTCCGAGGTGAACGGCTTGCCTTCGGCGTTGCGCCACGAGCTGCCGTCCTTGGCCCGCACAGCCGTCCCGATGGCGATGAACTCGGCGGTGCTCTTGCCCCACTCGTAGTAGTTGACGTCCAAGCGGACGCCGACCACCCCGTCGGCCCCGAGGAGGTCGGCTTCCTCCTCCATCCGGGTCATGGCCAGCTCGCGGGCCGTGTACATGGCCTGGGTCAGCTTGTCGAGCTCGATCGACCGGCTCCATCGCCTCGTCTGCAGGCCGATCTGGTAGATGGAGCTGCCCATCACTAGGCCCAGGGGCGTGAAGCCGGCCTCTTCGACCAGCAGGAACTCGTTCACCGACAGGTCTGAGGTGAACAGGGGAGCGCCCCCGGGGCCGGTCTCGCGCAGGCGGTGCAGCGCGTCGGCCGGTATGCCTGCCGGTGCTTCGGTCGGCAGCCGGTCTCCGACCCCGGGCCCCGTGCCCGGCTCCCCGCTCATGCTGACACCGGGCCGGACGGGAGGAGGTGCGACGCACCGGACGGCAGCAGGCGGGCGCTTGGAAGCAGGGGAACGGTCATGAGAGCAGCCCGCCCAAGGCGTCGCGGGCCTGCCCCGATCGTGCGGCCCGGTCGGCCAGGGTGCCGACCAGCAGGTCGACCCACTCTCCCATCGAGACGGGACGGTTCGAGAGCACGATGCCGCGCACCGGCCGTGCCGCAGTGCACTGCACCCCGGTCGTCTGGCGCTGGGCCCGAAGCACCAGGCCGCCGTCGGCATCGGTGAGGTCGACCTCGATGGCGACGACTTCGGGGTCCCGCCGCCGAAGGCCCCGGCCCCGGCGATCGAGGCGGACCCGCTCGCCGAGGGCGCCGGCCAGCTTGGTGGCCAGGACGGCGAAGAACGTGTCCGTGTCGGCGGCATCGGCTCGCAGCTGTGCCGAGAGCAGCTCGACATCGAGCCCGGTGTCGGTCGCGGCGAGCCCGAGCCCGAGCCCGGCGTCGGTCGAAGCGAGCCCGAGCCCGGTGTCGGACGCTCGCTGCTTATCGAGGCCAGGTTCGGCAGCGCCCTGCTCGATGCGGACGGCGTCGAGCGCCGGATCACCGATTGCTGACGCGCTGGGCGTCGCCGGTCCTCCAGATCGCTCGTCCCGATGACCCTGGTCCATGGCCCTCCCGTCGCCGTGCTCGCCGCTCGATAGTCTACGGACCGGCCGAGCCGGCGGGGCGTGCACCCACCAGCAGCGAACGAGGAGGACGCCGATGCCTGTCGTGGATCCCAGACCGTCGCACCGCGACCAGGTGCGCATGGCCGCCGGCATCGCCGTCACCGGGCTGATCGGCGCCCTCATGGCCGGCGTCGTGGGACCGATCATCCTGGCCATCCTTGTCGGGAAGATCTGGGGCCACTGAGCCCTTTTGGGCCGGCCGCTGGGCTGGGCTGGGCTGGGCTGGGCTGGGTCTCGGGAGCTGGCAGTGCTGCACCGGGCGTGGTGTCTCGGGCTGCGTGCCGCGGAGGGGTCTGGCGAGCAGCGGTGTCGCTCGGCCGACCCGGATCGGCGACCGGGTGCGCTCGGCCGGCGCCGGACCAGGTGCTCTGTCCGTGCAGGTGCAGGGGCTGGAACGGGGACGCTGGCCGGCTCTGTCCGGCGGCGGCGGCGCTACACTCGGCCGGTGTCCACGCGGCCGGCGCCCGACGGCTTCCACCCGCCGGTAGAGGAGTACCTCGAGACGATCAGGTCGCTCGCCGACGAGGGAAAGCCGGTCATCCAGGCGCGGATCGCGGAGCGGCTCGGTCGCTCTGCTCCGTCGGTCTCGGAGATGCTCGACCGTCTCGCCGCGGACGGCTATCTCCTGCGTGATGGCCGCCGGATCGAGCTGACCGGTTCCGGGGTGGCCCTGGCCGACAGCGTCATCCGCAAGCACCGGCTGGCGGAGCGCCTGCTGGTCGACATCATCGGGCTCCCCTGGCACAAAGCCCACCTCGAGGCCGGCCGGTGGGAGCATGTGATCTCGGACGAGGTCGAGGAGCGCTTGGTCGAGCTCCTCGGCAACCCGAGCACCTGCCCACACGGCAACCCGATCCCCGGTGCTCCCGCGCCCGTCGGCGACCAGGTGTGCCTGTCGGCAGTGGACCCGGGCAGCCACGTGCGCCTGGAGCGCATCACCGAGGAAGTCGAGCTCGACCTGGCCTCACTCGTCTACCTCGACCAGCACGGCCTGGTTCCTGGACGCGAGGTCCTGGTTCGCGACCGGGCGCCGGATGGCACGGTCATCCTGGTGCACAGCGGGGCAGCGGTGGCGGTCGGCCCTGCACTGTGCCGCCAACTGTTCGTGGTCGCGGTCTGATCGGCTCGGGGTCGCGGCGGAACCGGGCGGAACCCCCTCCCTGAGCGCCCGCCGCCGGATCGCCTGCGCGACACCAGGCCACCACCCCCACGGCCCGTTGGCAGGGGCCGCCACGGCGGACCATGTCGTGCCGCTCAGCGTGAACCGTCACCGCACAAGGTGGGGCGTACAGAGCGCGAACCGGTACCTGGCGCGCGAGCAGCCCGACGGGCCCCGCATGCCTCGTTCCCCCCGGTCCGGTCCTTTGGCCCCTGGTCGGACCGGACCGCTCCGGATCAGGGGGCCGGTGCCCCGGCGTCGACGGCAGGCCGGCCACGGGGGGCCGGGTCCGGCCGCCGCGGCACCGGCGGCCACAGGTCGCCCGTGCCCATCGGGATGCGGCCCGATCGGGCCCAACGCACCGACAACGTTCGCAGCGCCATCGCCGCGGCACCGACCGCGCCGACAGCCGCGGCAGCAGTTCGGACGCGAGGAGCATGCACGCGGCCGAGCGTAGCCGGGCTTCGACAGGGGTGCTCGCGGTCCCAACGGGGCTCTGGGGGCGCACTGGCGGGCCGCCACGCAACGGGGATCCGGTGCCCTTGGCGCGCTTCACTTCTGCGCTCAGCCGGCCGATGACCACGCTGTGAGGTCCTTTCGCGGGGGAAGCGGGGGAACGACGTCCCAGTGGCGATTCTGGCGCCGGGGCGGGTCCGGACGCGCCAGCACACGTCGTCGGCCCCGCCCGGTCGGCCTGCTCTCCGTGGTGCTCTTGGTGGTCGGCGTGGCCGGTGCCGCCACGGTCGGACTGGAGTGGCGCGCCTCCGCCCAGTCGCAGGACAACCAGACCATCGATGTCCGGGTTGCTGGCGCCCGAGCCAGCCTGGCACAGGTCCTGGCTCACGACACCGACCTGGCCGGAGCGGTCGGCGCCCTGGCCACCTCGGTGCCGTCGATCACGAACACCCAGTTCGGGCGCTGGTTCGAGCGGGCCGGGGGCCCGTCCCAGTACCAAGACGTCGTCGCGCTGGTCTATATCCAGCGGGTGCCGGCTGCCGAACTGCCCGCGGCGTCCGCCGAGATCGCGGCAGACCCGCCGTTCGGCTTCCACCTGGGCTCGTTCCATCTGACGCCACCCGGGGCGCGCCAGCAGTACTGCCTCCTCACCCTCGGTCTCACCCAGCTCCCGGTGTCGATCCAGTCCCACGCCTCCTCCGTGCTCCAGGCGCTCCTGGCGTTCGCTGGGTTCCTCGAGCCCGGGCAGGACCAGTGCGTGGCGGCCGGCGCTCCGCTGCTGACCGCCGCCGGGGCCGCCGGTGTCGCCGAGACGGGCCCGCTCAGCCAGATGGTCGCCTTGACAGGCTCGGCCAAGGTGCAAGCCGCGACGGCAGTCCGAAAGCTGTTCGGCCAGCTTGCCCCGTACTACATGGCGCTTCCCGTGTACAGGACGCAGAACGTGCCCACCGGGGTCGCCGCTCGGCAGGCGGCGGTGTCGGGTTGGGTCCTCGAGATCGTCGATGCCGCCCCCCTGCTCACTCCGGTGGTCGACAGCATGCGCGGGCTGGCAGTCAAGCTCAGCTACCAGAACTCGACGGGCACGCCGGTCACGCTGGCCCAGGCGGGGCTGGCGCCGGCCTCGTCTGCGACCCGAACGGTGACCCTGGGGGCTGACGGTCGGTGGATCGCCCAGATCACGGTCCCGTCCCCGGCGGCGCTCACCCCGAACGAGCAGGGAGGCATCGTCCTGGCCGGCTCGCTCGTGCTCGTGCTGCTGCTGTTCTTCTTGGTGCGGGTCCTCGCGGTCTCGCGCGCGCAGGCACTCGAGCTGGTGTCCCAGACCGCCGGCGAGCTCGAGCACCAGGCGCGCCACGACGCGCTGACTGGGCTGGCCAACCGGGCGATGGTGCTGGAGGAGCTGGAACTGGCGCTCGCTCGCGGGCGCGCCGGCCATGCCACCGCGCTGGCGCTGCTCGTCATCGATCTCGACGGCTTCAAAGACGTGAACGACGCCTTCGGGCACAGCATCGGAGACGAGCTGCTGCAGGCGATGGCTGGCCGATTGGTGGAGATGGTGGGCGTGTCCACCACCGTCGGGCGCATCGGTGGCGACGAGTTCGTCGTCGTCGTCGACGGCGGACCAGTCGACGACCCCGAGCAGCTGGCCAAGTCGGTCCTGAGCGCCCTGGCCCTCCCCGTGCGCCTTCCCAGCGTGCCGGGCACCATCGCGGCGGGGGCGAGCATCGGGGTGGCCACCGGCCTCAGGACCTCGGCGCGCGACCTCCTGCGCGACGCTGATATCGCTCTGTACGAGGCGAAGGCGAGCGGGCGCAACCGCTACGTGGTCTTCCGGCCGGAGATGCGCACCGCCGTGGTGAACCGGTTCGACCTCGAAGCCGAGCTGCGCACGGCCATGCGGGCGAACCAGTTCTTCCTGGTGTACCAGCCGACCTTCGACCTGGAGGGAATGGGCGTCACCGGCGTCGAGGCCCTGCTGCGCTGGCATCACCCGACCCGCGGCATCGTGCCGCCCGTGGAGTTCGTGCCGGTGCTCGAGTCGTCGGGGATGATCGTCGAAGTCGGCCGCTGGGTCCTGGCCGAGGCGTGCCGCCAGGTCCGCCAGTGGCACAACCAGGGCCACGAGGTGAGCGTCGCTGTCAACGTGTCGGGCCGGCAGTTCGAAGGCAGCAACCTGGTCAACGACGTCCGCGGCGCCCTGGTCCGTTCCGGCCTTGATCCTCACAAGCTGGTGGTCGAGATCACCGAGACCGTGCTGATGCGCGACCCGGCGGCCATCGCCGACCGCCTGCGCCAATTGAAGGCGTTGGGGGTGCGCATCGCCATCGACGACTTCGGGACCGGGTACTCCTCGATGGCGTACCTGCAGCAGTTCCCGGTCGATGTGCTCAAGATCGACCGGAGCTTTGTGATGGGCATGGTCGAATCGGCGGAGGGTGCCGCGCTGGTCCGCGCCCTGGTGCAGCTGGGCAAGGCCCTGGGGCTCACGACGCTGGCGGAGGGCATCGAGGACGAGGTCCAGCTGTACCGCCTGCGAGCCGAGAAGTGCGACGCCGGCCAGGGTTTTCTCTTCGCCAAGCCGCTGGCGCCGTCGGACGCCATGAAGTTCATGGTCGAGCGCCGCGCTGCGCTGGCCGACGCCATGTCGGCGGCTGGCCGCGTGCCGGATCGCTGATCAGGCAGCCGGCGACGTGGTGGCGCTGTCGGCCCGCCGGGCGCCGGCACCCCCGCGACTCGGGGGGTTTATGAACCGCTGAGTTGGCCTCCTAGCTGGGTGAATCCACGCCGTCGAACCCACGCCGATCGAACGGGGCGGCGTCGCTGTCTGCACGGCGCCGGCTCCGGACCGAGGTGTGCCGGAGCCCCGCATGCCTGCGTCGCTCGTGCGCCACCGAACGCGATCCTGTGGGCGCGCGGTGATCGTGCGATGATGATCCCCACGGTCCGTGGGCGCCCGGGGGGCTGGGCCGAGGGGGAGGCCATGTTCGGGGACGAGGAGCTCGGCGGTTGCCGGAGGGGAACGGTCCACAGCGACCGAGCCGGCAGGCACTCGGGGGCCGGAGCCCAGCGTCGCCGGCTCACCTCTGGCACCGGACCTCGAGCGTGGTCGCCTCGGTCCGGCCGCTGTGCCAGCCGACGTGGGCGCCATCGGCGTGGCCGTGCCAGCGGGGTGCTGGCCGTGCTGGTCCTGGCCGCGCTCGCCGCCACGGGGACGGCCTCCGCCCTGGGCTCGCCCGCGCCCGTCGACGGGTCGGCGCAGCACACGTCCCGTGCGCGCGGCATGGCGCCACCGCAGGCCGTCGCGTCGGCGGCGGGTTCGGCCAGCGGTCGGCTGGCGTCGCTCGCGGCGGCGACCGCGACGGCGGGGACCGGCCAGCCCGTGTCCGCCAACGGGCCGACGGGCCTCGACCTGACCGCTGCCTTCCAGCAGTACACCACCGGCGATCCCCACGTCGTGGTCGCCTACATCGAAGGCGGGATCAACTGGCACCTGCCCGTCGCCGCCAGCTTGGTCGACCACATCTACGTGAACTGGCGGGAGCTGCCCGTTCCGTGCGTCGGAGTGACCGTGGCGACCGCCGTCATGACCGTCGGAGGCGCGACGGAGCCATGCCACACCGTGTACTCGACCGACGAGGCGGACTACGACATCCTCCACACCGGGACCGTCGACGCGGCGGACTGGGCCAACGACCCTCGTGTGCCACGCGCCAACGGCACCAGCTACGTCAACCCCGAGGACCTGGTGGCGACGTTCTGCGGTGCCGGCTACCGACCACCGGTCGACCCGGCGACGGGGCTGCGCTGCGACGTGTCGGGCTGGAACTTCTTTCGCAACGGCCCCGACGCGGCTACTGCGGACGCGGCCTACCCGCACTCCGACGGGCAGATGCAGAACCTCCTCGCCCAGTGCCCCCAGTGCACCATCATGCCGGTGAAGGCCGGCCAGGAATCCCTCGACCCCACCCAAGACCTGGCTCAGGCGTGGCTGTTCGCATGCGAGTCGGGGGCGTCGGTCATCGACTCGGTCACCGCAGATCTCGGGTACTCGACGTTCATGCGCCAGGTGATCTCGTACTGCGAGCGCAAAGGCGTGGTCATGGTGGAGTCGTCCAACGACTTCGATTCCACCGACCACCAGGGCGGCATGTACTGGCCCCACGTCGTGCCCGGCAACGGCGTGGTCGCCGACCCGGCCGGCACGGCCTGGGTCCGCTCGAACATGACGTCGTGGGGCACGCACAACGTGGTGTCGGTCCCCGGCCAGTCCTCGACGTCGGGCTCCACCTCGGCGCTGGGCGGGCTGTTCGGGCTGCTGCTGTCGTGGGGCCGCAAGGCGTACGCCAGCGGGCTCATCCGCCAGCCGTTGACGGGGCCCCAGGCGGTCCAGCTCATGCGGGCGGCGAGCGTGCCGGTGACGGGGACGTCGCTGCTGTGGCCCGGGGCGCCGGGCTCGTGGAGCGTCCAGTACGGGTACGGCGTCCCCAACCTCGACCGGGCCATGCAGATGGTGGCGGCCGGCCAGGTCCCCCCGGCGACCGAGATCACGTCGCCGGACTGGTACCGGATTGAGGACCCGACGCGCTCCCGGTCGGTCCGGGTGGCGGGCCGGATCCTGCCGGCGCCTGGCAGCGGACCGGTGCACTGGGTCACCCAGGCGTCGCTCGGGGCCCAGACGTCGAGCTCCTCGTGGTTCACCATCGGGTCGGGTGAGACGACCGGGTCGTACTCGGGGACGCTCGGCACGCTCGACCTGGCCGACGTGCCCCGGTCGTTGTGGGGCGCGCCCTTCGCCTTGTCCTCGACCGCGCAGCTGACCTCCACCGAGCAGTACGCCGTCACGGTGCGGGTGGTGGCGACGGACGCGGCCGGCCTCACCGGCGTGTCGCGCCGTGCCGTCGACGTGGTGCACGACCCGAGCTGGCCGTCGTGCTTCCCGCTGGCCATCGGCTCGTCGGGGGAGAGCCAGCCCGCCATCGTCGACCTGCAGGGCACCGGGCAGCAGGACATCGTGTTCGGCACGGCCGACGGGACGGTCGACGCCATCAACCCCCGGACATGCCGTGAGCTGCCAGGCTTTCCGGCGTACACCGCGCCGGTGCGCACAGCCCTGCACCACCCCGCCGGCGTCCACGTCGGGCACCAGCCGATCATCGCCGATGTCGCCGTCGGCGACCTGGCGCACACCGGTCATCTCGACGTCGTGGCGACCACGCTGTCGGGCGAGGTCTACGCCTTCGACGCCCACGGTCGGCTGCTGCCGGGCTGGCCGAAAAGCGCGGTGCGGGCGGCTGTCGCGTTGCCGGTGCCTCGCCCGGCCGATCCCTACACGCGGTTGCCGGCACCCGAGGTGGTCGCCGCGCCGGTGCTGGTCCACCTGTCGGGCCCGCTCGGCACCCTCGACGTGGTCCAGGCGTCCATGGACGGCGACATCCACGCCTGGGACGCCCGCGGCCGGGACGTGCCCGGCTGGCCGGTGACGGTGCAGATGCCGGCTGGAACGTCGCCGCCGCCGGGCTACCAGCTCCTGCAGGACCACGAGCTGGCGGCCACGCCGACGGTCGCCTACCTGTTCGGGCGCTCGGCGGGCCCCGACATCGTGGAGCGGAGCCAGTTCACCGAGACCCGGGGCAGCGGCATCCAACTCCTCGGCTACGGCTTCACGTTCGCCTTCGATGCCCAGGGGAAGCTGCTCACCGGGTGGCCGGTGCGCCTGCCCGGGCTGGTGGAGTACTACGGGTCGGCCCAGCAGTTCATCACCGAGGGCGCCGACCAGCCGGTGGCCGCAGACGTGCAGGGCCACGGGGTCGACGAGGTCGAGGTCAGCTCCGTGTTCGGCGTGCCGTTCCTCGTCGACGGGGCCGGCCAGGTGACCGGTGCGTACGCCTCGGTGGCACCAGGGCAGCCTCCCAGTGCGGTCGTCGGGCAGGAATTCGCCACGATCCTGGCGGGGCTGAACGCGGCACCAGGGAGCCCGGTGGCTGATGTCCCCATCACGTTCACCACCTCGGGCGCGTTCGGGAGGATGGGCGGCACCCTGCGCTTTGGCCAGGCGGAGACCGGCGGTCTGTCCATCTTGAAAGCCGAGGAGCAGCCGAACAGCGGGACCGGGATCTCCGAGCACGAGGTGGTCTACCCGGCTGCCGGGGGACCCCCGTCACCCGGGTTCCCCGCTCCACGCCAGGGCATCGACTTCCTGGGCGCTCCCCTGTTCGCCGATGTGGGGCCCGGGCCGGGCGTCGACCTGGTCGACGGCGGCGACTCGAACGCCATCGTCGCCTACACCGCCACGGGCGCCGTGGTGCCCGGCTTTCCCAAGTGGACGCCGGGATGGAACCTCTTCTCGCCGACCACCGGGGATCTGTTCGGCACCGGCCACGTCGACCTGGTGAGCACGACCCGCGAGGGCTACCTGATGGCGTGGGCGACACCGGGGCCCGCGTCGGCGAACGTCCAGTGGCCGCGCTGGCACCACGACCTCCACAACTCCGGCAACGACGGCGTCCACGCCCAGCCGCCCGGTGTGCCGCGCGCCGTGCGGTGGCGGGTCGGCCAGCGGGAGCTGACGTTCGTCGCCCCGGGCGGGCGCGGCACCGACGGCACCGTCGGGTTCTACATGGCAGCGTTCAGCCTCGGATCGGGCCGGGTGGACCATCGCTGGCTGGCCCCGCAGGGGCATGCCGGGACCGTCCAGTCGGTGTCCGTGCCGCCGGGGACGACGGCGGTGACGGTGCAGGCCGTCAACGACGCCGGCGTGCTGGGGCACCCGGTGACGGTGTCCGGCGCCGGCTGACCAGCGAGGTCCGGGGGCTCGGAGAACCCGGAGAACCCGGGGAGCCCGGACCGGCAGGATCCGGCCTTCACCTGGGGTTCCGTGCGCCGGAACAGGTGGTGGCCGACGACAGGGCCAGCAGGCCGGCGAGCCTGTCGCCGGCCGGGATGTGCCGGCGGGGGAGCAGCGCCGTCTTGCTCTGGGCGCCGACAGCGGTGCTGCCGACCGTGCGGGTCCTGCCGGCTCGCAGGCTCAGCTGGCGGTTGTTTTGGGCAGCCAGCCGGGCCGGGATCGCTCGTAGGCGGCGATGTCGTCCTCGTGGCGCAAGGTGAGGCCGATGTCGTCCCAGCCGTTGAGCAGGCGTTCGCGGGTGAACTCGTCGAGGGGGAAGGTCCCTGACAGTCCGGCGGCGGGGGCCTCGATGGTGCCGCGGGCGACGTCGATGGTGATCTCGAGGGAGGGGTCGTCGGCCACCGCCTGCAGCAGCGCCCGGTCGAGTGCCTCGTCGACCTGGACGGGGAGCAGGCCCTGCTTGGTGCAGTTGTTCCGGAAGATGTCGGCGAAGCGCGAGGACACCACAGCAGTGAAGCCGTAGTCCATGAGCGCCCACACCGCGTGCTCGCGCGACGATCCGGTGCCGAAGTTGGGCCCGGCCACCAGGATCGTCGCCCCGGCGTGCTCGGGCTGGTTCAGCACGAAGTCGCGGTCGTCACGCCACTCGGAGAACAGCCCGGCGCCGAACCCGGAGCGCTCCACCCGCTTCAGCCAGTCGGATGGGATGATCTGGTCGGTGTCGATGTCGGAGCGGTCGATCGGCACCGCCCGGCCGGTCACGATGCGTACGGGTTCCACGGCACCTCCCTGTGATCGTCGGACCTGCGGTCGTCGGCCCCCCAGCTGGCCCGGCCAGGAGCAGAGGTGGGCCGCACGGCGGGACCACCAGGACCGGGGCGTCGGACCGGGCGGCGCCCGCGGGACGGGCCGTCGCCGTCGGCGACCAGCGTCGGCCTCATGACAGGTCCTCGGGCGCGGCGAAGTGCCCGGCCACGGCGGTTGCCGCCGCGACCGCCGGCGACACCAGGTGGGTGCGCCCGCCGCGGCCCTGGCGGCCCTCGAAGTTCCGGTTGGAGGTCGAAGCGCACCGCTCGCCGGGGCTGAGCTTGTCCGGGTTCATCGCCAGGCACATCGAGCAGCCCGGCTCGCGCCAGTCGAACCCGGCGGCCCGGAACACGGCGTCGAGCCCCTCGGCCTCGGCCTGGGTCTTCACCCGGTGCGATCCAGGCACGACCAGCGCCCGCATGCCCTGGTGAACGTGGCGGCCCCGGAGCACCTCGGCCGCAGCCCGCAGGTCCTCGATCCGGCTGTTGGTGCACGACCCGATGAACACGGTGTCGACGGCGACCTCGCGCAGGGGAGTGCCCGCGCGCAGACCCATGTACTCCAGGGCGCGGGCAGCGCTCTCGCGGCCCGCAGCGTCCTCGAAGGTGTCGGGATCGGGGACCGTCGCGTCGATGGGGGCGACCTGGCCCGGGTTGGTGCCCCAGGTGACATGCGGGCGAAGGCCGGCCGCCTCGATGGTCAGGGTGCGGTCGAAGGTGGCGCCCTCGTCGGTCACGAGCGACCGCCACTCGTCGAGCGCCTGCTCCCACGCCGCGCCGGCCGGGGCGTGGCGCCGTCCCTGCAGGTAGGCGAAGGTGACGTCGTCGGGAGCCACCATGCCGGCGCGTGCGCCGGCCTCGATCGACATGTTGCACACCGTCATCCGGCCTTCCATCGACAGGGACCGGACGGCGCTGCCGCGGTACTCGATGACGTGGCCGATGCCGCCGCCGGTGCCGAGCCGGCCGATGATGGCCAGCACCAGGTCCTTGGCGGTCACGCCGACGGGCAGCTCGCCGTCGACCTCCACCGCCATGGTGGCCGGACGCTGCTGGGGGAGGGTCTGGGTGGCGAGCACGTGCTCGACCTCCGACGTCCCGATGCCGAACGCCAGGGCGCCGAACGCCCCGTGGGTGGAGGTGTGGCTGTCGCCGCACACGATGGTCATGCCCGGCTGCGACAGGCCTTGCTCGGGCCCGATCACGTGGACGATGCCCTGGTCGGCGTGGCCCATGGGATAGCAGGTGATGCCGAGCTCGGCGCAGTTCGCCGTCAGCACCTGGAGCTGCCGGGCCGAGATCGGGTCGGCCACCGGTTGGTCGATGTCGGTGGTCGGCACGTTGTGGTCCGCCGTCGCCACCGTCAGCTCCGGGTGGCGCACCGACCGGCCGGCCAGGCGCAGCCCGTCGAACGCCTGTGGGGACGTCACCTCGTGGACGAGGTGCAGGTCGATGAACAACAGGTCCGGCTCGCCAGGGGCGCTGCGAACCAGATGGCGGTCCCAGACCTTGTCGGCCAGAGTGCGGGGCCCGGATGCGGCGCCGACGGCGGTCACCTTCCCACCGCCACGATCTCCACCCGCAGCACGCCGCCGGGCGCCTCGTACTCGACGCTGTCGCCCGCCCCCCGCCCGAGCAGGGCTTGGCCGAGCGGCGACCCGGGCGACACCACGCCCACGCCCTCGGTGCGCTCCTCGATCGACCCGACGAGGAACCGCTCCACGTCGTCGTCGCCTTCGTAGCGGATGGTGACGACCGTGCCGGTCACCACCGTGTCGGCGGAGGCTGTGGCCTGCTCGTCGACCAGTTGGGCGCGTGCCAGGGTCGCCTCGATCAGGCGGACGCGAGCCTCCATCTTGCCCTGCTGGTCCTTCGCCGCGTGGTAGTCGCCGTTCTCCGACAGGTCGCCGAGCGCACGGGCCGCCTCGATGGCACGGGCGATCTCGACACGTCCGCGGGTGGTCAGGTCCTCGAGCTCTGCCTGCAGGCGCTCGTAGGTGGCCCGGGTGAGTTGCGTGGGCTCGTCGGTCACGACACGAGGCTACCGCCCGTCGGGGCGGGCACTGGTCGGGGCGGGCACTGGTCGAGGTTGGCGCTGGTCGGGGCGTGCACTGGTCGAGGTTGGTGGTGCTGGAGGTGGGCGGTGCTGGAGGTTGGTGGTGCTGGAGGTTGGTGGTGCTGGAGGTTGGTGGTGCTGGAGGTTGGTGGTGCTGGAGGTTGGTGGTGCTGGAGGTGGGTGGTGCTGGAGGTTGGTGGTGCTGGAGGTTGGTGGTGCTGGAGGTTGGTGGTGCTGGAGGTTGGTGGTGCTGGAGGTTGGTGGTGCGCCGGGCCGGGGCTGGCGGCCTGCTTCTGCAGGTGCCGGCCCGGCCAAGGGCTGTCGGGTGGGTTGACGAGGACGTACGGGCGCGCCAGACTGGGTGGCGTGAACAGCCAGGTCTTCGGCGTAACCGTCATCGTGTAGGCACGCACCCGACCCGGTGCGTGCCTGTCCGACCGTCCACCGAGGTGGGCGGTTTTTCAATTGTGCGACGAGCGGTGCTGGGCGGTCGGTTCGCAGCCGACCGCAGCGACATCCCGGGCTTCCGACCCGGGCTTTCGGCCCGGACGTCGAGACCACCCCATCGACCAGGAGCAACCAGTGAGCAGAGCATCCAGCCACCGCGTAGCTGTCATCGGCGGCGACGGCATCGGACCGGAAGTGGTGGCCGAGGCCCTGAAGGTGGTGGCTGCCGCTGGGGTCCACCTCGACACCGTCCCCGTCGAGCTGGGCGCGGCTCACTACCTGCGCAGCGGCGAGGTGCTGCCCGACGCCACCCTTGACGAGCTGCAGGGCTTCGACGCGATCCTGCTCGGTGCCATCGGTCCGCCGGTGGGGTCGACCGAGGTGCCGTCCGGCCTGCTCGAGCGGGGCCTGCTGCTGCGGCTGCGCTTTGCGCTGGACCTGTATGTCAACCTGCGTCCGTTCACCGCGGCGCCGGGGTCGGTGGCAGCCGGCGCCGACTTCGTCGTGGTCCGCGAGAACACCGAGGGCACCTATGCCGGAGAGGGTGGCTTCCTGCGCAAGGGCACGCCCCACGAGATCGCCACCCAAGGGTCGGTCAACACCCGCATGGGCGCCGAGCGCTGCGCCCGGTTCGCGCTGGAGCTGGCCCAACGCCGGGACCGCCACCATCTGACGCTCGTCCACAAGACGAACGTGCTGACCTTCGCCGGCGACCTGTGGCAGCGCGCCGTCGACGAGGCCGGCGCCGACTTCCCCGACGTCACCCGCGACTACAACCACGTGGATGCGGCCTGCATCTACATGGTCGAGCAGGCCACGCGCTACGACGTGATCGTCACCGACAACCTGTTCGGCGACATCCTGACGGACCTGGCCGGGGCCGTCACCGGCGGCATCGGCTACGCCGCCTCGGCCAACCTCAACCCGGCCCGCACCGGCCCGTCGATGTTCGAGCCGGTGCACGGCGCCGCCCACGACATTGCCGGTACCGGGCGGGCGAACCCGCTGGCTGCCATCCGCTCTGCCGCACTGATGCTCGAGCATCTCGGCGAGGACGACGCTGCCGCCCGGGTCACCAAGGCCGTCACCGACTACACCGCCGGGCACCAGCCCGGCACCCCGTTCCCCTCCACCGTCGCCGTGGGCGACGCCATCGCCGAAAGGGTCTGACCGGTGCCTATCACGCCCACCGACACCATCTGGATGGACGGGGAGCTCGTCCCGTGGGACCAGGCCACAGTCCACGTGCTCACCCACACCCTGCACTACGGGACCGGGGTCTTCGAGGGGATCCGCGCCTACCCGACGTCGTCGGGTGTGGCCGTGTTCCGGCTGACCGAGCACATCGACCGCCTGCTGGCCTCGGCCAAGATCTTGATGCTCGACTGCCCGTACGGAAGTGACGAGCTGGTGGCGGCGACGAAGGACCTGGTCCGCGCCAACGGCCTGGACCAGGGCTGCTACATCAGGCCGCTCATCTACCTCGGCTACGGCGAGATGGGCCTGAACCCGCTGCCGTGCCCGGTCAACGTGTCCATCGCGGCGTGGCCGTGGGGCACCTACCTGGGTGACGACGGCGTCGCCAACGGGATCCGGCTGAAGGTGTCGTCGTGGCAGCGACACGACCCGAACGCGGTCCCCACCGCGGCCAAGAGCACCGGGATGTACCTGAACTCGTCGCTGGCCAAGGTGGAAGCGCTCAAGGCGGGGTACGACGAGGCGCTGCTCCTCGCACCTGACGGCCGGGTGTCGGAGTGCTCCGGGGAGAACATCTTCATCGTGAGCGACGGCAGGCTGATCACCCCGCCGGTGTCCGACGCCGGCGCCCTGGCCGGGATCACGCTCCGGTCGGTCGAGACCATCGCCGGCGACCTCGGCGTCGACGTGGTGCACCAGGCGATGGTCCGCACCGACCTGTACACCGCCGACGAGGCGTTCCTCACGGGCACCGCGGCCGAGGTGGTCCCGATCCGCGAGGTCGACGACCGGGTCGTGGGCGACGGCCGGCCCGGGCCCGTCACCACCCGGATCCAGCAGACCTACTTCGCCGCCGTGCGCGGCGAAGTCGACCGGTACAAGGACTGGCTCGAGCATGTCGAGTAACGCCGGCGGCAGTGCCGGCCACACAGACGCCGGCCACGCGGACGACGGCCACACAGACGCCGGCCACGGCAGCACCGGCCACGAGCACGCGGGCCACGACAGGTCCGGCCACGAGAGCCCCGGCTACGACAGTGCCGACCATGGGAGTGCCGACCATGGGAGTGCCGACGCCGCGGGCGGCGGGCGCGGGACGGGACAGGGCCGGCGGGTCGCGGGCCACGGCCACGGGGCTGGGTCGCACGACTTCGAGATGCCGCCGATCCCCGGGGCGGTCGACATCTTCGACACCACCTTGCGTGACGGCTCGCAGCAGGAGGGCCTGTCGCTCACCGTCGACGACAAGCTGCGGGTGGCGGAGCAGCTCGACCACCTCGGGGTCGCCTTCATCGAGGGGGGCTGGCCGGGCGCGAACCCGAAGGACGAGGAGTTCTTCGCCCGGGCGGCCGGCGAGCTGCGGCTGTCGACGGCCACGCTGGTCGCGTTCGGCTCGACCCGGCGGGCCGGGGTGCGGCCCGAGGACGACGAGGTGCTGCGCCACCTGGTGAAGGCGGGGACCGAGGCGGTGTGCATCGTGGCCAAGGCCTCGGAGGTCCACGTCACCGAGGCGCTGCGCACCTCGCTCGACGAGGCGCTGGCCATGGCGGCCGAGTCCGTGGAGTTCCTCCGCTCGAACGGGCTGCGGGTGTTCTTCGACGCCGAGCACTTCTTCGACGGCTACAGGGCCAACCCCGAATTCTCGTGGCGGGTCCTCGAAGCTGCCGCGGGTGCGGGGGCGGAGACCTTGGTGCTGTGCGACACCAACGGGGGCACGCTGCCGCACGAGGTGGAGCGGATCGTCGGCGAGGTGGTGTCCGGCTTCGACCGGCAGATCGGCGTCCACTTCCACAACGACTCGGGGTGCGCGGTGGCGAATTCCCTCGCTGCGGTCCGCATGGGTGCCACCCACGTCCAGGGTTGCGTCAACGGCTACGGCGAGCGCGCCGGGAACGCCGATCTGGCTGCCACCATCCCCAACCTGTCGTTGAAGCTGAACGTGCGGACCATCCCTGCCGAGCGCCTCGAGCGGCTCACGCCGGTGGCGCACCACATCGCCGAGCTCGTCAACATCGCGCCGAACCCCCAGCAGCCGTACGTGGGTGCGGCCGCCTTCGCTCACAAAGCGGGCCTGCACGCCAGCGCCATCGCCCGCCGCCGGGACGCCTACGAGCACGTTCCGCCGGACTCGGTGGGCAACGGCACCCGCTTCGTCGTCTCCGAGATGGCCGGACGGTCCACCCTCGCCTTGAAGGCCGCCGAGCTGGGCCTCGAGCTCGGCTCCGAAGCGGTGGGCCACGTCCTCGACGCGCTCAAGACGCTCGAGCACCGCGGGTACCACTTCGAGGTGGCCGACGCCTCACTCGAACTGCTCCTTCGCCGGGCGACCGGCTGGGAGCAGGGCTTCTTTGCGCTGGAGTCGTACCGGGTCATCGCCGAGCATGACCGCCGCCCGGCGGGTGCCGTGGCCCCGGCGCTCACCGAGCCGTCTCTGGCGGAGACCACCGAGGCCACGGTGAAAGTCCTGGTTGGCGGGGAGCGGGTGCTGGCCACAGCCGAAGGCAACGGTCCGGTCCACGCCCTCGACGGCGCCCTGCGCCGGGCGGTGGAACCGGCGTTCCCGGCGTTGCGGACCGTGCACCTCACCGACTTCAGGGTGCGGGTGCTCGACACCGGCGTGGGCACCGCCGCGGTCACCCGGGTGCTGATCGACTCCACCGACGGGGAGCGGACGTGGACCACCATCGGCGTGTCGGAGAACGTGATCGAGGCATCGTGGCAGGCGCTGTGCGACGCCGTGGTCTACGGTCTCCTGCACAGCGGCAGCTCGCCGGCGGGACCGGCGGCCGCCGGCGTGCGGGGCGGCCAGACCCCGGCGCAACCTGCCAGCGAGGAGCCATGACCCAGCCGAGCTACGTGCCCATCGTCGAGGCCGACCAGGTCCGGCCCGCCTACCGGGCCCACCCGCCGCGCGACTGGCGAGCGGACCGGCCCGCCGACCGTCGGGGGGGACCCAGCCCCCGGCGCGCCGAGTTCGGCACGCCCGGACCGGACCAGGGCTACGCCCTGCTGCTGGCCGACCGGATGTTCGCGGAGCGGGTTCAGACGGCCGACGGCGAATCGGTGGCCGACGCGCTGCACGGCGCTGCCGAGGTGGGCGCGGCGCGGGCCGCGCTGTTCGGCCGGGCGCCGGTCGCCAAGGACGTCGAGCACGGGCTGGTGCTGTTCGGGTTCCTCGGCAGCGCGCCCAGCGACCTGGTGGCATGGCGGGTGCCTCGCTTCCGGTCGGTGGCCCACGACGCCCACGACCGCCGCCGGCTGGTCGACATGGTGCCAGACAGCACGCTGCGGCTCACCCCCGACGAGATCCGGGGACGCCTGGGGCAGTGGCGGGACCTGTTCGTGGCGGATGCCGTGGTGGCGGCGACCGCCTGACCGCCTGGGACGGGCTGATCGCCTGCGCCTGACCCCCTGTGCCTGACCGCCTGCGCCGGGCCGAATGACTGCCCGGGGGAGGCGACCAGGCCCACTGGCGGGTGGCCGGGTGGCCGGGTGGCCGCGGCGGTCAGGGTTCGATCCTGCTGGTGGCAGCGCCGGTCCCGCTCCGTACGAGCCGATTTCGATCGGCGGGGCATCGGGTGGGAGACTCCACCGCCATGAGCAGCGTGACCAGCACCCCCGCCTTCGCCCTCACCGACGAGCACCGGCAGTTCCGCGACGCGGTGCGCCAGCTGGCCGAGGAGCGCATCGCTCCGCACGCGGCCGCCGTCGACCGGGACCAGCGCTACCCGTCGGAGGCCATCGCCGCATGTGCGGCCATGGAGCTGCCCGCCTTGGGTATGCCCGCCGAGCACGGCGGTGCCGGCGCCGACATGGTCACCCAGGCGATCATGGCCGAGGAGCTGGCCCGGGTGTGCGCGTCGACCAGCGTGACGATGCTCGTCTCCAAGCTCGGGATGCTGCCGGTCATGAACTTCGGCTCC